>DATDDB010000053.1:0-31590 GCA_036524005.1 Gallionellaceae bacterium | reverse complement strand
CCAGCAACGACAGCGGAAGCAGGTAAAACACCAGGGATATTGCACAGCGCATGAATTTGCTCATGATGAATACCCTTCCATGTTCCGCCACTTCGGCGTTCCGGAGCGCATTCGCAAATTGTGCCAACCGGAAACCGTTGTACCCCATCGGGCCTGGTATCAGCAATGCCCTTCTGGCAAAGATGGGAAATCCACGCTGCTTTCCCATTCCGGTAATTGCTGCTGAATTGCCGCTTCGCGATTCTGAATATCACACCAGCAGACTACTTACATTTGATAAGAAAATGCGCCGTATGTTCCAGGTCAGGAGACTGCAAATCCGTCAATTTTTCGCTGAAATGGAAAACAAAAAGCCCGGCAACTGCTGTTGCCGGGCTTAGTCTGGGAGCTGGCTATTAGACTGCTGCTTCCAGCAAGGGCATTGCGGAGCGCGACTTGGTCAGCACCATGCCCATGTTGGCGGACTTGCGGCACACAAAGCATGAAACGTGCTCTTCGTTCTTGCCGCGGATGAATACATGTATCAGGTTGTCGCTGTTGATCAGGAATTCCTGGAAGTAGTGGTGGCCGTCATCCTTCAGACCACGCGCCTTCTTGAAGATGCTCTCGATCATCTTGACGTTGGTGCCCTGAAACAGGTCTGCGGTAGCAGCGGCCAGCAGCTCCACAACCTCGTTCGGCTGGGAATCCACCGACTTGATCCCCAGCAGCATGCCGCTGGAAAGATCGATATAGCCTGCTGCCAGGCATTCGGGAACTGATGCTATTGCGGTTTGCAGTGCGTTATCCAAATTGCTTGCCATTTTAGTACTCTCTTTCTTCACAAAAGGTTATCAAAAAATTCACAAAGATTGTTTGCGCCAGCAGGGCTGGCCTGAACAACAAACGCACCCCCCGCGCTTGCCAAGCCCGCATTACCGGATTAACCATCGGGAAGATAGAGGACCACACATGCGCACAATACAACCTGGCATCTGTGCATGCTTTATCCGGCGATCCCGCTGTCATGGGGCAATGCCCTTTAGACCGGTAACTTTGCGTCCCTACCTTTCGGTAGGTTTGCCCTTTACAGATTTGCGCTTCTATTCATAACTCAGGAATTGCATTTCCTGAATCATTGTTGACAATTCTACTCAACAATAAAAATACTGTCAACATTTACTCAAGTTTTGATAGCAACAAGGTTTTCAATGCTTACCAATTGATTTGTTGAGAAATATTAAATTCTGCTGTGCCTAAAATGAAAACAGTCAAGAACAACGCCGAGGATTTCCCCGGTAAGCAATACAGGAAATCCTGAGTGTTTCCGCAATGCCTGGATGCAAGAACCGAGGCGTGCAAATGGGTTATCAAAGTATTAGACCAGACCACTTCGGGAGCTATCCGCCTCTTGACGCGATACAACCTATTTAAGCGCTTCCGGATTCAGAATGACCCTGGGTTTACGGCTTGCATCCAGCCAGTGCAGGAGCGCCAGGATATTTTTCTCCTCCATGGCAACGCATCCTGCAGTCGCTTTATTACCAGCGCGCCATACGTGCAAGAATATTGCCGAGCCGGCTCCTTTAACGATAGGCGCGGTGTTGTATTCAACGATGATCCCGGCGCTATACAGCCTGTCGTCCCGGTGCATTTTCTCGAAGGATTTTGCCTGGGGATTGCCATGCACCCACTGGTTGTAATTGGGCGAGTCAACATCGTCCACCCAGACATCCTCGCTGCCGGACTGGCGATAGTGCAAGCCGGTGTCCATCTTCTCCGCATAGCCGAAGGCATCACCCAGGGCATAGATGCCCGAGGGAGTCTTGCCATCCCCCTCGCGCTTTTCACCCTGCAAGGCAAAGCCCTTCCTGCCCATGACCGAATCGAACGGGCCAAGCACGCGCACCCAGCGCTTTTCTTCTGCCCGGTATTCATAGGCCGAGGTTTTGGCCTGTGTGCCCGCATCCGGCGTGACAACAATCACCTGCCGCGCGCCCTCGATCTGCTTCTCGAACCGGGACAGGTCGGGCTCGGCAGCCTGCGCCACACCCATCAGCAACATCCACGTAAACAGGACTGACTTCATCATGCGCCTTGCCATCTCTTCACATATCCGGCATCAGCGGGCTCTTGGAAAAAGCATCAGCCCGCTTCTCATCGATGCCAATGATGGTATGCATCACCGTCAGCCTCTGCCCGGCAAAATCCGGCGACAAGCGGAATTCCACCACCCGATACCAGGTTTCGTGTGGCCCCACCGTGTACGCCCGGTTCACGCACAGGCACTTGAATTTGAAGCCCAGCGCCTCCTCGGGCGGCTGCACCACATGCGGCGCGGCGAAGAAATACAGCGGCTTGTCGGTGGGGTTCTGTACTACCAGCACAAAACGCTTGTACTGGCCCGGCTTCAACTCCAGTGTAGTCCCCGGCATGCGCGCCCCGACTGGCGCGTCGGCAAGACTTGCCACACTGCGCGCATCCCACAGGCGCGCAAAACCTTTCACCTCGTAGAGTGCCATCTGCGGGGCAAAGTTCTTATACTCCCACTGGATATTGATCTCGACCGGCTTGTCTGAGGCAAAGGCAGAAGACCAAATCAGCAGCAGAAAAACGGATAGACGCTTCATTCATGGCTCCCGGCTGATCAACAGCTTCTCAAAATACAGTTTCTTGCCGCCGCTCTCATTCACCACCTCATACTTCCCTCCCTTGACCGGGCGGATTGTCACTACTTCCTGGAAAATGAGCTGTGTTTCGGTGTTGCCATCCTCATCCGGCTGGTTGAGCTTGTTGCAGTCGCGCCCGCAACCGTTGCAATCACCGTATAAATGGGTATGATGTAGCAGCCCAAACAGGCGAAGCCTCAAGCCCTTACGCTTGTCGGCCTGCTTGATCTCATAGTTACCCAGCGCAAAAGAAGCGTCATCGCCGTAATTCATCGACAAGTAAAAACTGCCGTCAGCGCGCATGCGTAGATAGGTCCCAGAATTATCCCCATTAATCTGGATCTCTTCATCATTGTCGGTCCTGGCGATGTATGAATCGTTCAACAACCCTTGTGCCGCGGCCTCCGCAAATTTCGCGCGATTCTCGCCAATGTTCTGCCTCAGCCTGGCCGATGGGTCGAGCATGAACCAGCCCTTGCCGTCGTAAAAGCGCAGCTCACTGATGACCAGATCGGGGTAGGATTTCCCGATGAAGGAATCGACCACCGTGAACTTCAGATTCTTGCCCTCGAAAGGCTTGGGCAGGACAATCACCTGGGATCCCAGCGTATCCCTTACGGCGACCTGCTCGTCGTACCCACCATCACCCGTGATCCTGATCTGCTTGGCGCGGCTGTTGGAAATACAGTGCATCACCGAGCGCTGGTAGCCGTTCCACAGCCGAATGCGCTCGATACGCCTGCTCTCGTTAAAGCTGAACGACAGGTCCACGTTCTTGGCTTCCTTATTGGAGGCCCAGCCGTATTCGAAGCGCGAATCGAACAGGTACACCGCGTCATAGGCGCTGGTGGGGGCCAGGGTGCTGGAGGCAGCCACAGTCCCCTGCGCCAGGTCAGGAGTATGAATGGTGTATTCCCCGCCCTGCGGGTCTTTCAGGTGTATGCCGCAAATCTTGAACCCAGTGTTATGCTCAAAATTCAAGGTAAGTGAACGCACTTCGATCATCTTATTGAAATCCTTCAGCACCAGCATGTTGCCTTCGCGTGCCGGATGAATGGCCGACGGCACCTCACCATCGAGCATGGGCGTGGTGCGCAACAGCCACTGGTCGAAATTAAAGAAGATGGAAAGGTCCGGAATCAGCTTGCTGCCGCAGTCATCTATGGACAGCCCCTTTACCTTGATGGGCTCATCGAAGTACATGTGCAGCTTGACGAAGCGCGCCTTGGGATCGGGTGCCCAGCTGTGCTTCGAGAAGATCGAGAACGGCAACTCGTCGCCCAGCGCATTGGTATAGATCATGGAAAGCGAGGCATCCGCCGCGTAAACCCCAGACGCGGCAACAGACAGCAGCAACGCGCCCAACCACACAGACAGCTTTTTCATTTTTCTTCACCCTGACGGTTATTCAACGATTCTGTACCTGCTTTTCAATTCGGTTTTTGGCAGCGCGTCAAAATGCCACCATTCCACCGGCAACTGGATGAACCCGGCATCCTGCATCACCTTGCGCAGCAACTGGCGGTTCTGGATTTGCCGTTCCGATAGCTTGCCTGCCTTCAGGAATTGCTGTTCCAGTTGAGGCTGCGCCAGATCGGTGAAATCGTCGAACGAGGTTCCCATGTCCAGCGGCTTGCCCGATTCATCCAGGATGGATATATCCAGCGCAAAGCCGTAGTTGTGGATCGACCCTCCCTTGGGATTGGCGACGTATTTCTGCTTGTCCGTGCCCTTGACCTTGTCCCACAGCACATACTGCACCGAGCGCGGGCGCAGGGCATCGTAAATGACCAATTTGTATTTCGGATTGACGGCCGCAAGGTTCCTGATCGCTCTGGATAGCTTTTCCGCTGCCTGCTTGTGCAGATAGGCCTTGTTGAAATCGCCGTACATGTTCTGTCCCACGAAGTTATCCGTGGTGGCGTATTTGAGGTCTATGGCAAGCCCGGCCGAAGGTTGCAGCTCGACATAATCACTGGATGCGGCAACGAACTTCGCGGAGTCATGCACCGTCGCGGCGCCCGCACCCGCGCTAAGCAGCCCTGCTAGCAACACGGCCAGCCACGGATTACTTCTCAATAGCCTCATTTGCCAGCCTCTTGCACGAATGTGGGGTTGCGCCATGAAATGGCCGAAACGGTAACCATGATCGTGCCTCCCAGCAGACCGAAGAACAGATCGGACAGGGTATCCGATACGCCGAGGTTCATCCTGGTGTTCAGCAGCACATCGGACGAATATTCGAGAAATTCCCAAACTACGGCGGTGATGGCTGTCAGCCCCAGCGACATCAGCATACGGGCTGGCTTGGGTACGGCGCCTGTCAGCGGCTGGGCATGCGCGCTTGCCGACAGGTAAAAATAGGTGATGGAAAGGCCGCCGCAAAAATGGGTGGGCATGTCCAGCCAGGGATAAAGGAGGTAGGCATTGAAGCCTTTGGCCGCGACGACATAGAAGATGAAAACCGCCAGCGGAGCCCATGCTGCCTGACGGAGGGTGTTACCTATCCAGAGCCACATATATCTCAGTGATAAACAACGACTGCGCATTATCCCACAGGCGCGAGAGGTTGGCTGGACAAACGCCACCGCCAATATAATTCCGTTATTTCAGTATTGACAGAAATTACAGACATGGATAGGATGCAGCCATGAAACTTCATCCGGTCGCTTTGCGTTTTGTCCTCCACTGGGGGGAGATGGGCTCCAAATGGGGCGTGAACCGCACCGTCGCGCAGATCCATGCCCTGCTCTATATCCTGGGGAAACCCATGCCTGCGGACGAGATCGCCGAAACGCTGGAAGTGGCCCGCTCCAACGTAAGCAACAGCCTGAAGGAACTGCAGAGCTGGAACCTGATCCAGGTGGTGCATGTGATGGGCGACCGGCGCGACCATTTCGGCACCTCCACCGACGTGTGGGAACTGTTCCGCATTGTGGTGCGCGAGCGCAAGGAGCGCGAATTCGACCCCACCATCAATGTGCTGCGCGAATGCCTGGACAGCAAGGAGTTGCACAAGGAAGACGCCGCCGCGCAGCAGCGCATCAAGGAGACGCTGCATTTGATGGAGTCGCTCTCAACTTGGGGCGACCAGATGCTCAAGCTGGAGCCGGCCACGCTGATGAAGGTGATGAAGCTGGGGGCAAAGATCCAGGATCTGCTGTCGCGCAAATAGGAGGGGTGTTTTTTTGCCCTTTTATTTCTGTCAATACAGAAATTAATGTAGCAAGTGGAGGAAATGATGCGTAGCGACTTGCCGTTGACGGTTTACTTCGATGCCTCGTGCGGCCTGTGCCACACCGAGATGCTAAACATCAAGGCGCACGATGCCAAGGGCTATTTGCACCTGGTGGATTGCTCCGCCCCCGGCTTCGACGACACCCCTTTCCTTCCCGACGGGATCACCCATGCGGACATGATGGAGCGCCTGCACGTGCGCGACAACCAGGGAGCTTGGATCAAGGGCGCACCCGCCATGGAACTGATCTACCGCACCGCAGGAATGCAGCGCATGGCGCGGCTATGGGAGCCCGGCACGCTGCTGGGAAAGTTCTACCCCTGGATCGCGCGCCACCGCCACGCTCTATCGCTGACCGGCATTCCCTGTATTTTCACTTTATGCTGCAAATACACGGGCTGGCGCACATACAGACGCACCCGGAAATGCCAGCATGGCAAATGTTCGAACTGAGGAGGCACTATGAACATACTCATCTGCGGCGCTACAGGCTTTGTCGGCAGGCATCTCACCCAAACCCTGCGCGGGGCGGGACATACCGTGATCCGCGCCGTGCGCAGTCCGCGCGAGCCGGATGACATCGCCACCGATTTCCGCAACGACACGGACAAGGACACCTGGCTGCCCAGGCTCAGGGGGATCGATGTGGTGGTCAACGCGGTGGGCGTGCTGCGCGACAGCAAGCAGAATCCCATGCAAAAGCTGCTTGCAGAAACGCCTGCCGCGCTGTTTGCGGCATGCGCCGAGGCCGGCGTGAAGCGCATCGTCCACATATCCGCGCTGGGCATCGAGAGCGGCGTGGCGGTGCCCTACTTCACCACGCGCATCGTGGCGGAGCGTGCCTTGCGCGCGCTGCCGCCTGAGGTACGCTGGCTCTGCCTGCGCCCCTCGGTGATCTACGGCGAGGATGGCGCGAGCGCCGCGATGTTCCGCAAACTGGCGCGGCTGCCGCTGCATGTCCTGCCCCTGGGCGGCGTGCAGACCATGCAACCCGTGCACATAGACGACATCTGCGCCGCCGTCACACGCTGGCTGGCAGATGAAAACGCATCCAGCCAGACCGTGGAGGCGGTGGGCGCGGAGCCCGCCACCATGCGCGAAATGCTGGACAGCTACCGCAATCAAATGGGCCATGGCGCTGCGGTACATTTTGCAATGCCGCGCTTCATGGTGCGGGTGGCCGCGCGCGCGGGTGATTGTGTACCTTCCAGCCCCCTGTGCAGCGATACTTACGCCATGATGGCGGCGGGCAACACCGCTTCGCCAGCAGGCTTTGCCCAATTGCTGGGGCGTAGCCCCCGCAGCTACCGCGAGTTCATATCCTGATGCGGCCGCTCGACATCAAATTGATGCGCTATACGCTTGCCGTCATCTGGCTGGCCAGCGGCGCGCTTTCGCTGGGCATATACCCTGAGCGTGAAAGCCTGGAGATACTTTCTGGCGTGGGCCTGCATGGCACGGCAGCGTTTGCCGCGCTATATGGCGGCGCAGTGCTGGATGTGGCTTTGGGCATCCTCACTCTCGCCTACCCGGCGCGTGTGCTGTGGCTGGTGCAGGCGGCGGTGATTCTTGCCTATACAGCAATCATCACCATCTGGCTGCCGCAATTTTGGCTGCACCCGTTCGGGCCGGTGCTGAAGAACCTGCCCATCCTGCTTTTGCTATGGCTGCTGCACCAGTACGGAAGGAAGACATCATGAACACTTACCTGCTGCTCAAGTGGATACACATCCTCTCCAGTGTCGCGCTGGTGGGGGTAGGATTCGGCAGCGCGTTCTACATGTATTTCGCCAACCGCACGCGCAACGTGGCCGCAATCGCGGAAGTCTCGCGGCTGGTGGTGCGGGCGGACTACTGGTTCACCGCGCCCGCCGCCATCATCCAGCCGGTCACCGGCATTACCCTGGCTTCCATCGCCGAGTATCCGCTGACGACGACCTGGCTGATGGCAACCTATGCGCTGTTTGCCTTTGCGGGAGTGTGCTGGCTGACCGTGGTATGGCTGCAGATCAAAATGGCGAAAATGGCACGCATAGCCGCGGCCAGCAAAAGCGCTTTACCGGAGCGCTACTGGCGCTATGCGCTCGTCTGGGAACGGCTCGGCATGCTGGCTTTCCCGGCGATGCTGGCCGTGTACGGAATGATGGTGTTCAAACCGATGCCGTAGCGCTATTCGTCCAGCCGGTTGCCGCTCCGCGTGGCATCGTCTTCCCTGGATTCCCTGACGATATAGAACACCACGATCACAACCAGCAGAGCGGCCGCCACGGTTAGCTCAATCTTCAGGAAAGTCCCCGGGCTCCACGGGGCAAGCCAGAGCTGGGCCATCGCGAGGACAACGCCCAGGACAAACAGAAATAATCCCGTCCAGATACTGGCTTTCATATTCACCCTTCTGTCTTGCGCACGACCACAGCGGTTCCATAGCACAGCACCTCTGTCACTCCCCGCATGACTTCGGTCGCATCGTATTTCACGGCGATAATGGCATTGGCACCGTTCTTTTCGGCTTGCGTGCGCATCAATTCAAAAGCATCTTTTCTGGCGCGTTCGCACATATTCGTATAAATCGTGATGTTCCCCCCGATTATGGTCTGCAAACCGCCAAAAAATGAGCCCACCACCGAGCGGGACCGGACTACGATTCCCCGTACCACGCCGATATTCTGGACAATGTGGTGCCCGGGCAACTCAAAAGCGGTGGTTATCATCTTTGCATCCATTTATTCTCCGTTCTCATACAGTTGGTCAATCGAAAATCATTGGCTATCGTCGTGTCCGAATTTGGCAAACAGGTGCTCACCGTCGAAATACTCCGCAGTTACATCCACCGCCGAAACCACTTCGTTGACGCGGCACCAGCTTTGCCATGCCTTTTCGCCGCTACGCGCCTTGCCGGGTGCGCCAATCAAATTATAAATTCTGCCGCTGTGCGTGGTGGCGGTCATGGCCTCCATGTCGAATTCCTTGATCCCGCTGGATGCCCGGCCCGCATCGTTCGCCACGTCATGCCCCCAAATGTGGCGGCTGCGCGCACCGCTTTTGGACACGACCTCCATCACCCGCCAGCGGCGCAGCGCGGGACTTTTGTAATCTTCCGGTACCTTGTTAATTGTCATTGCCACCCTTAGGCTTGAAACGCAACATATTCGGCCTAGCCGCCCTTAACCGAAATGAGTTTGGCCAAGTCTTAAAATCCTACACCCTGTGATGGATATAGCGCAAGAAGTTGGCTACATCCCGGATAAAAGCTCAGATTGCTTTCATTTGCGCTGAAGCAATAATAAGCCTTGATAAAATTGTGTATACTGGAAAAGTTTCGGGTTGAGTGTTCCATTACCCGCCCTGAAACATAGCGGCATTCTTTACCAACATCCGAAGGGGATTGTATATGCGTAACAATAAAGTGTGGCATGCAATTGTTTTGGGTTTGATGCTGGGCCTGGCGCCGGTGTTGTCGCTGGCAGGGGATAAGCCGACGCCGGAAGAAGCGAAGAAAGTCATTGACTTCAACTATCATGGCAAAGGCAAGGGTGTCGTACTGGCACAAACCAAGGTTTGCCATGACATACAACGCGAGGGCGACGACAAGAACGAGTGCACGAACGAAATCACCGGCCCCGTGAAAAAAGGCGAAGCCGTTTATATCTGGTTGATGTTCATGGCACCCGATGGCCAGGACTCTCAAAGTGTAAGCGTGCAATTCGAACAGAATGCCACGTCGCGCGCGGTCAAGAAGGTGCAAGTTCCTGGTCAACTGCGCAGCCGCAGCTGGCTGAAATACACATTCGACAAGGCTGGCGCCTGGAAGATCAAGGTCGCCACTGACTCCGGCGCCAGCCCTGAGGCGCTCGGCGAACTGACCATCAACGTCGAATAAGCCGGCCTGTCGGGAGCAGCGGGCCATGCAAATCCTGTTTCATGTTTTGCGCGGAATCGCCCACTCCCGATTGCTGCTTGCACTGGCAATGCTCACCGCGGCCGGCGGCGCTGCCGCCGACCCGCAGTGCACCTACTCCACCTACAAGTGGAACGTCAATATCCGCCGGGCAGTGGAACCACGCATGGTTTCCAAGCCCATGAGCGAGTTGACCGACGCCGAAAGGGACCCGGCAACCGGCTGCACGGTTTGCCTGGAAGACCAGGTCGAGATGAATTTTCCCGGCCTCAGGCGCTTCCTGGTGTGCAAGAAACTCGCACCTAGTGTCGAAAAAATCATCAGCGAATTGCTACGCCAGCATGCCCCGCTGAAAGACGTGGTGGGCTACCGCGTCGGCATGACGCGAGGAAACCCTGATGGCGCGGGCAACCGCACCGGATTCAGCAACCATTCCTTCGGGGTGGCGCTGGACATCAATACCGCACAAAACGGACTTTACGAGAATTGCTCCAGGTTCAACTCCGCCTGCCGCCTGATAAAGGGCGGTGCATGGAATCCGAAGCACGAACTCAGCCTGACCGCAGACTCCCTGATCGTGCGCGTGTTCAAGCAGAACGGCTTCAAATGGGGCGGCGAGATCGCCGGGCTGCAGAAGGATTTCATGCACTTTTCCCCTACCGGATACTAGATTAACACTTGGTTTCTTCTGCAAGCGTGACAGCCAGCATCCTGATCATAGAAGATGAAATCTCCATTGCGGATGTGCTTTCCTACGCGCTGAAATCCGAAGGCTACGCCACGACGCGCTGCACGCTGGGCGGAGAGGGCCTGGAGCAGTTGCGCAGCGGCGCGCATGACCTGGCCATCCTGGATGTTGGCCTGCCCGACATAAGCGGATTCGAGGTCTGCCGCCAGGCACGCGCCTTCACCGACATTCCCATCCTGTTTCTCACTGCGCGTTCGGACGAAGTCGAGCGCATCGTGGGGCTGGAAATCGGCGCCGACGATTATGTCACCAAGCCGTTTTCGCCGCGCGAAGTGGTCGCGCGCGTCCGCGTCATCCTGCGCCGCAGGAAGCAATCGCCCCAGGCGGCGCCGGGCTGGTTCGAGGTGGATGCGGAAAGCTCGCGCATCCGTTTTTTCGGGAATATGCTGGAACTTACACGCTACGAATATCTGTTGCTGAAATTCCTGCTGCAACATCCCGGGCAGATTTATTCGCGCGAAGTGCTGATGGATTCCATCTGGCGTGACGCCCTCGACACCTCCGACCGCACCGTGGATACGCACATCAAGACCCTGCGCGCGAAACTCAAGGCGGTGCGTGGCGACCTCGACCCCATCGTCACCCATCGCGGCATGGGATACAGCGTCCTGAGCGGCATACCGAAATGAACGCCCCCAGCCATCCATGAACATCACCGGACGTTTGCTGCTGGGTTATTTCCTCATCGTCTCCCTAGCTGCGTGGTTCGTGCTCAGGGTTTTCACCGAAGAGGTCAAGCCTGGCGTAAAGCAGGCCATGGAAGAAACGCTGCTGGACACTTCCCAGATACTGGCAGAATTGGCCGCCGCTGACCTCAAAGCAGGGAACCTGGATAAAGGCCGGTTTTCAGAGGCGGTCAAACGCTACCAGGAGCGCGAACCGCTCGCTGCCATCCGCGGCTTCGCGAAGCACGAAGTCGATCTCCGCGTATATATCACCAACACCAAAGGCATCGTACTTTACGATTCGGAAGGCGAAGCGCTGGGGCAGGATTACTCGAAATGGAACGATGTGTTCCTCACCCTGCGCGGCAATTACGGTGCCCGCACCACCAAGGAAAATCCGGATGATGAGACATCCGGCGTCATGTACGTGGCCGCCCCGGTAATGGACGGATCGAGAATGATAGGCGTGCTCACGGCCGGCAAGGCAACCCTGAGCGTACAGCCCTTCATCGACCGCAGCCGCAGCCGGATCCAGCATGCCGGTTTCTGGCTGATGGGCGGCGCGCTCATCATCGGCCTGCTGTTCACCTGGTGGCTGTCGCATTCGATAGGGAAACTGCGCCGCTATGCCCGCGAAGTGGGCCTGGGCAACAAGGCGCCGCTGCCCGACATGGGCGGAGGCGAATTGGCCGAACTGGGCAAGGCGCTGGCCGAGATGCGCGAAAAGCTGGATGGGCGCGAGTATGTCGAGAACTATGTCCACCACCTCACGCACGAAATGCGCAGCCCGCTTACCGCCCTCATCGGCTCTGCAGAGCTGCTGGACGAAAACCTGCCGCAACAGGAGCGCGCAGCCTTTGCCGCCAGCATCCGCGAACAAGGCCAGCGCCTGAAGGACATGATGGAAAAGCTGCTCGCGCTGGCCCGGCTGGAACAACGCAACGAGCTGGCGGAAGCCGTCCCGGTCAACCTGGGAGAGCTGATGGAAAAAGTCGTTGCCGACCATGCCGCCCGCCTGAAACAGCGCAACCTCGCCTGCCGCAGCCAACTTGCTTCTCACGCCATGGTCAGCGGCGAAACTTTCCTGTTGCGCCAGGCGCTTTCCAACCTGCTGGATAACGCCATCGATTTTTCGCCTGACCATGGCGCGATTGACGTGAAGCTGGAAACGACGGCCGGGCAGCATATACTCACGGTCCGGGATCAGGGCCCCGGCATTCCGGACTACGCCCTGCCCCGCGTATTCGAACGATTCTATTCCCTCGCACGCCCCGGCACGCAGCGCAAAAGCACGGGGCTGGGCCTGCCTTTCGTCCGCGAAGCCGCCCTGCTGCATGGCGGAAACATCACGCTGGAAAATGCCCCGCACGGCGGGGCGCTGGCCAGGCTCATCCTGCCTGCCGCCTGACTTCCCCGCAAAAACTCGACTACTTCCCGCGTTTTGCTGCTTCGTACAGCGGCATGACCTTGGGCAGCAAGGATTCTATCTCCCGGACGCGGTTTTCTTCTGCCGGGTGCGTGCTGAGGAATTCCGGCGGGCGCCCGCTGCCCTTGCTCGCCTCCATCATCTTGTGCCACAGTGTGACTCCGGCACGCGGGTCGTAGCCTGCGCGCGCCGAGAGTTCCAGGCCCATGCGGTCGGCCTCGCTCTCGTCGGTGCGGCTGAACTTGGTGGCGATGAAATTCTCATAGCCGAAAGCCGCCACGCCCGAGGTATTCTGGTCAAGCCCCAGCAGGTCCAACACTTGTTTGGCAGCGATCGCCTGCGATACTTGTTCGCGCGAGTGCTCGCGCAGCGCATGCGAAATTTCATGCCCCATCACGATGGCAATTTCGTCGTCGGTGAGGTGCAATTGGGCGACCAGCCCTGAATAAAACATGATCTTGCCGCCCGGCATGCAGAAGGCATTGAGGGTATTGCTGGAAATGACATTCACCTCCCACTCCCAGCCCGGCGCATCCTGGCGAAATACTCCGGTCTGCGGCTCGATGCGTGCGGCTATTGCGTGGATGCGATGCAGCAGGGCGCGGTCAGTGTTCAGCACACCCTTGGCAGCCGAATCCGCCTTCAGCTTGGCGTAGCTTTCCGCCGCCATCTGGTTGAGTTGTTCCGAGGAAATCAGCATCAGCTGCTTGCGATCGGCGCCAACCACCCCGCCTTCCGTGGTGGTGGTGCATCCGCCGAGCATGCACAGGAGAACCAATAGAAACAGAACAACAGAATATTGACGAACTGGCATGACTGAGGCTTCAAGGGTTGCTGGAGGGAAAATCATACTGCATGTCAGGCTTAATTTTAACCCACATGCACAAACCAGCGCATATTCTATACGACCACACTTTCGGCACACACAGGCCCATCATCCCCACACACTCGGGCTCCATCATGCAGCCTCCAACAACCGGAGGAACAAAGCATGAACCGATTTCCACTGTTATCCAAGACCATGATGGCGGGGCTGATGGCCATATTGCTGCTGATCCCGCTGCACCTGATCGAATCAAAAATAGCCGAGCGCCAGGGATTGCAGCACAGCGTCCAGCAGGACATTGCCCGCAGTTCCGCCGGACCGCAAACCATAGGCGGCCCCTACCTGGTGATCAAATACCGGGTCCGCACGCACAAGACAGTCAAGGACAAGGATGGCAACGAGAAGGTTTACACCAGCGAATCCGCCACCATGGAACAGGTCATCCCGCCGCGCAACCTGAAAATAGACGGCCAAACCAGTGTGGAGACACGAAAGCGCGGCATTTACGAAGCGCAGGTCTTCAATCTGGACAGTACGATAACCGGGGATTTCGCAATACCAGCCGGTTACGGCGTCAATAATTCGGTCAATAACATCATCCCGGAATCGGCCTGGTTCGTGATGGGCGTAAGCGATTCACGCGGCATTCTCAGCGCCGCCCCCCTCACGTTGAACGGGAACAATCTGGAATTTGCGCCCGGTTCGATCAGCCCGGTTTCCGGCAATGGCATCCATGTCCAGCTGAATGTGCCCGAGATCGGCCAGACGCACGAATACCACTTCAGCTTTCCTTTCAGCCTGCAGGGCATGAGCACATTGTCGGTGATACCTGCCGGCAACAATACCGAAATGACGCTCAAATCCCCCTGGCCACATCCCTCATTCGGTGGAGATTATCTCCCGCGCAGCCGCACCGTGGATGCCAGCGGCTTTTCGGCCGAGTGGACAGTGTCCAACCTGGCGCACAATACCGCTTCCGGAGCCGATGCGGTAATTCCGGGAAAACAGGAAACCTTTTCCGTCAGCTTCATTGACCCGGTCAACATCTACCTGATGTCGGAGCGCGCAATCAAGTACGGCGTGCTGTTCGTGGTGCTGGTGTTCACCTCGTTCTTCATGTTCGAAATCCTGCGCGGCCTGCGCATCCACCCGTTGCAGTACTTGCTGGTGGGGCTGGCCATGGCGATGTTCTTCCTGCTCATCATCAGCCTCTCCGAGCACATCCCATTCCTGCCGGCCTACGCAATTTCCGGCGCGGCGTGCTCGGTGCTGATCGGCGCCTACCTGGCGGGCGTGCTCAAGAACCGCAAACTGGCCACAGGGTTCGCAGGAGGCATCGCCCTGCTCTATGCCGTGCTGTTTGGCGTGCTGAAATCGGAAGACAATGCCCTGCTGATGGGCACGGCCATCCTGTTCACCGCACTGGCCGCCGTGATGCTGCTGACCCGTCACATGGACTGGTACCGCCTGGGCAGTACGCCGATAACAGCTGCTGAGTAAAAAGCACAGCCTGCCGCCCCCTGCGGCAGGCTGCCGTTTTGCGACCACACCTGGAGGAACCAGATCATGAGCATGCCATATCTTGCGATACCATTTGCCGCAGCCCTCCTCCTGCCAACCAGGCAAATGCTGGCCGAGTTTGCGGCCATCTTTCTCCCGCTGCTGATCTGGGCGGGTGCCAGCAGCGGCTATGCATCGCCCGCGCCGATCCTGCTGGCATTCACATGCGGGCTGGGAATGAGAAAACTCGTGGCAGCACTGCATGCGCGGCTGCTATGCAAAAAGCGCGTGGTCTTTTTTGCGTTGGCAGGCACGGCTGCGTTTGCCATTTTTCCGGGCTCCGTAGCGGCCGGGCTCTCGGTAATCGGGCACTCGGCGAGCGCAGAGTATCACAACTGGGAAACACGGGCGCCAGCCGAGGAATGCCTGGCTCGGAAATACGCGGTGACGGTAGCAGGCACCGCTTACTATCTGCCTGCTTCGCCCACCCTCACCATCGGGGCAGGAAAAACCACATACCATCTCCAGTCGGGAAAATCACAGCGGGCAATCTGCGAAAGAAACCAGGGCAAGAAGGGGCCGATCCACGCGAAAAACATCCTCATCGACACCAGCATCCCGATGCGCGGGCCTTTCTGCCGCGTGACGCGCAGCGACTGGAACCTGGATTTCTGCAGCGATGCCAAAACCGCGCGCAGCACCTACCCCACCCTGGTCAATCTGTACTCACCCGGAGAATATGACCGTCAGCACCTGGCAGACGGCGACACCTACGCGGACTTTGTTGCAAGCCGCGACAAGGCCATCGCTGCCGGCCACCCGTTTGCACTGGAACAATCCGGTATATTCGACCACTATGCCAACGGTTACTGGGTGGCGCACAACGGTGCCTGGAAAAACGATGCCGGTGACCCTTTCAGCATCAAGTGCCAGGAATCGGGCGCTGGAATGTTGAGCTGCGCCACCAGTTACCGGCTGAAAGGTGGCCCTCAGGTCAAATATTATTTCAATGCTCACGCCAACAAGCTGGAAACCATCGCCGTGGATATGGACCTCAATTTTCACCTGATGCTGGCGGAACTTGCGACGCCATGATGGCAATGGATGCCATGGGGGTACTATAATCAAGCTTTGCCGATACTCAACCCATAACTGCGAAATCAAAAAATATGAAACGTTGCCTGGCCGCAATTGCCCTTGCCTCCCTTCCCTTTGCCGCACTTGCGGACGATGCCGCTTCCACTAGCCAGTTTTACGCGGCGGGCGGCGGCGGGGCGCAGGGAGCCAGCTTCAGCCTTGGCGGCGGCACGAAAGTGGATGCGCTCGAGATCCATTCCATCGATCTAGGCAGGGTGAGCAATGGCGGCACTGCCAAATTCATGGGACTTGCGCTGGTGCAGAATGCCACGCCCAAAAATGGCTTCAACTTCCTGTTCCGCATCGGCATTGGCCGCGAGACCACGACCTTCCCCGGCGGGGCCAAGGCCAGCAGGGATTGGTTCAACAACGGCATCTATTTCGGGATAGGCGAGCAATACCAGGCAAATAGCCATTTGGCCTTCCGTGCGGAACTTTACCGCATCCCCTATGCGGCCAGCGCAAACGGAAAGAGCAGCGGGGTGCGTTACCCGGTGACGCTGAGTGCCATGTATGTTTTCTAGTGTGGCACCCATGAAAGCGGCATGACCCAACTGATCATCCTCCCCGGAATGGACGGAACCGGATTGCTGCTCGAGCGTTTCATCGCGGCGCTGGGTCCTGCTTTCGAGGTCAGGGTTGTCCGCTATCCCGACGAGGCATCCTGGGGCTATGCCGAGCTGGAGAATGTTGCCCGCGCCGCGCTGCCCGACAGCGGTCCGATATTCATCCTGGGTGAATCGTTCTCCGGCCCCCTTGCGGTCATGCTGGCATCGGAACGCCCCGCGCAAATACAAGGGCTGATACTGTGCGGCTCCTTTGTGCGCAATCCCCGTCCCAAACTTGCCTGGCTGAAGCCGTTCATTCGCCTGCTTCCCGTTTCAGGAGCGGCCAGGGCCGCGCTGGATTTTCTGCTGCTTGGCAAACATGCCTCCGCTGAAATGCGCATGGCGCTTTCCGAAGCGCTGAAGAGAATTTCCCCGGCTACCCTCCGCTCCAGGCTGGGTGAGGTGCTCACCGTCAATGCCTCCACCAGGTTTGCGGCGCTCGACATGCCCA
Source organism: Gallionellaceae bacterium (assembly GCA_036524005.1). Taxonomy (GTDB): domain Bacteria; phylum Pseudomonadota; class Gammaproteobacteria; order Burkholderiales; family Gallionellaceae; genus DATDDB01. The sequence goes on along the minus strand of DATDDB010000053.1, from coordinate 14,445 downwards.
TTTTGTATCTTCGCGCCACGCGGGACAGGGTCGTGCCACGCACGGCATCCGAGCTTGCACTTCGGTTAAATCCGCATACCCGCATAGCCGACATCGACGCGCCCCACTTTCTGCTCCAGGCCGCCCCCACTCAGGCGGCGGCAGCCGTTGCCGATTTCGCCCGTGAAACGCCGCGCAAGTCATTTCATTAAATTGCCTGGCACGCAAAGTTCAGGTACAGTATATAAGCAATTACTGATTAAACACCCCTACCAGGATAGCTTCCCGAAACTTCACACGCTCAAATCATGGAACATCCATTCGCTCAATACATACAAATGCTCGGCAAGGGCCGCAAAGGCTCGCGCGACCTGACCCAGCAGGAAGCGGAACAGGCGCTGGGGATGATACTCTCCGGACAGACAGAGCCGGTGCAGCTCGGCGCATTCCTGATGCTGATGCGGGTCAAGGAAGAGACGCCCGCCGAGGTGGCGGGCTTCGTAAAGGCCGCACGTACCTCACTGCGCCTTCCGCCGAATTTGCCTGCGGTCGATCTCGACTGGCCGACTTATGCGGGCAAGCGCCGTCAGCTGCCCTGGTATCTGCTCTCGGCGCTGTTGCTGTCTAACCACGGCATTTCCGTGCTGATGCACGGCATAGGCGGCGGCATCGCGGGCCGCGTGTTCATTCCCCAGGCATTGCAGGCGCTCGGGCTTGCGCCTGCCGCTTCATTTGCCGATGCCGCAGACCAGCTGAATAAAACGAAATTCGCCTTCCTGCCGCTGCACGCGATCAGCCCGGACCTGGAGCGCATACTCGATCTCAAGCCTGTGCTCGGCCTGCGCTCGCCGGTGCATACCGTGATCCGCATGCTCAACCCGTTTGGCGCGCCCGCCTCCATCATGGGCATATTCCATCCCGGCTACGACGACACCCACCAGCAAGCAGGCGTCCTGCTGGGCGACAAGAATCTGGCGGTATTCAAGGGCGAAGGCGGAGAGGCCGAGCGCAATCCGGATGCGGATTGCACGGTGAAGCTGGTCCTCGAAGGCAAGGCACAGGAAGAAATCTGGCCCGCGCTATTCGCCAGCCGTCACATGAAGGATGACGCCATGGATGTGGCTCGCCTCGCGCAACTGTGGCGCGGCGAGATCAGCGACGAATACGGCCAGGCCGCCGTGACCGGCACCGCCGCGATTGCCCTGCGCGCGATGGGACGCGCAGGCAGCATCGCAGCAGCGCAAAAGATGGCGAATGAGATGTGGCAGGAACGCAGGAGAAGTTAGGGCCTGTTAACGCTGATTTCGCGCACGCGACACCGCAAACGTGCGCTATGCGAACCTGACGCCATTGACTGAGCGCCATACAGGGGTCGCATTGCCCTGCTCGAAGAATAATTCGGTTATATCGCCGTTTTCGCCCAGTTCCAGTGTGGCAAAACCGTTCAGCACGCGCATCCCCCCCTCCGGGCTGGGCGTCTGCATAAAATAGTCCACCGAGGCCACCGGGTATCGCCCGGAGGCATCCATCAATCCAGAGGCGAACCCGTAGGGAATCGCAGAATGCCCGACACAGCGCGCCCTGGTTCCCAGCTTGCCCGCTGCCGAAGCGTTGCTGTAGGCAATGCCGTTATGCAGATGCCCCCAGTACCATATGTCCGGCGCGCGACCGATCGCATCGGCCACCTCGTTGAACAGCCCGGTAAGTGAGTCGCCCAGGAAATTTAGCCCCTCATGCTGGGTCAGCACCAATATCTTTTTCCCGTCAAAGCCGCCCAAGCTCTGGCGGTACTCGCGTAACCAGGCGCTTTGCTGCTCCCCGAGGGTGCCGTTCATGTAAAGATTGGCGGCGGAAGCGTTGGATGATGTGTCCAACCCCAGAATGATCCACTTCCCGAATGTCAGGGCAAAACAACCGGTCATGCCCTGCTGCATGAATATGTCTCTGCCCAGCGCGTGGGGGATATATCCGTTACCGCCAGAATACATTTCGTGGCTGGATATGAACGGAAGGCCGCACCCGGCACAATACGCATCTCCCATATATAGCAGGAAATCGCAATTCATCGCCTCCAATTGCTTCATCACTGCAACGGCAGCGCAGCCATTCGAACCATAGGCGCCCGCCCCCCGGCTCCCCACTATCCCCAGCCGCACTTTGCCGTTTAATCCCGGGATCAGAGCTTTCACGCAAGGTGTGGCTCCTGAATGGCGCCCGTGGAACATGGCAATGAGCAAATTGATAAGCACCTGCGTCCAATGAGGATCCAAACTCTCGTACTGGTTGAACCCATAGATTGCCCCCTCCCTATCAACGATGGGCCAACCAGCCATTACAACCTTGATGCTCTCCAGAAAACCCGGCGCTATTGTACTTCGGGGTTTGGCTGCATGTGCGGCAAGACTCCAGGCTGCCCGGGCAAGTTCATCGCGTTCAATGAGCGCTTTCAGTTGAGGATGTGGATGGTGCAGGTGGTAGAGGAAATGGCCGAATTTGGCACACCCTTTCCCGACATAATCCGGGTTTTCCGGACGTCCGTTCAGGGTATCGAGCATCATCAGTTCGCTGACGCGCAAGTATTCCCATATATCCCGCAGAAGTGCGAATTCCGGGGGTTCTAAAGCACGCAGCCTTGCCAGCAAGCTTTGCTTTTCCGAACGCCAGCCTGACTTCAGCCTGGATTCAAATTCCGCTATAACCATGGTTGCTCTCATCCTGAAATTCCCGGGGGGCGGGACTGTTCTGGGCCTTGCTCTATCGGCAATTGGGCACAAATCAAGGAGGGGTATTCTGAAACAAAAAGGACAACCCCGAAACTATCAACTCTGATAGTTAATCGGATGGCGAGAATCCGGGGATTACTGCTTGATGGAGACTTTCAATCTGGATTTGCGGTATTGTTCGAGCTCTGCACGAAACCAGCCTGCGCTTTCAACCGGCGCGGCACTCCCGCACTTGACGAGGTACGGGTTGCCGCTCACGCTGCTTTTGGAGGCGGCTTCCGCGATAAAATCCTCGGCAGAGGAAATACGGTTCTTCCCAAGCAGGTATTGGTATTTATCGTTAAGGTGATCCGCCGCCTCCTGCGCACCATACCAGGAACCATTGCGGTTGAACTGGCAACCGGACGATTTCAGGTATGCAAACAGATGTGACACTTCCAGTTGGGCAGCATTGGCGAGCCCCTCCGCTGCACTGCTTCCGGAAAACAGAAGCAGCGAAACCAGCACGATTTCCTTGATGAATTTCATCCCTGCTCCCAAAATAGACAAAGCCACATCATACCATTCAAAAACACAATGCGAACTGCATGCATTTCCCCGGACATGCAGTACGCAATACACTTTAAGGTGTACATGGTTTCACTTAATTAACTGTAGCAGAACAAAATTACAATTGAGGCCGGCGGCATCAGTGAACCCGGCCGTGGTAAACTTCATATGCGCAGCCAGATCGCTGCCGACATCCAGCCAGAATGTTGATGGTGTTCCCGCATTTTCTGTCTGCCCATGACACAGACCACTACGGCCAGGGCGGTGGATAAGAAGCAGAACGTGCCGGAACAGGGATTACAGGCCCGCATCATGGCCCGGCGCGAAAAACTGCCTAATGCCTATCCATGCTTGGATGCAATACACAATGGAAATAAAAAAACGCACTGTAAAAGAGGTAACAGGCTTGTTGCCGCAGCTCGCGGAGCAGGAGGATTACGATCCTGACTCCATGGCAGTAGAGCAGGCACGCCACTTCATCAGGAAATTCCTGACCCCTCTTTCCGATGAGGATACATTGGGGCTGCATGATGCACATCTGCGCACGCTTTCCCGTGACGTCCCCTCCCCCATGAATGTGCCGCCGCATGATTATTCAGCGATGGACGGCTATGCATTGCGCCATGCCGATCTGCAAGGAGACGCTGCCAAACTTCATGTAATCGGCAACAGCCTGGCCGGCCATCCCTTCGGCGGCAAGGTGTCAACAGGAGAGTGCGTGCGCATCATGACCGGCGCACTGATCCCTTCAGGCTGCGACACGGTAGTCATGCAGGAACAGGCAACTTGCGAAGGAGCGGACGTTGTCATCAGCGGGACGCATACCCTCGGGCAGAACATTCGCCGCGCCGGAGAAGACATACCCTTTGGAGCTACAGCACTGCGCGCAGGCCAGGTGCTCCGTGCTGCAGAGTTAGGCTTGCTGGCCTCTCTGGGGCTATCGAGGGTTGTGGTTTTCAGGAAGCTGCGTATTGCGATATTTTCGACCGGCGACGAATTGATGCAGCCTGGTGTGCCATTAGAGCCGGGCCGGATCTATGACAGCAACCGCTATACTTTATATGCCCTGTTAAGCGAACTGGGCGGCGCGGAAATCCTGGACATGGGGAGTATTCGCGATGACCGGAATGCAATCAAATCGGCCTTGATGACCGCTGCGTCGAATGCCGACGTCATCATCACCAGCGGCGGCGTATCGGTGGGTGAGGCAGACTATATCAAGGATTTGCTGGCTGAAATCGGCGAAGTCGTGTTTTGGAAAATCGCCATGAAACCCGGTCGTCCACTGGCTTACGGCAAGATAGGCACCAGCCATTTCTTCGGCCTTCCAGGCAACCCGGTTGCTGTCATGGTGACATTCAAACAGTTCGTAAGCGACGCTTTGCATATCCTGATGGGGCAGCTACCCAAACCGGCCTTCACTCTCAGGGCAGTCTGCACTGAACGGATAAAGAAATCACCAGGCCGCACAGAATTTCAGCGAGGCATCCTGACGCAGGATGAAACCGGTGTGCTCACTGTGCGCACCACCGGTGCACAGGGGTCCGGGGTGCTCAGTTCGATGAGCCGGGCCAATTGTTTTATCGTGTTGGCAATGGCGCAAGGCAATGTAGAATCGGGAAGCACGGTAGACGTGCAGTTATTCTGAACGACATACAATTCTCCGCGCAGGGTGAATGCCGCCAGGAGGAAAAATCATGGGCCAGCTGGGACGCTATGAAATTCTCGAAGAACTGGGACGGGGCTCGATGGGTATCGTCTACAAGGCGAACGACCCGCTTATCGGGCGCCAGGTCGCGATCAAGGCGATCAACCTCCATGGCCTGGACCCAAAGAAACGGGAGGAATACGAGGCACGTTTCTATCTGGAGGCCAAGGCGGCAGGAAGCCTGAACCATCCCAACATTGTCACCATCCACGACCTGGGCGAAAGCGGTGACACGGCCTACATTGCCATGGAGTTGCTCGAAGGGCGCGAGCTGCATAACGACGTGGACGAGATGGAGCGCATGCCGTTCGAAAAGGTTCTGAACATCGCCATCCAGGTGACAGACGGCCTGGCCTTCGCGCACGAGCATGGCATCGTGCACCGCGACATCAAGCCCTCGAACATCATGCTGCTGAACGATAGCCATGTGAAAATCGCCGACTTCGGCATCGCGAAAATGGATACTTCACTGATGCTCACGCGCACAGGCATGATCATGGGATCGCCCCTGTACATGTCTCCCGAGCAGGTGCTGTCGTCTTCCATTGATGCCCGCTCCGACATATTTTCCTTCGGCATCGTGCTGTACCAGCTGCTGACCGGGCGCCGCCCGTTTTCCGGAGACGATGCGAACTCCGTGATGTACCAGATCGTCAACGAAGCCCCGCATAAACCCAGTTCGCTGAACTCCAAATTACCTGAGATGATGGACAACATCGTCCTGAAGTGTCTCGCAAAAAAACCGCAGGATCGCTACCAGAATGCCAAGGACCTTGGGGACGACCTGCGCGCTTGTCTGCAGAAACTGACAGATGAAAAGACAGCACTTGAGCATCCCGTCATGTTCAGCATGGAGTGGCGGCGTGTGAAGCGCCTGGCGATCCCGGGTGCCATGTCACAGACCATGGTAGCAATCACCGCGCTTGCCGCAATTATGCTGATTGTGTTGCTGGACGCACTCACGGACGAGACGATACAAGTGCATCTGCTGTATATATTCCCGCTCGTCCTGGTCAGCTTCCATAGCCAGGAGATGCGGCTGGTGTATACCACCGTCATTTTATCGCTTCTATTCCAGGGGGTGTCTATCGTGGGCTATAGCGGGCTCCCGCCTTTTTCACAATTCGTGCTTGCCATGCTGGTGCTCCTGTCGAATGTCCTGATTGCCTATGTTGCCCGGATCGCGCGTACGAACTTTCTGGAAGTCGGACATCTCGCCACATTTGACGGCCTCACCGGGCTGCGCAACCGGCTAAGCTTTGAGTCGCTGGTGGAAATGGAAATCGCCAGGCAAAAACGCAACGGCGGCACGTTTTCGTTTGCCTTCATTGACATTGACAACCTGCGCGAATTGAATAGCGCCATGGGATTCCAGACCGGTGACGATGCCATCAAACTGCTTGCGAACATCCTGCGCGACCACATCAGACAAACCGATACAGTGGCGCGGCTGGGGGGGGACGAGTTTGCCATCCTGATGCCAAACACGGAAGCACTCGGCTGCCAGCAATTTTGCACTGAGCTTTCCGTGAAGATATCAACCTTGATGAAGAAGGCTGCGCTCCCCATATCCACCAGCATCGGATACGTCACGGTGGATCACCCTCCCGGCTCGATCTCTGAAGTATTCAACCGTGCTGAAAGCGCCATGCATGTCGCCCAGTCCGGTGGCAAGGGCGGGGCGACCAGGGGCTAATCCGGGCCGGAAAGCAAGCGGTTCGGGAACCCGCTGGCACTCATACATTCACATGGTATAAACATGAACAACCATCTGGGACGCTACGAAATCATCGAAACGCTGGGTCGGGGCTCCATGGGCATCGTCTACAAGGCGCGCGATCCGCTGATCGACCGTCTGGTTGCCATCAAGGCCATAGATCTCAAGGTGCTGACTGAGGAGGAAAAGGCGCGGTATGAGGCACGCTTCTACCAGGAGGCCAAGGCAGCAGGCCGTCTGAACCACCCCAACCTGGTGACCATACATGACCTGGGCGAGACAGGCGACATCGCCTATATCGCCATGGAGTTTCTCGAAGGGCGTGATCTGGAACACCAAAAAAAGGTCACCATCGATGAGGCGCTGAACATTGCCATTCAGGCGGCCGCAGGCCTGCATTTTGCGCATGAACATGGCGTCGTACACCGCGACATCAAGCCTTCCAACATCATGCTGCTCAAAAATAACCTGGTCAAAGTGTGCGATTTCGGCATTGCCAGAATGGCATCATCGCTGCTGCACACTCGTACCGGTATCATTCTCGGGTCGCCCTTGTACATGTCGCCTGAACAAGTCCGGAGCGAAACGGTGGACCGCCGTTCGGACATTTTCTCGCTGGGCATCGTGCTGCATGAAATGTTGACCGGGGAAACGCCATTCACGGGCGATACCGCCACTGCCGTCATGCACCGCATCGTTCATGACGCCCCCGGCAAACCCAGCGCTTCGAACCCAAAAATTCCGGAATTGCTGGACGATATTGTCGCCCGCTGCCTTGCAAAAAGTCCGGCCGACCGCTACCAGACTGCCGCAGACCTGGAGCATGACCTGAGAGTTTGTCGAGGAATGATGCTGGAAGCGCAAACCGGCGTTGAGCATCACCGCCACTATTTCCTGAGCAATGCGACCGCGTATGCAAAAAAAATGGTGAAATGGAAAATGGCGGGTATCGTTGTCCTGACGGCGATCGTATCCATTGGCCTCTATGAATTGGTCAGAACATTATTGTCCGGCTGATCACAAGTCGGCCAATGGTTTGTCGGCATGCTTTTCGTCGTGCACATGCAATTGACCGATCACTTCTATGAGCGATTTATCAAGTGCAATCAAAACTGATTCCGGCAAGGATTGCAGCGCCTCCGGCAGTATTCCTTCTGCAGGGCCGGGGGCATTCTGCAGTATTTTTTCTGCCGCATCGGTAAGTCGCAGGCCAACCCTGCGCTGGTCTTCCATGCTTCGTTCTTTGTTAACCAGCTTGCCTGTGACCAGCTTATCCACCAGCTGGCTGCAGGTGGATTGGTGGACGGACAACCGTTCGGCCAGTTCTGTCACTCCAATCCCGGGCTCCCTGGCTATCTCGTGAAGTATCCACAATTGTGAGCCAGAAATACCGCAGCTCTTTTCGACATCGCGAAAATGCTGGCGAACCGAACCATAAATAATTCGGAATTTCTTCAACACTTGGAAAGAAAGCTGGTCATTGCGGCGATTGCTCAATATACATACCTCTAAATGGCTAATTGTGATCAGGAATGGAAATTCCTGTCACAAATTATATGAGAACACAGCCCTGTCCGCCACCTGCGCCCGAGTAAGACATTAGAGGGGCCAAGCTTTAAAAGCTGCCGAAGCGCGCTGTTCCGCCTATTCAAATAGTGGGCGCGGCGGCGCAATGCCAAAGCCCTGTGCGTAGTCTATGCCGACCTCATCCAGCTTGGCCTTGATCGAGTTGTTTTCCACAAATTCCGCAATGGTCTTCACCCCGATTTTTTTGGCCACATTGTTTATGGCCACCACCTTGGCAAGCTGCACCGGATCGTTCAGTATGTGCAAAATCACGCTCCCGTCGATTTTCAAGTAGTCCACCTGGAAACCATGGATGAGGTCAAAACCGACCTTGTCCCTTCCGAAACCGCTGAGCGCAACCCTGCACCCTTGCTGTCTCACCCGCCTGGCAAATTCAGCCGTTTTCCCGCCTTCCCGGGCAAGCTTGGCGTCCGTTATTTCAAAGCACAGCAACGCACCGGGAATGCCGTGCTCCAGCAAAATTACCTCAAGATAGTCGGGAAAACTGTGATCGTTTATGGTTGCGTCAGCAACATTGATGAATAATACCGCTCCTTCCTGCCAGCCTCGCTCTTGCTTCTCGGAAGCAATTCGTTCGGCGACATGCTGCACCACCCAGCGATCCAGCTTGGACATCATTCCTAGCTTTTCGGCGAGCGGAAAAAATGCGCCCGGCGGCATCATACCCTCCTCCTCCTCGGCCAGGCGCACCAGGATTTCATGGCAATTCGCGCTCCCGCGGCTGGCGGAGAGCGGCAGGATCAGCTGGGAAAACAAGCGAAATTTGTTCTGCTCGATTGCAGACACAATTTCGACGCGAGCATCCTCGCGCCCCGTTACATGCTCTGAGAAACTCTCCACGAACATTTCCTGGCTTGCCGCTCCATTGTGAGCACTCGGGTGGGCCGCAACATCGCCGGGTTCCGTGATGTCATCGCTCACCATATAGAAACCAACCGCCTTCCCCGCATCGTCAAAATGCGGAAAGTGTTCGACTGCCAGTTTGAATACGGCCCCGTTGGGCATGGTCTGGGTACGCTCGTATTTCACCACGTGCCCGTCCAGGGTTTGCCTTACATAGGAGGCTATTCCCTGGTAAACCCTGGCGCCCAGTATTGCGGTGATGTGATGGCCATCAATTTGCTCGGCACGCAAATGCAGCCAGTTCCTGAATGCCCGGTTATGGTAGCGACAGCGCCCCTCGGCATCCACGTAGGCAATCATGGTGGGAATCACATCGTCCATCAAGCGCAGGCGCGGCTTTGCCTCGGCTGAGGATTCCTCGGAGATTTTTCGCACCTGCGTTTCACGATCAAGCTTTTCCTTGAGCGCAGACAATTGAGCCGTGCGGCGCAGCAGTTGCAGCTCGGCACGCGACACGCGGGTTGCCTCAGCAAGAATTGCTGCCACCAGAACGCCGCTCAGAAAAGCAGTCCATGGCAAGCTAAATTCAGTCAAATACACGGTAGTGATCAGGACAGCATTAATGCAAAGAATGGCGATTGCCGAAATGGACGGGCGGACAGCCTTGACTAGCATGTTGAATCGCATTTTCAACCCTCTTCTCAGGGCGGTTGCCTGAATGATTCCGCGGCTTTAGCCGCTTGTTATGGGGTCCTAAAATTACGTGGTAACGATGTTTTCGCTTCGCGCAAGCTACAAAATAGCACAAGTATTAAAAAGTAGCGATGCACTCTCGGAACGAATAAATATTGCTGGCTATGCAATCCCACCCTGTTTGCTGTATCGATAATCTGTCATATTATTTATTTTTAGCTTAACATTGGCATTAGCATAAGGAAGACGGCCTACGTTTTTCCGCCTACTTTGAGGAACAGCAAACATGCAAAATGACACCAGCCTGTATGAGATACCTGCCGACAGGATGGTATACACTCATGAAACCCTTGGTGCCGGCAGGGAACTTGGCGAGGCAGAGATAGTAAATACCCTATGGGGCAAAGCCAAAGTTAGAGTCGTCAACAAGCCGGGCAAGCCAGGCCTGGGTTTGGTTTGGCTGTGGGTTGTGCTGGGCATCATGGCGGCAATCGCGGCCGCCTGGTACCTGCTTGCCAAGCCACAAACCGAAAACACCGGGCCGCAGCAGCCTGTTTCGCCTTCAACGCCCGTCTTGCAACCATTGACTGAAAGCACTTCGGAGCAAAAGCTTCCCGACAGCAACGGCGGGTCCGTAGCTCAAATTCCGGCTCCGCTTCCTGCCGCTGCTGCTGCCAGCACCAAGGCCGCTTCGCCTGAACCCGTCATCTCCTCTACAGTTGACTCGTCAAGGAAGCCGCCAGTTGAAGTGAAGAAACCCCAGGTCACTGCCGAAAAACCCCAGCCGGCAACCTCAAGGCAGCATAAGCCTGATTCGACAGAAACACCTGTCCAGGCCAAGCCTTCCGGAACGGCAAAACCGGGTAGCGCTCAACCGCATTCTGCTGCGACTGCCAATACGGCAACCGATAGTCAGAAAAAGCTTCCTGAGCGCGCGGGCGACCCGGTCAATCCGCCTGTGGCAAATTCTACAACATCAGCCAAACCCGATGCGCCGGTAATTATTCCGCCTGTCAAGGTCGAAACAATAAAAAGTGAAGCATCGGAACCCCGACAGTAGCAAGTTGTATAATATGTCCAAATTCAACCATAAAATGGCAAGGGTACCAATATGGACAGGACCGTCAAAATTCCGGCATATACCGGTGAAACAAAGCCAGGCGTCCCTCAGGACAATCTGACCAAAGAACAGAAGCTCACTCTCGAATTGGCCACCAAAAGCACCCAGCTTGAGGAAGAGAGGAGCAAGTCGCTTGAGCAATTGAAAACAATCGAAAGCTTGCGGGAAAGTCTCTTGAACGAGCAAGCCAAAGCGACTGATCTGTCGCGGAATACTGCTCTCCTGCAAGCCAGAATTGAGGAGCTTCAGGACGCACTCGGCAAAATTTCAGAAATTGCCTCCAAAGGCAGAGGTATGTAGTGTTTATTCGCTAGCTTAGCTCGTTGGCGAATACGTGAGGAATTGATGCGCTTGCTCCGTCGAGAAAGGAGCCCCCCATGAGTTCGGCAATTTTTGAAGTCAGACCTGAATGGAGCGAAGCGGATTCTTTCCAACCAATTGATTCTTGCCTTAAATATCGATGATATAATTTTAACAAGGGATCCTCTTTCAGAGGAAATATAAAAGAGCCTAGCTTGCTCCGGTAATTAATATTTATTGAAAAACTACCAAGCATGTCAGACAAGCCAGAATTAGATTGGAATATAGAACTGAATTTTGATCTGCCCGGCGAAAAAAAACCGCCTGAGGCCAAACCTGCACTGCCTCCCAAAATCCCGCCCCGAGAAATCCTCAAGGAAAAATTTCCGCGAATTCTGAACAAGATCAATTTGCTTTGGGGCACCCTGGAACTGCACCACTATTTCCAGCAAACCCAGTTTATGGACAGGGAAAGCCGCCAGGGCTTCCCGCCTGAAGTCGTGGAGGCATTAGGTCAAATAAACGCTGAACACGAGCAATTGCTGTTGCGTAGCGGGATATTGCGCGCGGACGTATGGGATATGCAATTCAGGGACATTCCAAAGAAGTGATCGCCTGAGCGCGCGCCCCCGCAGCAAACAGCGGACTATTATGCGCTGTGCCTCTTCTGTTCGACCGCGTAGAGCACCGCCGCCTCGACTCGCGAGGTGAGGTTGAGCTTGGTCAGGATGTGACGAACGTGCTGCTTGACGGTATCGTTGCTGATGCCCAGTGTTTTGGCAATCGCCTTGTTGGATTCGCCTCCGGCCAGTAACTGGAGAATTTCCCTCTCACGTTCGGTCAGGCTCTTCAGCGAAGTCTGATAGCCCGGTTCCTTTTCTCCGTGCTGCAGAATGCCGATCATTTTCATGGTCATTGCGGGAGCCACCACCATCTCCCCACCCGCCACCCGGCGTATGGCATCCACAACATCGTCTGGCGCCATATCCTTGAGCAGGTAGCCTCGCACGCCCGCACGCATCGCCGCGGCGAGGTCAGCCTCGGCATCGCTCATGGTAAGTATCACCACCGGCGTATCAAAGCCATCCTTGCGCATCATTTCAACCAGCTGCAGGCCTCCGTGCGGCTCCATGCGCAAGTCCATCACCACCAGATCGGGCTTTTGCTCGCGCAGCAAGCTGTCCAGCCCCTTTGCGTTATCGGTCGCACCGACCACAGTCATGCCGTAGCAGTGGGTAAGCAGCTCTGTCAGGCCGCGTCGGCACAGGTTATGGTCATCAACCAAGGCAACTCGGATTGTTCCAGATTGTTGAGGCACGTTCAAAACTCCGCTATCTAGCCGCAAGGCTCAACTGCACCCGCGTGCCGCTTCCCTTGACGCTTTCCACTTCGATCTCGGCACCGATGCGACGCGCACGCTCACGCATTATGGTCAGGCCATAATGCCCATCCGGCATGGCTCCACCCGGCATTCCAGCCCCGTTATCCACGATGGTGAATACATATCGCCCGTTGTGGCGCGATACAACCAAGGAGGCACTGCTTGCGCCTGAATGTGCAGCAATATTGGCAAGCACTTCACGCACAATATGGAACACCTGCAACTCATGCTCCAGCGGCATGGAGAAATCAACCACAGGATTGCTATATTCCATTTTGATGCCACAGCGAGCAGAAAATTCGGTCGCCAGCACTTGCAAGGCATGCCTCAAACCGAGGGGATCCATCTGGCAACGGAAATGGGTGATCAGTTCTCGCACCGATTTCTTACCGCCATCCAGCGCTTCGTTCACATCATCAATGCACTTCTGGGCCAGGGCATTATCCTGCTTGCGCACGGCCTCTTGCAGAACGGTCATGCGCATTCGTCCAAAGGCGAGTGTTTGGGCCAGAGAGTCATGTATTTCATTGGCAATCGCCTGGCGTTCGGCCATCAAGCTCATGCGCCGGTTTTCGCGTGCCAGCTTGGCATTTTCAAGTGAAATGCCGATCAACACAGCGAACGTATGCAGCTTGCTGGCAGCATCGTCAACGATTTCACGTTCGCTGTCGAAAAACAGATTGAACACACCGATGCGACTGCCACGAAATTCCAGCGGCATGGCAACCACCCGCCTGCACCCCACCCTGAAAAACTGGCTCCCGGAAAGGCGGGCGCAATCCGCGGCATCTGAAGAGTAAAGTTCACCTTCTTGCACGGCCTTGCCACAAACGCCGCACCCCATCTGCACATGCCCTTCACACTCATGGAGCTCAGGCGGCAAGCCCACTGCCCCTGCAATCAACAACTCGCTGCCATCAGGGGAAAAGACCCTGACCGCACCCGCATTCGCCCCGACTGACCTGATGATAGTATCGAGAAAACCCTCCAGCAAAACCGCTATCTCGCCGCTCGATGATTCAATGGCATCTTCAATGGCATCTTCAATGGCATCGCCCTCACGCGCAGCAACGCTCTCACCTGCCATCGCACTGCCATGCGCTTGACCAGCGTCGCTATTATTGAGAAACGAGGGATTACTCAATGTGTTCACCGCAGGATTGAACTGCCCTTTCAATTGGTTAGGCTCAAGTTCCTAGCTTTGCCACCATATATAACAATTCTCTAATATTAAGTATAACAGACATTATTCTTATTGTTGACAACTTAAATCGCATAAAACCTTATATGGGCCACCGCTATCTTACTGTATTAATTTATATTATTTGTTGTGACTACGTATAAACACGTATTTTGCACAACACTCCTGGCTCCGCTCGAGCAGGATGGTCTTTGTCTTTAACGGAGTCTGGATGGACCTGGCTGCGGCCGTCGGCATTCGCTAGCGATGGATCCTCGCCCTTCGCCGCAACAAATCCTCTTGGGGGCACACCTCGAAGAGGGGAATGACCCACTTTGGCTCCCACATAACTTGCTGCGCAAGTTAGTGTACGCCGCAACAAGCGCCCCTTGAGAGTTGATCTCGCCCGACATGCCGTGTAGTCCGTGAGCCGTCCAGCCTGCAGTGAGGGCGCGTGTTGTCACTTCGTTCAAGTAGGTCATATTCAAACCCACAAATAAAAAAGCCCAACACAAGGTTGGGCTTTTTTATTTGTAAGGAGTCTGACGATGACCTACTTTCACATACGGACGTACACTATCATCGGCGCAAAGTCGTTTCACTGTCCTGTTCGGGATGGGAAGGAGTGGGACCAACTCGCTATGGTCGTCAGACATAACTGGCGG
>DATDDB010000052.1:0-19724 GCA_036524005.1 Gallionellaceae bacterium | reverse complement strand
CGCTTTTCAGCGTGTGCTGGAAGGCGTAGGCGTCGGGCGGCAGGCTGTTCCGCACCAGCGCCTCGAGCTGCACCTCGCCGAAGGCGCCGCGCGAGCGCTTGTCGCCCAGCAGCTCCTGCAGGCTCACCACATTGGTGGTCAGCCCGTCGATCTTCTTCTGCGCCTCGTCTATGGTGGCCAGCCGCGCCATCACGCTGACGAAGGTTTCGTTGGTCTTCTTGAAGCCCTCGTCCAGCCGCTCGCTCACGCGCCCAGAAATTTGCTCCAGCCGCGCATCCACCTTCTTCTCCAGCGCCTCCACGCTGCCCGCCAGGTGCAGCGTGGCATTCTTGAACGACTCCTGGATCAGCTTCTGGTCCTCGCGCCCCTGCTCGGCCAGCTTGGCCATGGTCTGCGTCATCATCTCGCTGCGCAGCGCGTGCAGCGCGGCCTGCTGCTTTTCCGACTGCTCACCCTGCGCCGCCACCATGCGGTCGCCCAGGCGCGAGAGCGCATCGTGCAGATCGGCCAGCATCGCCCGGTGCTGCTGCTCCAGCAGCTGCGCATTGCGCGCGGGCATGCGCTGCAACAACACCAGCGCCACGATCAGCAAGGCCAGCACGGCGACGGTCAGGAGAATCTCAAGCATGTACGGTTTGCGCGACTAAGGAAAGCGCAAAGTATACCTCATGCAAGCAGCATAACCCGTTGGTCGTTGACGTCGTTCATGGCTTGCCTACTATTGCGGCACGTTAAATGTGGTCTGAGCTAACCCCTTTGGGTTTGCCCGAGTTCTACGCCATTTCGTCTGCGGTACTCAAAATTGCACAACCTCCTAAGGTACGTCATGCATAAATTACCCCCAAAGCGCATAAAAAACTATCTAATCAGATAGTTTTCAAGAATTGCGTGCCAAGTGAAAATGGCAACAGTCGTCATGTGACAACTAAGTTAATTGATGCCTGTGGGCTAACAGCATCTGGCCTTATGAGGGGGATTGGCAATGAAAGACGAAAAATATCACATAGAAAATTTTGACGAGAAGGACGTTGAATTACTGGAGTCCGTCATATCTCTTATTCCAGATCTAAGCCTTGTCGCCTGTGCTGCGAAAATTGCGCGCGGAAAAATCAAATATCCGCTGATTGACTGTGACGCATTGCAGCCGATATTTGGCGGAAAGCGATTGGCAAGTTACAAAGATCGAAAGATTACATTTGCTCAAGCACAGCGGTTCATACCAAAGGAGTTCTTCCCGATTACGTCGGAACGCGATTTGCTATGTAAATTACTTATATCGTTTCAGCGAGGAAGCATGGTCCACGCCCAAGAAAACTTGGACGCACATGGTGGTAAAGCCACAATATTAGATCAAGATACAATTCTTCGGTCCCCTGCAATCAGCTAATAACCTTAGGGAGTGCAATTATGCCCAACTCACCCGGTGCAAATATTTTCTGTCCAGCGAACCATTGGACTCAGGTTGAATGGTATACCGGTACTCTTTTCCTTTCTAAACGCTACACCGTCGGCCCAGGTATTTTTACACGGTGGCGCTATTTTTCTAGTGGAATTCCTCCATATTGGGAAGGCAGTTTTACTGGGAGTGCAGTTATCACACTACCTGCAGGAATTTACGTAAGCCTTGAATTTAACCCATCCACGGGCACACCTGTCATTGCGACAATTGCGTAGTTTAGTCGGTAGGGTGGGCCAAGGCCGCAGGCCGTGCCGCCGCGCGTGGCGGCACGGCTTCCGCCGCGTCATGCGGGCTGATACAGCGAGTAGAGGCGGTTTTCCTCCAGCTGCACGCGCATCATCAGCACGGCCCCGATGTGATCGAGTTCGGCCTGGAAATTGGCCACCGTCTCGCGCGTAGGCAGGATGGTCGAGTGCGTGTTGACGAATTTGATCAGGGCGCGCGCTATGCCTTCCATTTCCTTGCGCACATCGAAGATGAAGTTCGCTGTATCGGCATCATGCGAATAATGCTGCTGCACGTACACGTAGAACTTCACGTTTTCCTGCATGACGTGGGTCTGGAATGCCAGCTTGAGGTTGGTGAGGAGGCCGGGCAATTCGTGGAAGCGCCCTTCGTTCGCCGCGGTCTTGATAGCTGTGTAGATCACCACCAGGTCCTGATGGTCCTTTTTGAGCCGGTCCACCAGCCCGGCATCGTAGGCGATGCCTGTGGATTTATCAGGTGATGTGCGGCGCGCCGTATCGTCTCTTCCCGTTTCGTTTCCGATAATTCTGGCTAGCAATCCCATAGCGGTCTCCCTGATTTTGCGGCTCGTTAGACAACGGCGAACCGTAACCGTCGAGCCTGCTCAGGCTCGGGCAAACTATGGGTCGTGGAAGCCCGGTTTGCAATTGGCAAAAGGAGGTACGTGCCTACCCGTTAATGATTAGGTGATACCGGCTTGCCCCGGGCGGGGCAGGCCGGAATTGCGTAGCGGGTATCGATGCGCTGTTACTTACCCTTGAACGCGTCGGACATGAATTGCATGCCCTTGCTCCAGGAGTCCTTGTCTGCGGCTGCGTCGTAGGCCATCGGCAGCTTGAATTCCTTGCCGTATTTGTCGGCATCCTTGCTGGTGAAGCTGTGCTTGGCGCCGGGATAGGTCACGATCAGATGGGTTATCCCGCTCTGATCCATGTTCTTGCGGAACGCGGTAACCTGCTCGGCGGGGATGAAGGGGTCGGCTTCGCCGGTGAACGAGGCGATACGGGCTTTCACCTTGCTGGCTTCAGCCTTGGGCAGGTTGCCGATGCCGCCGCCGTGGAAGCTTTCCACCACCTTGAGCGGCTCGCCGATGAGCGCCATGTTGAGCACCACCGTGCCGCCAAAGCAATAACCGATCGCACCGATGTTGTCGGGGTCCACGTTTTCCTGGTGTTTCAGCAATTCAAGCGCCGCCTCGAAGCGCGCCTTGGACAGCGCCGCGTTTTGCCCTACTTCGCTGGAAAACTTTTGTGCATCGTCGGGGTGGTGCGCCTGCTTGCCATCGCCGTACATGTCCAGTGCAAGTGCGGTATAGCCCTGTTCTGCCAGCATGTGGGCGCGCTTGCGCGCATAGTCGTTCAGTCCCCACCATTCATGCACCACCAGGATTCCTGGGTGCTTGCCCTTCGCGGCATCATCCCAGGCGATGTAGCCCTTGAGCTTGACGCCATTGGCTTCATAGGTCACTTCCTTTTCCTGCACTGCCGCGTATGAGGCGGCGCTCAGTGTCATCAAGCCTATCATCAACAGGATTTTCTTCATCTTATCCTCCGCAGAAGTTAAATGGAAAAACCATGCTGAAAGCATGGAGAGTGGCAAGCCTAGCGCTGCGATTCGCAGTCTAACCGATTTTTCGCGCTTCTCTGTAGTTGCGGTGGCGTTTTGAATGAGAGACTTGCCATTTCATGGTTTTCCGTATTGCATCCGATCAATTCCAGGCGGAAAATGTACCATGCTGCCGTGTCAAGGAGCCCAGCCCATGGCCAATCATCTCATCAGCGAAACCAGCCCCTACCTGCTGCAACATGCGGACAATCCCGTGGATTGGCACCCCTGGAATCAAGATGCGCTGCGTCTCGCGCGCGAACAGGACAAACCCATCCTGCTCTCCATCGGCTATTCGGCCTGCCACTGGTGCCACGTCATGGCGCATGAGTCGTTTGAGGATGCCGAAGTCGCCGCACTCATGAATGCGCATTTCATCAACATCAAGGTTGACCGTGAGGAGCGGCCCGATCTCGACCAGATTTACCAGACGGCCCATTACCTGCTGACCCGCCGCAGCGGCGGCTGGCCGCTGACCATGTTCCTGACCCCGGATGGCACCCCGTTCTTCGGCGGCACTTATTTTCCCAAGTGGAACAGCCACAATCTGCCAGCCTTCCCCGGCGTCCTCAAGCAGATCGCCCAGGTCTATGCGGAAAAGCGCAATGAAGTGCTCGAACAAAACCAGCAACTGCTCGCGGCGCTGGCTGAGGATGCGCCTCGGCCAGATACTTCCGGCGCCAAACTGAATGATGCACCGCTGAGCCTTGCCGCCGCACAGATCGGCGAAAGCTTCGATTCCGTGCATGGCGGTTTCGGCGGTGCGCCCAAGTTTCCGCATGCTCCCGAACTCGA
This sequence comes from Gallionellaceae bacterium, assembly GCA_036524005.1. Lineage (GTDB taxonomy): Bacteria > Pseudomonadota > Gammaproteobacteria > Burkholderiales > Gallionellaceae > DATDDB01. The sequence continues at coordinate 15,619 of DATDDB010000052.1, read as the reverse complement.
TTTCCTGCTGCGCCGCAGCCAGGCTGCTGCCGATACACATGCCAGGGGTATCGTGCTGCATAGCCTGGGGAAAATGGCAGAGGGCGGCATTTTTGACCAGCTCGGTGGCGGCTTCTGCCGCTACAGCGTGGACGAATACTGGAACATCCCGCATTTCGAGAAAATGCTGTATGACAACGGTCTGCTGCTTGCGCTATACAGCGATGTCTGGCAATGCTGCGAGGACCCCTTGTTTGCCCAGGTAATCGAGCAGACTGCCGGGTGGGTGATGCGCGAAATGCAAGACCCGGCAGGCGGCTATTATGCTTCCCTGGATGCCGACTCGGAGCACGAGGAGGGGAAGTTCTATGTCTGGCAGCGCGAGGAAATACGCAGCCTGCTGAGCGCGGAAGAATATGCCGTGGCAGCTCCGCATTATGGATTGGACCGCGCACCCAATTTCGAGCATCTGGACGCCTGGCATCTGCATGTCAGCACGCCCTTGAGCGAAGTTGCAGCCAGCCTGCATCTCGGTGAGGAGCAGGCGCGGGGGCTGCTGTACAGCGCCAGGAACAAGCTCTACGCCGCGCGCTCGCGGCGGGTGCATCCGGGGCGCGACGAAAAGATTCTCACTTCGTGGAATGGGCTGATGATCACCGGCATGGCGCGCGCGGCAAGGGTGATGCAGCGCAGCGATTGGCTGGAGTCGGCGCAGCGCGCGATGGATTTCCTGCGTAGCACCTTATGGCGCGACGGCAAGCTGCTGGCTGCCTGCAAGGATGGCCAGGCGCACCTCAACGCCTACCTCGACGATCACGCTTTCCTGCTGCAGGCGGCGCTCGAACTGCTGCAAGCCGGGTTTCGCAGCGAAGATCTGGCGTTTGCAACGCAGTTGGCCGATGCATTGCTGAAGCGCTTCGAGGACAAGCAAGACGGCGGCTTCTTCTTTACCAGCCACGACCACGAGGCGCTGATCCAGCGTCCCAGGGCCGGACAGGACAATGCTATTCCCTCGGGTAACGGCATTGCTGCACTTGCGTTGCAGCGCCTCTCCCTGGTCACCGGCAAGCTGGAGTACGCGCAAGCGGCCGAACGCTGCCTGAAATTGTTTTTCCCGGCGTTGCAGCAGGCGGCTGGCTATCACAGCAGCCTGTGCGCAGCGCTGGCGGAAAATTTGCAGCCACCTTCCTTGCTGGTGCTGCGTGGCAAATCGAATGAGCTTACCGAATGGCAGGATGAACTGCAGCGGCGCTATTGGCCTGGCCTGATAACAATAATGCCGCCGGAAAACTCGACCGGCTTGCCCGAGCCGCTCGGCAAGCCGGCCACGCAGCAGGTCACTGCCTGGTTATGTGCCGGCACGCACTGCCTGCCACCCATCACGCGGATTGAAGACCTGCTTGGCGCTTTGGCAAAACCCTGATTTATCGCGCCGGTGGGTGATGCAATCCGGAGTAGCGCAGGCAGATTTTCGTAAACCGCCGGTTCCTATTTGGCTTTGCGGTATTTTTCGGCGCAGGCGGCGATGTCCTTGTCCGATTTGGAACCCGCTTCCAGGCACTGGGTGATGTCGCCTCCCTGGCGCTTTTCGAGCGGGATGGAGGACTTGGGCGTAACGGGCGTACCTTGCTGTTCAGTCGCTGCCGGAGCGGATGATGCCGGGGCGGCAGGGGGGGCGGGCGATTCGGTCGGGTTTGCGGGTTCCTCAACCTGAGCCTGGGCAATGGTATCGTTTGCGCCTGAATTGTCTGCGCAAGCCTGCTCGCCCATCGCGGCTTTCTTTCTCACGATGGCTTTCATGATGCCGCGTCCCATGCGCGCGCTGGCCTGGTTGAATTCCTCTGTGATTGCTGAGTAGATAACACCCTGGATATGCCTGGAATTTTCCTTTTCGTATATCTTGAGGTATTCGGCCAGGTCGGCATCGCTCACATCCCGGTAGGTATAGGCCAGCGTGTTCAGTGCCAAGCTTTCCATCTCCGGCCTGCTCGAGTCGAGATTGGCCTTCAAGGATGCCTCGGCCTCTTTCAATTTCGCTGCGGAAACACAATTCGCGCTGGCGCCGATCATTCCGCTCATCATGCCTTTGCTGATGCTGAACATGATTGTGGTCAGCAGGTCGGTGGAGCGGCTTGCTGTATCCAGACGATGGAGCAGGTCTGAACGTTGCGCGGAAAGCGGGTTGCTCGCCAGTTGCTCCTGGAAATCGGCAACTTCCTGTTCGGAGGGCGCCGCGGCTTTCAATTCGAGATCTGCCATGCGCCGAGCCAGGGGGCTGGAAAGGTCGGCCAGAAATTCCAGGTAGCGCTTTTCGCTGTAATCCTTCTTCATGGCCCGGGTGACGCTATTGGTGATCCCGTCAGCAGGAAAAGCCTCCTTTGCGCTGTTCTCCATGGCCTGCGCCAGGTCTTGAGGCAGGCGATTTTGCGCCTTCTCCATGCCGTTATGGAAGCCTTTGACAAAACTTGCAGGCATCGCGTCAAGGCTGTGTTTCATGCCCGAGGCGGAAAGAATGTCGGCAATCACCTTGCCTGGGCTGGGGGACTTTGCGGCCGCTTTCTGTGCCGGAACCTGCGAGTCTGGCGCTGCCGCCATGGCAGTGCCCATCAAGCCTGTGAACAGCACTACGATAGCCAGTCTGGTCATCATCGTGTTCTCCCTATCAATATGTCCGAAGAATTGAATTTGTCTCAGTGCAATGTAACGCCTGACTGAGAAGAAAATCCCGGCATGACGCTTGCCGCACCTGCGCCGAATTTCTTGGCCAGCCTGTCGGCAAAGCCTTCACGAGTGGTGTAGTCTACAATGTTTTCGGCCTTGATGACGTCGCGTGCGACCGATTCCACGCTGCCCAGTTCATCGGCGAGGCCAAGTTCGATGCTCTTTTTCCCGGTCCAGATCAGGCCGCTGAAAGTCTCAGGTGTTTCCTTGAGGCGCTTGCCGCGTCCCTGTTTCACCACCTCGATGAACTGCTGGTGGATTTCGCCCAGCATTTTCTGGGCCAGGGCTTTTTGCCTGGGGTCCAGCGGGGAAAATGGATCGAGGAAGCCCTTGTTTTCGCCCGCGGTCAGCAGGCGGCGATCTACGCCCAGCTTTTGCATGGTGCCGGTGAAACCGAAGCCGTCCATCAGCACGCCGATGGAGCCGATCAGGCTGGCCTTGTTGACATATATCTTGTCCGCGCCAGCCGCGACGTAATAACCGCCGGAGGCGCAGATGTCCTCAACCACTGCGTACAGCGGGATGTCGGGATATTTGGCGCGCAGGCGGCGGATTTCGTCGTTGATCGCACCTGCCTGCACCGGGCTGCCGCCGGGACTGTTGATGCGCAGGATCACGCCCTGGGTGTTCTTGTCCTTGAAGGCTGCCTGCAGGGCTTCGATGATGTTGTCGGCATTGGCCTGTTTGTCCGCGGCGATTTCACCGCTCAGCTCCACCAGTGAAGTGTGTTTGCCGGCCAGCGCGGCCTCGCTTTTTCCGTCGTGCCAGCCCATGAACATGAGCAATACGAAGAACAGGTAGAGAAAGGTCAGCACCTTGAAGAAAATGCCCCAGCGGCGTGAGCTGCGCTGTTCCTGCAGCGCGGCCATGGCGAGTTTTCCCAGTACTTCGCGTTCCCAGTTGCTGTTTTGCTGATCCGACATGGCCTGCCTCCTTGTTAACTTGTGCGCAGTATATCAGGCATGCTCCCTGAACCACTCGCGAAATCCGGCAAAATCCCCCAGCAGTGCAAGCGGTTTGAGTTCGAGCAGCTGGTGGGCCGGATGGGCGCCGTGCGTCATGCCGACCGCGGCCACGCCGGCGTTGATCGCCATTTGCAGGTCATGGGTGGTGTCGCCCACCATCAGCATGCGCGCGGGCTCTATCCCCAGTTCTTCCATGATTTCCAGCAGCATCGCGGGATGGGGCTTGGAGAAAGTCTGGTCAGCCGTGCGCGTGGCATGAAAGTATCCGTCCAGGCCCGATGCGTGCATGGAGCGCTCCAGTCCATTGCGGCTCTTTCCGGTGGCCACCGCCAGCATGTACCCCGCATCGCGCAGGCTGGCAATGGTATCCCTTGCTCCGTCGAACAGGGTGATGTCATCATCCTGCGCGAAATAATGGTGGCGGTAACGTTCCACCAGCGGCTGCAACATTTCTTCGGGGGCAGTCGGCACCGCGTGGCGCAAGGCTTGCTGCAAGCCCATGCCGATCACATGCCGCGCCGCCTCATCGCTGGGCATGGGCAGCTCCAGGTCGCGGCAGGCGGACTGGATCGAGTTGACGATCACCGCAGTCGAGTCCACCACCGTGCCATCCCAGTCGAACACGATCAAATCGTAACGCTTCTTGTTCATCAATCTTCACCATCGATACTTCGGAACAGATTGAGGCCGGGAAATGGTCGCAAGGTTCCATAAAGCGGGGAATTTTAGCATCTTTATGCTTGCTCCTTGGGCGGGCAGGCACTAGTATGGCGCGCCATGGATACTGCGCCCGTTAATTGGCTGATCTATTGCCGCCCCGGCTTCGAGCGCGATTGCGTGGAGGAAACGCGGGCAAAACCGCTGGAGGCCATCGAGGGCAGCGGCTTTGTGCTGTTGCAGGGCAAGTCGCGCCTGGCCTATGCCCAGCTTGCCTTCGCGCGCCAACTGATCCGGCTGCATGGCGAGATCACTGATCTGCCCGAGCGCGACCGCCTGACACCCTTGTTGGCTGCACTTCCCGAGGCGCCGCAAACCTTCGGTGCGCTCCATTTGGAGACGCCTGACACCAACGAGGGCAAGACGCTGTCTGGTTTCACCCGGCGCTTCCAGCCTTTGCTCGAAACCGCCTTGAACAAGGCCGGCCGTTTGGACGACAAGCCCGGTCTCCCGCGCCTGCATATCTTCTTCCCCAGCCAGCGCCGCGCCCTCATCGGCAGCAGCGACCCGCAGAACAGCTCGTCCGCGCACATGGGCATCCATCGCCTCAAATTGCCGCACGATGCGCCGAGCCGCTCTTACCTCAAGCTGGCCGAGGCGTTCGAGGTGTTTCTGAGCAAGGAGGAGCGTGCGCTTTGGATCAAGCCTGGCATGACCGCCGTGGATCTGGGCGCGGCTCCGGGCGGCTGGACCTGGCAGTTGGTGCAGCGCGGGCTGAAGGTCACCGCGGTGGACAATGGCCCGATGAAGGGCGCGGCGGAAGGGCACCCGGCCATCCGTCATCTGCGCCAGGACGGTTTCCGTTTCCGGCCGCGGCATCCGGTGGACTGGCTGGTGTGCGACATGGTGGAGCAGCCCCGGCGGGTCGCTGCGCTTATCGCCGAGTGGTTTGCATCGGGGCTGTGCCAGCGCGCCATATTCAACCTCAAACTTCCGATGAAAAAGCGCGTTGCGGCGCTGGATGAAGCCATTGCCATGGTGAAAGATGCGCTGGCTGCAACCGGACATAAATACCAGATCGCGGTCAAGCAGCTCTACCATGATCGCGAAGAGGTGACCGTGTTTCTCGCGCGGGCCAAGCGTTAGGGGGGTAATTACCGGCTCTGCCTCCGGTCATGCGTCAAGCGCAGTTGACGTTTGCCCGCCGACAAACTTGACTATTCGGTTCAGGTATGTATACTTTTACTACCACTTTCAGGAAAGCGTTTCCGGCAGCGGATTACACTCCCAAGCTTTTTTGCGGGCATTCCGCTTAATCCAGTGGCACTTTCCGGTTATTGTTTTCAGCATGCAGCAATATTTCCGGCAGCCGGCAGCCATGCATGCAAAGTGGTCAGTCTTTCCAACCAGTACCAAATTGGCAATCTGCAAAGGAGAGCTATCATGGAAAGTGTTTTCGAGTTTAGTCAAACGACATTGTTGTTGATATTCATCGGGATCGCTATGGTGATACCAGCGGTGGTCATGTATTTCGACGACGACCAGCAGCACCATCTGCATTAACATGACCCAGGGTTAGGCTTCCGGAATTTTCTCCGGGAGTCTCCCGTTTCAAAGAACAGGGAGGCAGCCATGAGCAGTGTGTGGAATAGCATCCTGGTTTTTATCGCGATTCTGGTATTCACGGTATTGCTGGGCGTGATATTTTTTCCTGGGCATTAGCCTGGACTTTTCAGCAAAACACCTTACAGCGGCCCTGGCTTGGCCGTTGGCATTGCTGCGAATCTTCCCTTGAACGGCAGAAGAGTCTTGCCTGCATGCTTCCTGATCTGAGCCAGTTGCAGACCCTTGGGCATTCGAACCATTGCGATGGACTGACAGATTTCCGGGGGCTTATACTCCCAGCTTCTTTCCTGAATATTTCCTGAGCCATGTCCAGTCTGCTATTTTCGCCGCTGCAGTTGCGCAAGCTTACCTTGCCCAATCGCATCGTGATCGCCCCGATGTGCCAATACTCTTCGGAGGACGGAAATGTGGGCGACTGGCATGTGATGCATCTGGGGCATTTGTCGCATAGCGGCGCAGGACTGCTGATCATCGAGGCGACCGGTGTTGTGCCCGAAGGCCGGATCACGCCGGGCTGTCCTGGCTTGTGGAGTGATGCCAACGAGGCGGCTTTTGCGCGAGTGCTCAAGTCCGTGCGTCAATACTCCTCTATGCCCATCGCCATCCAGTTGGCCCATGCGGGGCGCAAGGCTTCCTGCGCCGTTCCGTGGGAGGGCGGCAGGCAGCTGGCGCCAGGCGCCGGCGGCTGGACGACGGTCGCGCCTTCTGCCTTTCCTTTCAACGATTCAGATTCCCTGCCGGTGGCCCTGGACGCGGCTGGAATCGCGCGCATACGCAAGGCTTTTGTGCAGGGCGCGCACCGCGCCGACCGCCTGGGCATAGATGCCGTCGAAATTCACGCCGCGCATGGCTATCTCCTGCACCAGTTTCTTTCCCCGCTTACCAACCAGCGCACCGACGAGTACGGCGGCAGCCTGGAAAACCGCATGCGCCTTGCACTGCAAGTGTTCGAGGATGTGCGTGCCGTTTGGCCGGATAGCAAGCCGCTGGGTATACGCATTTCAGCCAGCGACTGGGTGGAAGGGGGATGGGATCTGGAGCAAACCGTACAGTTTGCCGCCGCGCTGAAAGCTTGCGGCTGCGACTATATCCATGTTTCGAGCGGTGGCCTGTCTCCCAGGCAGCAGATCGTGCTGGCGCAGGGCTACCAGGTACCGTTTGCGCGGCGCATCAGGCAGGAAACAGGCCTGACTACCATCGCAGTCGGCCTGATCACCGAGCCTAAGCAGGCAGAGAGCATACTTGCCGAGGGCAGCGCCGATCTGGTGGCGCTGGCGCGCGGCATGCTCTACGACCCGCGCTGGCCGTGGCATGCCGCGGCCGAATTGGGGGCGCAGGTCGCTGCCCCACCGCAATACTGGCGCAGCGCATCGGCCAACTTGTTCAAGCCCGAAGCCTGACAGCATCGAAGGTATCCTTCTGGCTCGCTGTGCTCTGCCGTGCGCCGGCTTGGCCTGCTCGTTGATTCCCTCCTGAGGGCAAAGCCCCGGGGATATTGCATGGTTTAACTTCTTGAAATAATGCTTTAATAATGCCGCAGTTTATGCTATGGTTTAACAAAGTGCGCTAAGCGCGTAGTCCCGCTTGGCGATTTGCGTGCCGTTTTACTCGATGGGAACGCACCATGCGGACGATATTGGTCATCAATTCAAAGGGGGGCGCGGGCAAAACCACCGTGACCACCAATCTGGCCGGCTATTACGCCAGCCAGAAACTCCGCACTGCCATTCTGGACTGCGATCCGCAGGGATCCAGCCTGCAGTGGCTGCGAATGCGGCCATCGCATGTCGAAAGCATACATGGTTCCAACGCCGCCCCCCCCAAAGGCGCAACGCCATTGAGCAGCATCAAGGCCTGGGTTCCGGAAGATACCGAAGTCCTGATCATAGATGCACCAGCCGGTGTCAGGGGATTGTTGCTGAAGGACCTGGTGCGCCGTTCGAACTTTATCCTCATCCCGGTTGCGCCTTCCCCGATTGATATTCATGCGACGGCAGATTTTGTAAAAGATCTGTTCCTGTCCGGCGGCGCACGCAATTCCAGGGCGAAAATCGGTGTGGTGGCCAACCGGGTGCGCGGATCAGCGCCTGCCTATGAGCCGCTGGAAAAGTTCCTCGGTGCGCTGAAGCTGCCGCTGCTCTCCAGGATCATGGATTCGCACAATTATATCCATGCTGTGGAGAAGGGCCTGGGGGTGTTTGAGATGGATGAAGCGTCCACTTTTGCGGAGCGGCAGGAATTCCTGCCAATTTTCAGGTGGCTGGACGGGCACCCTGTACAAACCGCCCAGCCCTCTGTGCCAGATACTCCGCTTCCCAACAAAGTGGTCAATATCGATAAATCCGGGAAGTTCACTGCGTTGCGGACGAACGGCAAGACATTGATTTCGTCCCTCCTCAGCACCACCACCAGGTTCAGGGACCAAACCTGATCGGCTACTGTCCGCAGGACTCCAAGAACGTTTTGCTGCTGGCCGGTTTGGGGCTGGATACTCGAATTGGCAAGCGTATTGCGCTACACTGCTCTGCAGGCAAAGGGAGTATCGCGATACCATATAGTTGAAAAAATATAATGTTCTCCTGGCTAGTCAAGCGAACCAAAAAAATTAACCATCCAATGTTCAGCATAGCGGAGGCCAAGGGTCTCCTCGCTGAATTGCCCAAGGATGATCCCGCCAAGGCGCTCGAGGAAATCACTTCCTGGCTGGAATCAGTGACCGCCACGCCGGACTTCAAGGCAGAATTGCGTATCGACCTGATCAGGCTGCTGGACGAGACCGGACAGCCGTTACAGGCGGAGCTGCTGAAAAAATACCTGGCCGAGCCGCATTTGCAGGATTTTCAGGGCATGCATTTATGGCAGCGTGTGCATCTCTATACCAGGGAGCTGTCGCGCGCCTATGAGGAATGCATGGCTGCCTGCCAGCGGGAAATGAAGCCCTATGAGCAGCAGGAATTGCTGCCATTGTTGAGCGTGCGTCTGCTGCGGGCCATTGCCGAGCATATGAAGCTGGAGCTCATGCGTTACATGGACGTGGGGACGGCAACCTGGGAACGGATGTACCGTTGCTATGGCATCGCCGAGTCCAGGCAGTTTGCCCGCACCATGCTTTTTGCCTACCCCGGGTATGCCATCCACACCAGCTCGCAGCACGAGCTGGTGCGGGCGCTGGTGCTCTATGTATCATCGCCCGGCAATCTGGCGCCGGACCAGATCGAGGTGGCGTTCCGCATTGCCGGCCGCATGGTGAGCTTCTTTGATCTCACCACAGCGCCGGACGTCAGCAGTGAGTATTGCTTCGATTTCGCCCAGCCTGTCCCGCCCAAGCCGATGGATGAGACAATAGTTGCAACACCCACCATGCGCTATTTCAGCCCGCTGCGCGCGCTGCCCAGGATTTCAGAAATCATCAGGCAGCATGAGCGCGGGGGTTCCGAAGATGAGCGGCGTTTTGGCAGCGAATTCACCCCCAAAGGCAAACTGACCGTACTCAAGCATTTGCTGGTGTACTGGAACAAGTTTCATCCGCGCCGCGCTCTGGCGCGCCGGGGGATCAGCGCCAACGTCGAGGTGGCGCATGGTTTCCGCACCATAGGCCATCTGATCCCCCGGATTGATCTGAACCAGACCAGCGGGCTTACCCAGGAGGAAGCATCGGCGCTGACCGCGCGCGCCAATTTCAGCGTCGTTGCCGAGGGCGGGGTAGAGGTTGCCCCGGAGACCTGGACTATTGTGGATGCGAGCATGAGCGGCCTGGGCGGGCTGATCCCCAGGGCGGCCGGTGCCTGGGTCAAGGTCGGTGCCCTGATCGGCCTCAGGCCGCAGAACGTGCAGACATGGTGGGTAAGCGTCATTCGGCGGCTGCATACGGATCAGGCCGGTATCGTGCATGTGGGCATCGAGATCCTCGGCAGGAAATCGCTCGCGGTCTGGCTGCGCGTTCTGGGTAAGGGCGCGGAAAGGGTGTCAAACTGGGAAACCAGTTCCGGCTCTTTCAAATACGATTATTTCCCCGCTGTTCTTCTGCCGGATGCGCAAAATTCCTATATAAACGCCACCATGCTGCTGGAAAGCGGCAGTTATGCCGAAGGCAAGGTCTATGAAATCATGCTGGGGGAAAAAAGCAGGGATATAGAACTGACCGGCCTGCTGGCCGAGGGTGAAGACTACGAGTTGGTGAAGTTCAGCTGGCTCGTGGAGTCGCACACGAGGTGATAGCCAGCGAACCTCCGGGACAGAGGTTCACTGGGCAGCGAGTTACACGGCGGTTAGTGATGATGATGTCCACCGTCCGCGCCATGCACGTGGCCGTGGGCGATTTCCTCCTGAGTAGCCGGACGCACTCCGGCCACAGTGCAATCGAAACGCAGCGATTTGCCCGCCAGAGGGTGGTTGCCGTCTACCGTCACCTCCTTGTCGGTGACCTCCACCACGGTAAATAGCATGTAGTCTTCGTCTTCGTCGCCTTCGGCGCCGCCTTCGAACTGCATGCCAACCGCGACATTGGCGGGAAACAGGCTGCGCGGTTCGGCGCGCACCAGATCGTGTTCGTATTCGCCGAAAGCATCTTCCGGCTCCATTTCCACCAGGCAGCGCTCGCCGACATCCTTGCCATGCAGCGACTCTTCAACAGCGGGGAAGATGCCGTCGTAACCGCCATGCAGGTAGCTGATGGGCTCACTGGTCTTTTCAATCAGCTCGCCATCTGCACCATGCAATTCATATTGCAGCGATACCACGGTGTTTTTCTCGATTTTCATTTGATTCCTTTTAATAACTTCAGTATTTCCTGCGGGTGTCCGTGGGCATGAACGCCGTACAGGGTGTGGAGCAGTTTACCCTGCTTGTCGATGATGAAAGTGGAACGCTGCAGCGACCTGAATCTACCCCCGTTCCCATCCTTTTCGTGCAGCACGCCGTAAGCTTCGCATACCTGTTCGTCCGGGTCGGACAGCAGCAATACGGACAGCCCGTGCTTGTCGCGGAATTCCGCGTGGCTCAGGCAGTCGTCGCGGGAAACGCCGATCACCACGGTGTTGAGCCGGGCAAATTCATCCTCGAGCTCGGTAAATTCATTCGCCTCCATGGTGCAGCCGGGCGTGTCGTCCTTGGGGTAGAAATACAGGACTGCATTTTTTTTGCCGCGCAAGCTTGCCAGGCTGAACATTGCCATATCCGCATCCGGCAACTCAAACTGTGGCGCATTCATCCCAGCTTGCAGCAACATTGGCCTTACCTCCGCGGGCAATTCTAACGCATTTTATTTTTAGTTTAGCAAGTTATTTTTATGTTTGCCCCATGCAGTTATAATTAAAATATGAATAGACCCCTGACCTTGCTTGGCGGACTCAGCGTCAACCAGTTTCTTGAGCAGTACTGGCAGAAAAAACCCCTGCTCATCCGCGGGGCTATACCGCACTTCCGCGGCCTGCTCGATCCGCAGCAATTGATGGAGCTGGCCTGCGATCCCGATGCGCAGGCGCGCGCCGTGGTGCACCGGCGCAATAAGTGGGAGTTGTATCAGGCGCCTTTCGAGCCTGACGATTTTTCCGGGATGGAAAAGCAGAAGTGGACGGTCCTGGTGCAGGGCGTGAACCACTATTTGCCTGAGGCTGCCGAGCTGCTGAAACAATTCAGCTTTATCCCCCATGCGCGGCTGGACGACTTGATGGTGAGCTATGCGCCCAAGGGGGGCGGGGTGGGTCCGCATTTCGATTCCTATGACGTATTCCTGCTGCAAGGGCTGGGACACCGCCGCTGGCAGATTTCCACGCAGGCCGACCGCACGCTGATCGAAGGCGCACCGCTGCGCATCCTGAAAAATTTCCGGGTGGAGCAGGAGTGGGTGCTGGAGCCGGGCGACATGCTCTATCTCCCGCCGCACTGCGGCCACAATGGCATCGCTGAAGACGACTGCATGACCTATTCCATCGGCTTTCGCACTCCGGCCTATCAGGAACTGGCGGAGCAGTTCCTGGTATATATGCAGGACCGGGTCCATGTAGATGGCATGTATGCCGACCCCGGGCTCAAGGCGCAGCGCCACCCCTCTGAAATCGGCACCGACATGCTGCGTCAGGCGGGTGATGCGATCCGGCGCATGCAATGGAATGAGCGCGACATTGCCGGCTTCCTCGGCAGTTATTTGTCGGAACCCAAGCCGCACATCTTTTTCGAGCCGCCGAAACGGCCATTGCCGCGGGAACGCTTCGAGGAGGCATTGCGGCGTCACGGCCTGGAGCTTGACCTCAAGACGCAGATGCTGTGTTGCGACAACACCGTGTTCATCAACGGCACGGCCCATCCCGTCAAGCCGCGCGCCTACCGCGAGCTGCGCGGGCTCGCGGACAGCCGTAGTTTGCCGGCTGCCGCCCCGGTTTCGCCGGAAACGCTGGAATTGCTTTACCAAATCTATTTGGACGGCTATATTGCGCCCACGGCAAAACGCACAAGGCGGCAGAAGGCAGCGGGGAAACGCGGATAACATGGATACCGAACTGAAGCATACCCAGCTCAACGGCACGCCTGATTACATCGAGGCGCTGGACACCGTTTGCGGACTGGCCGCGCGCACCCTGTGCATCTTTGAGCAGGATTTCGACGGTCTGGGCTTCAATTCGGAGCGGCGCTACGACGTGCTGCAGCGTTTCCTGCTCGCCAACCCGTATAACCGCCTCTACATGCTGGCGCACGACACCCGTTATCTTGCGCGCGATTGCCCGCGCGTCGGCATGCTGCTGCGCAATTTCTCCCACAACATGCAGGTGTACCGCACGCCGCAACACATGATGAACATCTCCGAGCCGTTTGCAGTGGCGGACGAAAAGCATTTCGTGCGCCGTTTCCACTTCGATGACACGCGCGGCATCCTGGCAGAGAACGATCCGCAGGGCGCGCGCGCGCTGTATTCCCAGTTCATGGAAATGTGGGCCGCATCCCGGCCCGGCCTCTCGGCGAGCACCACCGGTTTATGACCCGTTTCGACATTGTGCCCGGGCAGGCGGTGGTGGCCTGCAATTCGTTCGTGGCCATTGAGCTTGTTGCCGGATTTTGGCATCATCGGGTTTTAAACCACGCTGATATCGGGGCATTGCCGAGGCAGCCTGCGGGCGGGCTGAGGCGTTAATTTGCATGAGCTTCGTTTCCATTGAATTCGCGCTGGTAGCGCTCATCTTTTTCCCCCTGTACTGGGGGCTGCGCGCCCACAGGCGTGCGCAAATATTTTTCCTGGCGGCATCAGGATATGCACTCTACTTCACCTGGTCGGTGGACGTGGTCAAGATGCTGTTCCTGTTCAGCCTGGGTGTGTGGCTGGCCGGGATGTGGATCAATTCCGCGGCGGGCGACCGCAAGCCGCGCATGCGCATGGCGATCGGCATCCTGCTCGCCGTCATGGTGCTGCTGTTCTATAAATACTACGAGTTCATCCGGCAATTCACCAGCGATGCGCTGGAGGGCGTAGGGATGCATTCGTTCCTGCCGGTGGTCGACGTGGTGGCGCCGGTCGGGATTTCGTTTTTCACCTTTCAGGCGATTTCCTATCTGGTCTGGCAGGGACAGGAACAATCCGATTCCCGCAACGTCTCCCTGGTGCGGGTCATGCTGTATCTGGGGTTCTGGCCGACGCATTTTGCCGGGCCGATCTTCCGGGCGGAGGAGTTCTTCAAACAGCTGGATGGCGATGCGGTCGGCGCGCCGATCAGGGTGCAGCGCGCGGTCTATATCATCCTGCTGGGGCTGGCCCAGAAAATGGTGTTCGCCAACTGGCTGGACAGCACCTTCGTCGAGGAAGCCTTCAAGTATCCGGACATGCAGACGGGCGTGACCACGCTCGCTGCGGTACTGGGCTATTCCCTGCAGATTTTCCTGGATTTCTCCGGCTATACGTTGATCGTGACCGGCCTGGGCCTGTTGCTGGGTTTTGAGCTGCCGCTCAATTTCCGCCAGCCCTACATGGCGGCAAGCCTCAAGGATTTCTGGCAGCGCTGGCATATCTCGCTTTCCTCGTTCATCCGGGATTACATCTACTTTCCGCTGGGCGGAAACCGCAAGGGCTATATGCGCGCGCAGGCGAATACCCTGGCGGCCATGGTGATTTCCGGTCTGTGGCATGGCGCGAATTACACCTTCCTGGTGTGGGGGGCGCTGCACGGTCTGGGCGTGGTCTGCCAGAACATATTCAGGAAACTTTTCAGCATGGAATTGCCGGGCACGTTTTCCCATCTGCTGACCCTGGCCTATGTCGGCTTTGCCTGGATATTTTTCCGCTCTGATTCCATAGAGTCGGCGTGGCTGCTTTTAGGCGGCCTGGGGCGCGGATTCGGACATCTCACCGTCCAGCATCTGTACCTGCTGGCGTTCACGCTGGTGTTTTTCCTGTGCAGCAGGCGCAGCGAGGCCATTGAGCGCGGCATGCTGGAACTGATTGAGCGCCATCGCGGGTGGCGTCTGGCGTCTGCGGCGACCTGTGCGGTATTCCTCATCATCCTGTTCGGCCCAAGCGGCGTGCCGGGATTCATCTATTACCGGTTCTAGCATGAGAAACCAGGATCTCGACGATTTGCCTGAAGCTTCCGAAAGGGAGCAGCCAGCGCGCGACTTTTACTGGCTGCTGGTAATCGTGCTGGCGGTCAACATGGTGCTGTGGCTGGATTCATTCGATCGCTACCTGAACAGCCGCTACCACTTCTATTTGTCGGAGTATTTGCCCGAAGCCGCCTTTACCCCTTCGCGCAAGCTCCAGCTGGCGCTGAACCATGAGAATGAAGCCACACAGACCGCATCCGGCGAGAATGACCAGGCTGAGCGCAAGGTTCCTGCGCCGAAGCAGGCACTGGGCAAGGCCCTGCCGGCATCGGCGGTGGCGTCTGCCAGCCAGGTGTTGCCGGCTTCGGCCGTAGTGGCGTCCGCCAGCCAGGTGTGGCCGGCTTCGGCCGTAGTGGCGTCCGCCAGCCAGGTGTTGCCAGCCTCAGCGGTCGCGGCTGAAGACAGCGAGGAGGACGACGACAATCCCAAGATACTGTTTGCCGGAGATTCCATGATGCAGGGCGTCGCCCCACTGGTGATTTCCCGCATGCGCAAGGAATTTCCGGATGGGGTGTTTGTTGACGCGAGCAAGCAAAGCACCGGGCTGACAGTCAACCGCTATTTCGACTGGCCCGCCAAGATCAGGGAGGAAACGATCAAGCAGGGCATACGCACGGTCGTGATATTCCTGGGGCCGAATGACCCTTGGGACATTTATGAAGGGAAGAAGCGCTATGCTTTCCCCTCGGACAGCTGGGAAAAGAAATACCGCGACCGGGTGGACGAAGTGCTGAACTTCGCTGTTTCGCGCGGGATGCGCATCATCTGGGTTGGGCTGCCCGTGATGCGCGAGGACAGGATCAAGACCGGCGCCAAGATCGAGAACAAGATATTCAAGGAAGAGACGAAGAAATACAATTTCGACTACCTTCCCACCGAGGATCTGCTCGGTTCGCTCGATGAGCCATACAAGAAGTACATCACCGATCCCAAGAAGGGCAAGCTGGTCGTGCGGGCTGACGACGGCATACATTTCACGCCCTTGGGGTTGCGCCTCATCAGCGCGCGCGTGGAAGAGATGATCAGGAAGCAGGAATAATTGTGACGATAGGTTTTAACGGGCCCAGGCCCAGGCTGTTGAGGTA
>DATDDB010000051.1:0-6288 GCA_036524005.1 Gallionellaceae bacterium | reverse complement strand
CCACGCGCAGCTTGCCCTGGTCGAGATATTCGATGACCGTGCCAATGGCTTCCTTCAGCTTGGCATCCACGGTGCGGGGAGTGATTTCCGCGCGGCGTTCAAAGGCATCTTCAATAATTTTCTGCAATTGCGGCATGGTCTTCCTTATTTCAGTTTTTTGGTAAATTCTGCGATGCGTTGCGCGGCTTCCACGGTCTCGTCCAGACCCGCCACCAGCGCAATGCGTATAAAATCAGCGCCCGGATTGACTCCCCGCGCCTCGCGCGCAAGGTAACTGCCGGGCAGCACGCTCACATTATAGTCGCGATGCAGCTGTTGCGCGAACGTGGTGTCTGCAATTGGCGTGCGCAGCCACAGGTAGAAGCCTGCATCGGGCAGGGATGCCGGCAGCACCGGCTTGAGTATCCCTATGACTTTGGCGAATTTTTCCGCATACAGGCGGCGATTTTCCGCGACATGGGTTTCGTCCCCCCACGCGGCGATGGTGGCGGCCTGAATCGCGGGATTCATGGCGCAGCCGTGATAAGTACGGTACAGCGCGAATTTTTCCAGCACTTTCGCATCGCCTGCCACGAAGCCGGAGCGCAGGCCCGGCACGTTGGAGCGCTTCGACAGGCTGGAGAACACCACCAGGTTTTTGTAGTCGCCGCGCCCCAGCTGCCGGGCGGCCTGCAGCGCGCCCAGCGGGGCATGGTCAAAATAGATCTCAGAATAGCACTCGTCCGAGGCGATGATGAAACCGAAGCGGTCGGACATTTCAAACAATGTCTTCCATTCCTCGAGTGGCATCACATGTCCGTTCGGGTTGCCGGGCGAACAAACATAAATGAGCTGGGTGCGCTGCCAGACTTCTTCCGGCAGCTGCGCGAAATTCAGCGCATAGCCGTCTTCCGGCAGGGTGTTGAGGAACTGCGGTGTGGCACCCGCCAGCAATGCGGCGCCCTCGTATATCTGGTAGAACGGGTTGGGGCAGACCACCACCGGGTTGGCTTTGCTGCGGTCTATCACCGCCTGGGCAAAGGCAAACAGCGCCTCGCGGCTGCCATTTACCGGCAAGACCTGTGTCTTGGCGTCCGGCGCGGGAATGCCATAGCGGCGCGCCAGCCAGTTCGAGATTGCACCGCGCAGCGCATCGCTGCCTGCCGTTGTGGGATAATTCGCCAGGCCGTCCAGTCCGCCGGCCAGCGCATCCTTGATGAATGCGGGCGTGGGGTGCTTGGGCTCGCCGATATGCAGGCTGATCGGGCGCAACGCGGTATCGGGCGTTGCCTCGCGGAACAGTGCGGCGAGCTTCTGGAACGGGTAGGGTTGCAGGCGGTTCAGGTCTGGATTCATTGATTTGTGCTGGCTACGGAACAATCCGTGGCTGGGTTTACGGTTTCAACTAACCGGATTATAAAGGCGTATCGGGTGGCATCAAAACAAAAAGTGGTGGCCGTCCTCAGCCTGCTGAATGCCGCACTGGTATGGGGGCTGATCTGGTACCCGTTTCGCGCGCTGGCGCAGCAGGGGGTTTCCGGCGCACTGGCGACCTTCATCAGCTATTTCATCGCACTGGTCTTCGGCTTGTTGCTGTTCGGCCCGGTGTGGCGCGAATTGCGCAGCGCGGGCTGGTGGGGCGTGGCGCTCACCCTGTGCGCGGGCTGGACCAACCTGGGTTACGTGCTGGCGATGCTGGGCGGCGAGGTCATGCGCGTGCTGCTGCTGTTCTATCTCGCGCCGCTGTGGACGGTGTTGCTGTCCTACCTCATGCTGGGAGAACGCCTCAACCGCTATGGCTACCTCATCATTGCCCTGTCGTTGGGCGGGGCTATCGTCATGCTGTGGCGTCCCGAGCATGGCCTGCCCCTGCCGCAGAATCTGGCAGAATGGATAGGCTTGTCCGCCGGCCTCGCCTTTGCCCTGACCAACGTACTGGTGCGCCGCGTGCAGCACCTCTCCCTCGACTTCAAATCGGCCAGCGTATGGTTCGGCACCTCGCTGCTCACCCTTGCGGCCTTGCTCTACCAAGGCAACCTGGCGGCGCAGGCCGCGGCCATCACTCCGGAGGCCTGGGGGCTGCTGGCAGCCATCGCCGTGGTGCTGTGCGCCACCAGTTTCGCCGTGCAATACGGCCTGACCCATATGCCCGCCAACCAGTCCATCCTGTTGTTCATGTTCGAGTTGGTGGTGGCCGCCATATCGTCGTATATGCTGGCGGGTGAGGCGATGGGGGCTCAGGAAATCGTCGGGGCGGTGCTGATTGTGACGGCCAGCCTGTTTTCTGGCAAACTGCACAAGGAACCGGAAGTCCCCAAGCCAGCCTGACTATCCCACCTGATAATCTTGAAAAACCCATAAATTTTTATTTAGTCGAGAACAGAATGAGCAATAACATCACCATAGGCACACCCTTGAGTCCCTCCGCCACCAAAGTCATGCTGCTGGGCTGTGGCGAACTGGGCAAGGAGGTCATCATTGCGCTGCAACGCCTGGGCGTGGAGACCATCGCCGTGGATCGCTACTCCGATGCGCCGGGGCACCAGGTCGCGCACCGCGCCCATGTCATCAACATGGCGGATGGCGCTGCTTTGCGCGCGCTGATCGAGCAAGAGCGCCCGCACATCATCGTGCCCGAGATCGAGGCCATTGCCACGGCCATGCTGGCGGAAATCGAGAAAGAAGGGCTGGCGCGGGTGATACCCACCGCGCGTGCCGCACAACTCACCATGAACCGCGAGGGCATACGCCGGCTTGCCGCCGAAACGCTGAAGTTACCCACCTCGCCGTACAAATTCGCCGACAGCCTGGAGGAGATGCGCGCTGCCATCGAGCAGATCGGCTACCCCTGTTTCGTCAAACCGGTGATGTCCTCCTCCGGCAAGGGGCAATCCAGGGTGAATAGCACCGCCGAGATCGAGGCCGCGTGGAGCTATGCCGCCACCGGTTCGCGGGTGAACCAGGGCAGGGTGATCGTGGAAGGCCAGATCCATTTCGATTACGAAATCACCCAGCTCACCGTGCGTGCTATGGGTGGGAGCGGCAAGATCGAAACCCACTTCTGCGAGCCGATCGGCCATGTCCAGGTGCATGGCGATTATGTGGAAAGCTGGCAGCCGCAGGCCATGCCGCCGCTGGCTTTGCAGCGTGCGCGCAACATCGCCAGGAAGGTGACGGACGACCTGGGTGGCCTCGGCATCTTCGGCGTGGAACTGTTCGTCAAGGGCGACGATGTCTGGTTCAGCGAAGTGAGCCCGCGCCCGCACGACACGGGACTGGTCACCCTGTGCAGCCAGCGCTTCAGCGAATTCGAACTGCATGCCCGGGCCATACTCGGCCTGCCGGTGGATGTGAGCTTGCGCGAGACAGGCGCCTCCGCCGTGATCTACGGCCAGCTCGAGGAGAAAGGCATAGCCTTTTCCGGCGTGGATGAGGCATTGCGCGTGCCGCAAAGCGACCTGCGCCTGTTCGGCAAGCCGGAATCCTTTGCACGCCGCCGCATGGGCGTGGCACTGGCCAATGGACGTGATACCAATGAGGCGAGGGAGCGTGCAAAACTGGCGGCGGGGAAGGTTAAACCGGTCAAAGGCAATTGATGCCCAGGGCTCGATCATAACGGGAATAAAGGATGCTTTGCTGCCGGGTATAACCAATGCCCGAAAAGCGGACTATGCATTTGGCATAACTCCATGTTTCTGCGCGCATTATCAGAACAGGGGAAACCCTCAAATTCATGGGGATTTCAAAAAAACTACCGTTCATCCTAGAATATCGACCGTTCGTCGGCCCTGGTTCTGCCGTTTATCCCCCTGGCATGAACAGGATGAGTTGCCATAGATTCCGGCCTGGCACTTGGGTAAAGTAGCGCCATCCCTTGCTAGGCGCAATGCCTGGTTTTATCGGGGCAGCTAACCCTGCCCCGATTTTTTTTTCTGCATCACCCGTATTTTGCTGGGGTGGTCGATGGCTGTCTTAATCGGTGTCCACGGCAGAGCCGGAAGATTTCAGCACCCTGAAAATCACGTCCAGCGCAAATCCGCGTGCTTGCAGGAAACGCACTTGCCTGGCCTTTTCTTTCTGGTCTTGGGGGGGGATGCCGAATTTCCTTTGCCACACTTCGCGCGCGGCGTCGAATTCGGTTTCCTTCAGGTGGGGGAGGGCATCGTTGATCAGGCTTTCGGCTATGCCCTTCTGGCGCAGTTCATGGGCGATGCGCTGCGCGCCGAAGCGGGCGCGCTTGATGGTGGCCATCTGCTCGGCCGCGCGCGCATCGGAAAGCCAGTTGCGCTTTTCCAGTTCGTCCAGCACCGCCGCAACGTCCTCCCCCTCCTGCACGTGGGGCAGGAGTTTGGCGTGCAGTTCGGCGCGGCTATGTTCGCGCCGCGCGAGAAACCGCATGGCGCGCACGCGCAAGCTGACTGGCTGCCCCTTGCCGCGTTTCTGCGGCTGGGCATCAGCCGGGTCGGTCTTAGCCCTCTTCCTCAACGGGGGCTGCCTTGCTTGCGCGCGGGGCCTTCTCTGCCTTGGCGGGCTTCTCGGCCGCCTTTTCCGCTGCCTTTTCGGCGGCCTTGTCCTGAGCCGAGGACGCGGGCGCTTCCAGCAGGGTCACGCCCAGCGCGGCGCGCACCTTGTTTTCGATCTCGCGTGCGACTTCGGGATGCTCCTTCAGGTATTCGCGCGCATTATCCTTGCCCTGGCCGATCTTCTCGCCCATGTAGGCATACCAGGCGCCGGATTTTTCCACGATCTTGTGCTGCACGCCCAGCTCGATGACTTCGCCTTCGCGCGAGATGCCTTCGCCATACAGGATGTCGAAGTTCGCTTCACGGAACGGGGGGGAGACCTTGTTCTTCACCACCTTGACGCGGGTTTCGTTGCCGATGACCTCATCGCCCTTCTTGATCGCACCGGTGCGGCGGATGTCCAGGCGCACCGAGGCGTAGAACTTGAGCGCATTGCCGCCGGTGGTGGTCTCGGGGTTGCCGAACATCACGCCGATCTTCATGCGGATCTGGTTGATGAAAATGACCAGGGTGTTGGAACGCTTGATGTTGGCAGTGAGCTTGCGCAGGGCTTGCGACATCAGGCGCGCGTGCAGGCCCATCTGGGGGTCGCCCATCTCGCCCTCGATTTCGGCCTTGGGCGTGAGTGCTGCGACCGAGTCGATCACCACCACGTCCACCGAGCTGGATCGCACCAGCATGTCGGCGATTTCCAGCGCCTGTTCGCCGTTGTCAGGCTGTGAAATCAGCAGGTCTTCCACCTTCACGCCCAGCTTCTGCGCATACGTGGGGTCGAGCGCATGTTCGGCGTCCACAAAGGCCGCGGTGCCGCCCATTTTCTGCATCTCGGCGATCACTTGCAGGGTGAGGGTGGTCTTGCCGGAAGATTCCGGGCCGTAGATTTCCACCACGCGGCCGCGCGGCAGACCACCCACGCCCAGCGCGATATCCAGGCCCAGGGAGCCGGTGGAGACCACCTGCAGGTCCTTGGCGGCATCGTGCTCGCCCAGGCGCATGATGGAACCCTTGCCGAATTGCTTTTCAATCTGGCTCAAGGCCGCTGCGAGCGCCTTGCTTTTGTTGTCGTCCATGGTTAACCCCTCGTCAAAAGATGCGCCATTATGGCACAGCAATTCGCGGCTGTACAGAACGATTGTTCTATATTATTATCGTGCTGATTATATGGGGAATAGAGGCTTGTGACGGCCTCTTTCCGCAATCAGGCAAGGGCGGTCAGGCGGTTGCCGGTTTCCAGCAAACCCTGCAGGGCGATGCGCACCGACTGGGCGCGGATTTCGGCGCGGTTGCCGGTGAGGCGGTGCACGCGTGCATGGGTTTCGCCGTTGCGCAGGCTCCAGGCGAAGAATACCGTGCCCACCGGTTTTTCGGGCGTGCCGCCGCCGGGGCCGGCGATGCCGCTCACGGAGAGGGCGATTTGCGCATGGCTGTGGCGCAGCGCACCTTCGGCCATTTCACGCACCACGGCCTCGGATACCGCACCATGCAGGCGCAAGGTTTCTTCGCTGACGCCCAGCATCTCGATCTTGGCGGAGTTGGCGTAAGTCACGAAGCCGCGCTCGAACCACTCCGAACTGCCGGGAATCTCGGTGACGGCCTGTGCCACGCCGCCGCCGGTGCAGGACTCGGCGGTGGCCAGCATCAGGCCGTGCGCTTTAAGCATTTCACCTACTTGAGCGGCAAGTGTATCCATTTATCCACCCGTTGATTCACGAACAAACCTTTTGTCCACGAAAATCACGAAAGACACGAAAATATTGAACGAGCTTTGTTCAGGTCGCTTAATCCG
>DATDDB010000050.1:0-26601 GCA_036524005.1 Gallionellaceae bacterium | reverse complement strand
TCGAAGGTGCGGATCATCACGATGTCGCTCATGCGCGAGATGACCTGCGCTGCGTCTTCCACCGGCTCGCCGCGCCCGAGCTGGGTGTCACGCGTGTTGAGGTAGATGGCAGAGCCGCCCAGCTGCTGCATGCCGGCCTCGAACGAAAGGCGGGTGCGCGTGGAGTTCTTCTCGAATATCATCACCAGGGTACGGTCGGCCAGCGGATGGTAGGGCTGGTAGGCCTTGAAGCGCTGCTTGATGACCGCGGTGCGCGCGAAGACATGCTCCAGCTCGTCCAGCGTGAGGTCCTTGAATTGCAGGAAATGTTTGATCGGCATGGTGTTCATGATCAGGCGCCTCCTGCCAGGAAATCGGTCACCAGCGGGCACAGCATGTCCAGCAATTGCTGCGCTTCGGCCTGGGTGAACACCAGCGGCGGCAGCAGCCGGATCACGTTGTCGGCGGTGACGTTGATCAGCAGGCCTTGGTCCAAAGCCAGTTGGACCAGTTCGCCGCAGGGTTTGGCCAGTTCTATGCCTATCATCAGCCCCTGGCCGCGAATTTCGGTAACGCCAGCGGTCTTGCCGAGGCGGTCGCGGAATCCCTTGAGCAGAAATTCGCCCACGGCAGAGGCATTGGCCATGAGCTTGTCGCGCTCCATGATGTCCACGGTGGCGAGCGCGGCCGTGGAGGCCAGCGGGTTGCCGCCGAACGTGGAGCCATGGTTGCCTGGCTTGAAGGTGCCGGTGGCTTTTCCTGCGGCTAGGCACGCGCCGATGGGCACGCCCGAGCCCAGCCCTTTGGCCAATGTCATCACGTCCGGCAGAATGCCGGTGTGCTGGTAAGCGAACCATTTGCCGGTGCGGCCGATGCCGCACTGCACTTCGTCCAGCATCAGCAGCCAGCCGTTCTGGTCGCACAGCTGGCGCAGTTCTTTCAGGTAATTGATGTCCAGGGTGCGGATGCCGCCTTCGCCCTGGATCGGTTCCACCAGTACGGCTACCACGCTCTGGTTATGCTCCGCCACGTGGCGGATCGCGTCCATGTCGTTATACGGCACGCGCACGAAGCCGGGCACCAGCGGCTCGAAGCCGGCCTGCACCTTGCGGTTGCCGGTGGCGGAAAGCGTGGCCAGGGTGCGGCCGTGGAAGGCCTTTTCCATCACGATGATATTGGGGGTTTCGATGCCCTTCTGGTGGCCATACATGCGCGCCAGCTTGATCGCGGCCTCGTTGGCCTCGCAGCCGGAATTGCACAGGAATACCTCGTCCATGCCGGACAGCGCGCACAGCTTGTCGGCCAGTCGCTCGGCCTCGGTGGTCTGGTAGATATTGGAAACGTGGATCAGTTTGCCGATCTGGGCATTCAGCGCGGCGGTGTAGCGGGGGTGGGCGTGCCCCAGAGTGTTGACCGCGATGCCGGCGAGCGCATCGAGATAGCGCTTGCCGTTGCCATCCCACAGCCATACGCCTTCACCGTGGGTGAAGGCAACGTTTTGTCTGGCATAGGTGTTCATCAGGTGCGACATTTCAGGCTTCCCCTCAATTGCTGATTTCCCCGCTGGCTGGATCCTTCCGGGAATCCGGCCAGTTACATACTGCTGAAACAATAAACGCTGCTTGAAACAAAAGGCATGAGCCTAAACAAAAAAGGCCGACTGTGGTCGGCCTTTTTTAATGTAACGCGTCAGGCTCAGGCCATTGCCTTGATAGCGGCGGACAAGCGGCTCTTGTGACGGGCTGCCTTGTTCTTGTGGATGATTTTCTTGTCGGCGATGGAATCGATGGTGCTGGTGGATTCGCTGAACGCGGCCTTGGCGGCGTCCTTGTTGCCGGCGTCAATCGCCTTTGCGACGCGCTTGATTGCGGTGCGCAGTTCCGAACGCAGGCTCGCGTTATGATCGCGTTGCTTGTCAGCCTGTCTTGCACGCTTTCTTGCTTGTGCGCTGTTTGCCATGAAAACTCCTTGAAATTCACTTGCTTTGAAAGGGGCGCATTATAGGCGTGACAGGCGGCTTTGGCAACTTTAATTTATCCGGGGAGGAAAAAGACTGGCAGGCGAAAAGTATGAATATCACGAAAGATATGGCGATCCGAACCGGCGTGTTATGTAACGCATTGAAATTACAGGCGTTCGCGTTCGTGACATTTCATGTTTTTCGTGGACGGCAGGGTTTTGTCATGTGCGTGTCCGGCAGGGTGGTATCATCCCGCCCTAATTATGAACCTGCTCAAAGCCCTCGCCGCCGTCAGCAGCCTGACGCTGCTCTCACGCCTCCTCGGATTCATACGCGACATGCTGATCGCGCGCGCCTTCGGTGCAGGCATGGCAACCGACGCGTTTTTCGTCGCTTTCCGCCTGCCCAACTTACTGCGCCGCCTGTTTGCGGAAGGGGCATTTTCCCAGGCATTCGTGCCGATATTCGGCGAATACAAGAATAAGAGAAGTCCGGAAGAAACCAAGCTGCTGGTGGATCATGTGGTCAGCCTGCTGGCTGTCATCCTGTTCATTGTCACGCTGATCGGCATCGTCGCGGCGCCCATCATCATCTATCTCACTGCTCCGGGTTTCTCTTCAAAACCTGCAACGTTCCAGCTTACGGTCGACCTGCTGCGCATCACCTCGCCCTATATATTCTTCATCTCGCTGGTGGCGGTGGCGGCAGGCATCCTCAACAGCTATGGCAAGTTCTGGGTGTCTGCCTTTACCCCGACATTGCTGAATGTCTGCATGATCGCGGGCGTGCTGTGGGGCGCCCGGTATTTCGACAAGCCTATCATGGCGCTCGGCTGGGCGGTGTTTGCGGCGGGTCTGGTGCAGCTCGCGTTTCAAATTCCGTTCCTGAAAAAAATCGGCATGCTGCCCAGATTTCAGCTGAACCTGAAGGATGCGGGGGTCTGGCGCATCGTGCGCCAGATGGGGCCGGCGGTATTCGGCGTCTCCATCAGCCAGTTGAGCCTGATCATCAACACCATCATTGCCACCTTCCTCGTGGCCGGCAGCGTGTCCTGGCTGTATTACGCCGACCGCCTGATGGAATTCCCCTCGGGCCTTCTGGGCGCGGCGCTCGGCACCATCCTGTTGCCCTCGCTCTCCAAGCACTATGCCGACGACAATCCGGCGGAATATTCGCGCCTGCTCGACTGGGGCATGCGCCTCACTTTCATGCTCGCCCTGCCGTCAGCACTGGCGCTGGGCATGCTGGGCGTGCCGCTGATCTCCACCCTGTTTCAGGGCGGCCATTTCGACTGGAATGACGTGAAGATGACGCACAATGCCCTGGTCGGCTACAGCGTGGGCCTGATCGGCATCATCCTGGTGAAGATCCTTGCCCCCGGCTTTTACGCGCGGCAGGACATCAGGACGCCGGTCAAGATCGGCATTGCCACGCTGCTGGTCACCCAGGCGCTGAACCTCCTGTTCGTCTTCGGGCTGCGCCTGAACCATGCCGGACTGGCCTTGGCCATCGGCATTGGTTCCTGCATCAACTCCGCCATACTTTTTTACCTGCTGAAAAGCCGCGGCATTTACCGCCCGGAGCCGGGCTGGGGCAAGTTCCTGCTCAAGCTGGCGGCGGCGCTGTTGGCGCTTGGCGCAGGCCTGTGGTTCGGCATGGGCAGCGAGGCGCACTGGAAGGAAGTGACGCGCCTGCAACGCATTGAGCACCTCGCGGCGCTGGTGGCGGGTGGTGTGACGGTGTACTTTGCGGTGCTTTATGCCTTGGGCTTCCGGCTGCGCGATTTCTCCCGGCGCGGGACGCTCTAGGGAGCGGTGCTGAACACGCTGCCGTACTTCGCGCTATTCCTGCTGCTGTTGGCCGCGGGCCTGGTGGTGCTATGGGCCTTCATGGCGCAGCCGCTGGTGCGGGCCCAAGTCTCGCAGCCGCCGAAGGTGGATACGGAAGCGCTCAAGCGGCATGTACAAAAACTCTCTGTCGATTTCTACCCGCGCAGCTTTGAGCACCGGGCCAACCTTGCATCTGCGGCTGCTTACATCGAGGCGCAGTTCCGCCGTGTCGGGGCTGTGGTGACTGTGCAGGAATTCCAGGCGGAAGGCGAGACATACCGCAATATCATCGCGCGCTTCGGGCCGGAACAGGGGGCGCTGCTGGTGATCGGCGCGCATTACGATTCCTTTGATGCCACTCCTGGCGCAGACGACAACGCCAGCGGCGTGGCGGGGCTGATCGAACTGGCGCGCCTCCTGGCGCAACAGCCACAGCACCGCTGCATCGAACTGGTGGCCTACACGCTGGAAGAGCCGCCGTTCTTTAGCACGGCGGACATGGGCAGTGCGCGCCATGCGCATGCGCTACGCGAGCAGGGGCGGGTGGTGGAGCTGATGTTCTCGCTGGAAATGATAGGCTACTTTAGCGATGCGCCGGGCAGTCAGGCCTACCCGATACCCGGCCTCGGCCTGTTCTACCCAGAGCGCGGCAACTTCATCGCCCTGGCCGGCGATTTCGGCAACTTCGGCACGATGCGCCGCGTAAAGGCGCTGATGCAGGGGGCATCGCCGCTGCCGGTGCTTTCAATCAATGCGCCCAGGTCTGTTCCGGGCATCGATTATTCCGATCACCGGTGCTACTGGGCAGAAGGCTACCCTGCCATCATGGTGACCGACACCTCGTTTTATCGCAACCGCTGCTATCACTTGCTGGGCGACACCTGGGACACACTGGATTACGGGCGCATGGCACAGGTGGTGCAGGGGATGTATGCGGTGGCTCGAGGATTGTGAACGCCCGGCATTAATACGAGCGAGGCCGAATATGGCCCTAATTCCTCTGCAGCCAAGTCAGGCCAGCGGGGCGTGCAATGCCTCGCTGACGATCTTGCGCGTCAAATGCGGCGCAAACAGCTCGATGAAGTCGTAGGTGTAGCCGCGCAGGTATTCGTTCCGGCGGATGGCGATCCGCGTGGTGCTGGGCTGGAACAGGTGTCCTGCCTCGATCATGCGGATATGCTTGTCGCGTTCGGGGATAAAGGCCATATGCGCCACGATACCGATACCCAGCCCCAGTTCCACATAGGTCTTGATCACGTCCGCGTCTATCGCGGTCAGCACGATGTTGGGAGCCAAGCCTCGTTCCTGGAATGCGGCGTTGATCTTGCCGCGCCCGCTGAAGGCAAAGTCGTACGTGATGATGGGATATTGCGCGAGCTTTTCCAGGGTCAGTTTCTTTTCCGCCAACAACGGGTGCTTGGGCGGGGTAATCACGCAGTGGTTCCATTCGTAGCAGGGCAGGGTGGCCAGTTCGTCGTACAGTGCCAGGCTCTCGGTGGCAATGGCGATGTCCGCCTCGCCGCTTAGCACCTGTTCCGCGATCTGTGTGGGATTGCCCTGATGCAGGTTGAGCCGCACCTTGGGATAGCGCCTGATGAATTGCTTCACCACCGGAGGCAGGGCGTAGCGTGCCTGGGTGTGGGTGGTGGCCACGGTCAAGGTGCCGCTGTCCTGCGCGCGGAATTCTTCGCTCACCTGCTTCAAGCTGTCCGCATCAAGCAGGATGCGCTTCGCGATTTCCAGTATTTCCCTGCCGGGCCCGGTAAGCGCGCTGATGCGCTTGCCGCTGCGCACGAAAATCTCGATTCCCAGCTCTTCTTCCAGCAGCTTGATCTGTTTGCTCACCCCGGGCTGCGAGGTATAGAGCGCATCCGCCGCGTCAGAAATCTTCAGTCCATGCCGCACGATTTCGTGCAGGTAGCGTAATTGCTGCAGGTTCATACGCCCTCTCCTTATTACGAACAGTTATATATAGCTAACATAATACCATTTAATAATGATATGCAAATGCTATACGATGCGCGTCATCAAATTGCCATTTATGGAATAAGCATGGATTGGCTATATACATTTTCTGGGTTTCTGGTCGGCCTGATTGTCGGCATCACCGGTGTGGGCGGGGGGTCGTTGATGACCCCGCTGCTGGTGCTGCTGTTCGGCATTGCTCCGGCCACTGCTGTGGGCACCGACCTGCTGTATGCATCGCTGACCAAGATGGGTGGCAGCTGGGTGCACCACAAGCGCGGCACGGTGGACTGGAGCATCGTCAAGTTCCTGGCCATGGGCAGTCTGCCCGCGGCACTGCTCAGCCTGTGGTCGTTGCACGTGCTGCAGCTGGACGAAAAGAGCATGAAGTCGGTGATTACCGGGGTGCTGAGCGTGGCGCTGGTGCTGACTGCGCTGGCGCTGTTATTCAAGCCCTATGTGCAGAAGTTAGGGCGGCGCAAGGATGGCGCCGTGTTCGAGCTGCATGCGCACCATCTGAAGGGAGCCACGGTGCTTACCGGGGCGGTGCTGGGCCTGCTGGTTTCTCTGTCGTCAGTGGGTGCGGGGGCGCTGGGCATGGTGGTGCTGCTGTTCCTCTACCCGCGCCACAGCGCAGTCAAGCTGGTCGGCACCGACATTGCGCATGCCGTGCCGCTGACGCTGGTGGCCGGACTCGGCCACGTCGCGCTGGGAACGGTGAATTTCAGCCTACTGGGGGCGCTGCTGCTCGGTTCATTGCCGGGAATCTGGCTCGGCAGCCATATCAGCGCCCGCATACCCGAGCGCGTGTTGCGTCCGGTGCTCGCGGGCATGCTGATGCTGATCGGCGGACGATTGTTTTTGGTGTAAATCTGGAAAATGAAATTTAGGCCCCGTATGGGCTTATGGAGAAGGTGAGATGAGTATCAACAAGGATAACCTGTCAAATATTGACGAAATCGCCGCGTTCGAGCAGACCCTGCACGCATTCCAGCAGGGCGAGATCGACACGGACCGCTTTACCGCGCTGCGCCTGCAGCTCGGCGTGTATGGGCAGCGCCAGGAAGGCGTGAACATGCTGCGCGTCAAGGTTCCGGGCGGGCGCATTCTTCCGCTGCAACTGGAAGCGCTGGCGGACGTAACCGAAAAATATTCCCAGGCGGGCCATGCCAATATCACCACGCGCCAATCCATCCAGATTCACTATATCCCGCTGCAGCAGACACCGGATGCGATGCGCCGTCTGGCCGAATCCGGCTTGACCACGCGCGAGGCGTGCAGCAACACCATCCGCAACCTCACCGCCTGCCCCCTGGCCGGCGTGTGCCCGCGCGAGCATGTGGACGTGGGCACGCATCTGGACGGCGCGACGCTGCATTTCCTGCGCAACCCGCTGACCCAGCAGATGCCGCGCAAGTTCAAAATTTCGTTTTCCGGATGCGAGGCGGATTGCGCCCAGTCCCTGCTGCACGACGCAGGGCTGGTCGCGACCGTGCGCGATGGCCGGAACGGTTTCATCCTCAAGGCAGCAGGCGGCCTGGGACACAAACCGCATGAGGCCATCGTGGTGGACGAGTTCGTGCCGGAAAACGAGATGCTGTTTGCCCTGGAAGCGCTGGTGACGCTGCACAATAAATATTCCGACCGCACCAAGCGTGCCAAGTCGCGCATCAAGTTCCTGGTCGAGCGTTTTGGCGCGGATGGTTTCCGCGAAAAGTATCGCGAGGAGTTCGCGCGCACCCGCGATGCACTGGCAGGAAAGCCTTATCCGCAGGGCGCATGGCGCAAGGCCAGCCAGATTGCAGCGCCAGGGCAGGGCGCGCCGCGCGCGCTGTTCCAGCAGCACCAGCAAGGTTTGTTCGTCTTGCCGATCAGCGTGCCGCTGGGAGAGCTCAGCGTGGCGCAGTTGCGCGGCATCGCGCGGCTGTTGCGCGAACATGCCCTGGAAGAGGCGCATACCACCCAGGACCAGAACCTGATCATCGTGAACGTGACGCAGGAAAAGCTGCCTGCCCTGCGCGGCGGGCTGGCTGCGCTTGGACTGCATGAACCCCGGCGTGGCGACAACGTGGTGGCCTGCCCGGGCAGCTCGACCTGCCGCCTGGGTATCACTTCCAGCACCATCGTGGCACCCAAGCTTTCCGGCGGCAGCAAGGACCTGAGCATCCGCGTATCCGGCTGCCAGAACGGCTGCGCGCAGCCGGAAACCGGCGACATCGGCATCTACGGCGAAGGCCGCCGCCTGCACGGCAAGCTGGTGCCGCATTACCAGACCTATTTCGGCGGCAGCGGATTAAGCGGCGGCAAACTGGGCGTCAAGGGCCCATCGGTGCCGGCGGCGCGCGTCGGGCGCGCGGTTGCACGCGTCGAACAGGTCTTTGCGGACAGCGGCGAGGAAAATTTCTTTGCCTGGGTGCGCAAACAGGAGACGGATTATTTCAAGAACCTGCTGGCGGACGTCATCGAGGTCAAGCCGGAAGAAGTGGCCGAGGTCATGCGCGACCATGGCGCAGCGTCCGACTTTCGCGTGCTGAATTTCGGCGGTGGCGAATGCGCGGGCGCATCGCAAGTGCAGATCGGCGCAAACTTCTTCGAGGCGGCGCACGAACGCGAATACCGCCGCGCCCTGATGTTCCAGCGCAAATATGCCGAGGCGGCGCAATGCAGCGAGGCCATCCTGCGCCTGCTGGGCGGCGGGCTGTTGCAGCTGCTGGACGGTATTAGGCAGGATGACCCGGGGCAGTTTGCCGCACGCCTGGCGCAGCACGGGCTGAGCGACATCGCGGACGAATTCACGCGCCTGGCCGGCTTGCTTGGCAGCATCGAAGAGACGGATGAAGCCAGCCTTGCGCCGCTGAATCGCGCCGTGGACGAGTGGACCGTCAAGGTGGCGCAGTTCTGCCTGAAGCAGGATGCCCAGCTTGACCTGAATGAAGCTTTGCCTGATGGGGTAACCATATGACGCTAGCACTAAAGACAGAACAGACACTGGCCATACTGGCGCAGGCTGCGCGCGACTATGCGCCAGTCACCTTTGCAAACAGCCTGGGTGCGGAAGACATGGTGTTGACCGACCTGATCGCCAGGCACCAGCCAGACATTGCCATGTTCAGCCTGGACACCGGCCGCCTGCCGCAGGAAACCTATGACCTGATGCAGGAGGTGCGTGCGCATTACGACCTGCCGCTGCAGATTTATTTTCCGGACAGCACGCTGGTCGAGAAATATGTCGCCCAGCACGGGGTGAACGGGTTCTACGACAGCGTGGAAAACCGCAAGCGCTGCTGCCACGTCCGCAAGGTGGAGCCCCTGAAGCGCGCCCTGGCGGGCAAGCGCGCCTGGATCACCGGCATGCGCCGCGAACAGGCGGTGACGCGCGGCAGCCTGGAGGTGTCCGCGTTCGACGCCGACAACGGATTGCAGAAATTCAACCCGCTGCTGGACTGGACGAATGAGGAAATATGGGAGTACATCAAGCAGCATGGCGTCCCGTATAACGCACTGCACGACTGCTTCTACCCAAGCATAGGCTGTGCCCCGTGCACGCGCTCAGTCACCCTGGGTGAGGACATTCGTGCCGGGCGTTGGTGGTGGGAAGACCCGGGCAACAAGGAATGCGGCTTGCATGTAGGCAAGGCCATGCCGCTCAAGAAAATCCATTCCGCTTTGGCGGGGAGTTAAATATGAAGCTATACGAGAAAAACATGCATGCACACAATTTTACGCACCTGGACGCGCTGGAAAGCGAATCCATCCATATCATGCGCGAGGTGGCGGCGGAGTGCAAAAATCCCGCGCTGCTGTTTTCCGGCGGCAAGGATTCCATCGTCATGCTGCGCATTGCGGAAAAGGCGTTCCGGCCGGCGAAATTCCCCTTCCCGCTGGTGCATATCGACACCGAGCATAACTTCCCCGAAGTAATCGAATGCCGGGATAAATTGGCGGCCGATCTGGGGGAGCGGCTGATCGTGCGCTCGCTGGAGGATTCCATCAAGCGCGGCACCATCGTCATCAAGGACGAGAGCAAGCCGCGCAACCCCTACCAGTCCGTCACGCTGCTGGAAACCATCGCCGAATTCGGCTTCGATGCCTGCATGGGTGGTGCGCGCCGCGACGAGGAAAAGGCGCGTGCCAAGGAACGCATTTTCTCGTTCCGCGATGAATTCGGCCAGTGGGACCCGAAGAATCAGCGTCCCGAGCTGTGGGACCTGTACAACACGCGCGTGCATACGGGCGAGAATATCCGCGTGTTCCCCATATCCAACTGGACAGAACTCGACATCTGGCAATACATCGAGCGCGAGAAGCTGCACATCCCCAGCATCTATTACGCGCATGAACGCGAGATCATGCGCCGCAACGGCCAGGTGGTTCCGGTGTCGCACCTGGTGCAGCCCAAGCCGGGCGAAAAAGTCGAGGTGGTCTCGGTGCGCTTCCGCACTGTGGGCGACATGACCTGCACTGCGCCGGTGGAATCCATCGCGTGCAGCGTGGGCGAGATCATCGAGGAAACTGCCACCACGCGTATCACCGAGCGCGGCGCGACCAGGCTGGACGACCAGACATCGGATGCCTCCATGGAACTGCGTAAAAAAGAAGGGTACTTTTAATTATGGATAAAGCGACACAATTACTCAGATTCATCACCGCGGGCAGTGTGGACGACGGCAAGAGCACGCTGATCGGCCGCCTGCTGCACGACTCGAAATCCATATTCGAGGACCAGCTCTCCGCCATCTCGAAAACCAGCGAGAAACGCGGCATGAGCGCGGTGGACCTGTCCTTGCTCACCGACGGCCTGCAGGCCGAGCGCGAGCAGGGCATTACCATCGATGTGGCCTACCGTTATTTCGCCACGCCGAAGCGCAAGTTCATCATCGGCGACACGCCGGGCCACGAGCAATACACGCGCAACATGGTCACCGCTGCCAGCACCGCCAATCTTGCCATCATCCTGGTGGATGCGCGCAAGGGTGTGCTGACCCAGACCAAGCGCCATTCCTACCTCGCCAGCCTGCTGGGCGTGCCGCACATCGTGCTGGCGGTGAACAAAATGGACATGGTGGATTACGGGAAGCAGCGTTTCGAGGAAATCGTCGGCGAATACAAGCGCTTTGCGGCCCAGCTCAATCTGCACGACGTGCATACCATTCCGCTTTCCGCGTTGAACGGCGACAACGTGGTGGAGCGCAGCCAGGCCATGGACTGGTACATCGGGCCGACATTGATGGAGCTGCTGGAGTCCGTCCAGATCGATCACGACGTCAACACCACCGATTTCCGGTTCCCGGTGCAATGGGTGTGCCGCCCGCAGACCGCCGAACACCACGATTTCCGGGGGTTTGCCGGGCGCATCGAGGCGGGCGAGATTTCGGTCGGCGACGAAATCACCGTGCTTCCCTCGGGGAGCAGCAGCAAGGTCAAGCGCATCTTCACTTTTGATGGCGATCTGCGCACTGCTGCTGCGCCACAGTCGGTCACCCTCACGCTGGAGGACGAGATCGATATTTCGCGTGGCGACATGATAGTCAGGTCGGGCGTCAATGCGCCGAGGGTGGAAAAGGAATTCGAGGCCACGCTGTGCTGGCTTTCCGAGGCGCCGCTGGACAAGGGCCGCAAATACCTGGTCAAGCACACCTCACGCATGGTGAAGAGCCTGTTTTCCCGCGTGGAATACCGTGTGGACGTGAATACGCTGGAGCAGCACCCGGCCGAAAAGCTCGCCATGAACGATATTGCGCGCGTGGCGATCAAGGTGCAGCAGCCGCTGGTGTTCGACAGCTACGATACCGACCGCGCCACTGGCAGCTTCATCGTGATAGATGAGGCCTCCAACAACACCGTGGCGGCAGGCATGATCGTCTGATTGAAGCTCCGGGTGCTACCCGGAGCTCAGTGCTCGCCCTTGGTGCGCAGCAGCCCGGCGAGGCGATTGCCCTGCTTTTGCGGTCCGCCGATGGGGAAGAGGTCGTGCAGGTAATGGTTGCTGCCGCGCGCCTCCCCCCAGGCCTCGGTGAAGTGCTTGATCATGGCGCGAACCTGGGCCTGGACGCCATGTTCATGATAATAGTCGCGCAGGTAGCGGATAACCTGCCAGTGTTCCTCGGTGAGTTCCAGGCCTTCTTCCCTGGCGCGGGCGCGGACAAAATCCTCCGACCAGTCGCTCAGGTTCAGCAGGTATCCCTCACCGTCGGTCACGATGTCGCGTCCGGCAACATGCAGGGTCCGCTTTACTGGCTGTATGTTCATATATCCTCACGCCCGATATTTACCTCCCGTTTCCGGGAGGCACCTGACAACCGATCGTATTACTTCAACCGGTTGATGCCGAATTTGCTCAATACGAATCTTTCGTAGATCGGCTCCGAGTTGCCCTTCTTCATCTTCCTGATGAAGTACATCTCGAAGAGGACCTTGGACCAGTGCACCCAGCGTCCTTTCTTGAACCAGCTTACGTTGCGCGGACCGATCTGCGGCAGCGCGACAAAAGCCGCCCCCTTGGTGCCCATGTCGGCTAGGCAGATCGCGCCCCAGGTTCCGGCCGCATGGGTGGGTTTGCCTTGCAACTCGTCGCGGATATTGTGGGCGATGGCGGTGACCATGGTTTCTATCATGTAACCGGTCTTGGGTGCGCCGGTCGGGACCGGGGTTGCCTCCACCGGCGGGATGGCAATGCATACGCCGGCCGAGAAAATGTTCTTGTATTTCTTGCTGCGCTGGTGGTCATCCACGATCACGAAGCCACGCGGATTGCACAGCCCTTCCACCGCGGCCACCGCATCCACGCCCTTAAAGGCGGGCAGCATCATGGCAAACTTGAACGGAAGCTCGTGTTCCTTGACGACCTCACCCTTGTCGTTGACTTCCGTGGTGAACAGCTTGCCCGCTTCGACGCGTGTGGTCTTGGCATTGGTGATCCACTTGATGTCGTGGCTGCGCAGTTCCGACTCGAGCAGGCCCTTGGAATCGCCCACTCCCGCCAGGCCCAGATGGCCGATATAGGGCTCGGAAGTGACATAGGTCATGGGCACCTTGTGGCGCAGTTTGCGTTTGCGCAGGTCAGCATCCAGGATAAAGGCGAATTCATACGCCGGGCCGAAGCAGCTGGCCAAAGGCATGGCCCCGATCACCACCGGGCCGGGATCGGCCAGGAACTTCTGGTATTCCTGATAGGCCTTGGCGGCATGGTCCAGGGTGCAGACGGATTGCGTGTATCCTTCCGGCCCCGCGCCCGGAACTTCCTCGAAGGCCAGTTTGGGTCCCGTGGTGATCACCAGATAGTCGTATTTCACCGTCTCGCCATTGGCCAGCGTCAGGCTGCTGCCTTCCGCATCGATCTTGGTGACTGCCTGGGCGATGAACTTGATGCCCTTTCTTTCGACATAGGGCCGGATGGGGAAACTGGTGGCTTCGGGCTTGCGCCAGCCCACCGCGAGCCAGGGATTGGATGGAACGAACTGGAAGGTATCGGAGGCATTGATCAGGGTGACCTGGTGCTCCTTGCCGATTTCGGCTCGAATTTCGTAGGCGGCGGGCATACCGCCAGTTCCTGCGCCCAATATGACGATGTGTGCCATTTTATCCTCCAGATGTTAACCAGCGTAAATCCGGAACAATACCTGTTAATGATTACAGGTAAATTGCCGGGACGTCGTCCTGAAGCGATGCCATATGCTTTTGCTGTGCTTGCCGTACCTGCTGGGCAAATGCCACGAAGCGTGTGGCCCAGTAGCAATTTCCTATGGTACGCAAATGGGTGTAAGACGCAAGCAGATTTTTGTAGATCACACCGTCGTTTTTCCCGTCCACCCCATGGCCGCGTTTGACGGCATAGGCGAAACGGGTGCCCGCAGGGAGATTTTCCAGGCTGGAATAGTGAAATTCGTGGGCGCGGATCTCGCCCGCAGGCAAGGTGGAAGGGCGCGGCCAGGGGTGTTCGGCGCCTTCGGCCAGGTGTACATACCCCCGGCCTACGGGCCTGGCATGCATCACGACATCTCCCGGGATAGCGCCGACCATGTCATAACACGTCCCTGCATGGGTCAACGTGCGCGCAAGGTACATCAGTCCGCCGCATTCGGCATAGGCTGGCATGCCGGATTCTATGGCTTGCCGGATGTCGGCGCGCATTCCGGCATTGGCCTGCAATTCGGCGGCACACATTTCCGGAAAGCCGCCGCCGATGTAGAGCGCATCCACATCGGGCAGGTGTTTATCGTGCAGCGTGTCGAACGGCACCAGTTTCGCGCCTGCAGCCTGCAGCGCATCGAGGTCATCGGCGTAATAGAAGCCGAAAGCGCGGTCGCGCGCAATGCCGATGCGCAGGTCTGCCCCCAGCGGCAGCGGGGTGATGTCGGGTGCGGGTGAGGCGGGCAAAGGGGGGCGCTCCACCAGTTGCAGTAGGCGGTCGAGGTCCACCCGTTCCGCAATTACTTCACCGATGGTGCGTATGTAATTTTCGGACTCTTCCGACTCATTGCTGGGCATCAGGCCCAGATGGCGTTCCACGATCTGCAGGCGTTCATCATGGTGCACAGCGCCGATTACCGGCACGTCGGTGTAATGCTCGATGACCTGGCGCAGTTTGGATTCATGGCGGCTGCCGCCCAGATTGTTGAGGATGACCCCGGCGATATTGATTTCGCGGTCGAAAGCCTGGTAGCCCAGGATCAGCGGCGCGATGCCGCGCGTCATGCCGCGCGCATCCAGCACCAACACGACGGGCAGGTCGAGCAACTTGGCCAGCGCCGCGTTGCTGTTGCTTCCGTCCAGCGCCAGGCCGTCATACAGCCCCTTGTTGCCCTCCACGATGCTGATGTCGGCGTTTTTCGCGTGGCGGCGGAAGGTGGCTGCAATGTCGCTGTGCTCCATCAGGTACAGGTCGAGGTTGCGGCAGGCGCGCCCACTGGCTTGCGACAGCCACATCGGATCGATATAGTCCGGGCCTTTCTTGAACGGCTGCACGGCCAGGCCGCGCTGTTTCAGCGCGGCACACAGCCCGATGCTGATCGTGGTTTTCCCGGAGGATTTGTGCGCGGCAGAAATCAGGAGGCGGCGCATGGCAGCTTAGTCCTGGTGCGCCGCCTTCGGATCGTCGTGCGGCAGGAAGTTCAGGGCGCGCACGCCTATGGTGGTGATCAGGAAGGCAATGGCCAGCCCGCCGCTGCCCAGCAGAATCTCGGGAAAGCTGGGATGATAGCTGGCAACCCGTCCGTCGCCGAAACTGCTGCTCACCACTTCGTAGCCGGGGAAGATGCTGAGCGGATAAGCCTGGCCGCCGATGATGAACACGTAGAGCAGGGAGAATGCGCCGAGCAGGGTCAGCGCCGATGCGACCAGCACATGGACGGTATTGCCTAAGCCGGGCGCGAAAATCAGCAACAGGGGCAGGGCGCTGCCAACTACCACGTAACCGCCCCAGAACAGCCAGGGATAGATTCCCCCGTCAAGCAGGATGAAGCGCTCGAACGCCATCTGCTTGGCGAAATACAGGTTGGTCAGGTGATAGGTTGCGACCAGGTATAGCGCGCTGACGACAAAAAGACCAAGCAGGTTCCTCATGCGCTTCTGGATGGCCGGATTCAGTTTCAGCTCGTTCCAGGAGAACATCACCGATTGCACGATAAGGAATACCGCCAGCCCCCAGGCGAACGACATGATGATGAACATCGGCGGCAGCACGGCGGAGGCGTAAGCCTGGCGTGCAACCAGGAAGGCGAAAATCAGGCCGGTGCCGGTGGTGAGGATGATGCGCCAGGCGAATACCACCAGGCCCATGGGCTTGGACCAGGGGTTCATGCGCTTTTCCATCAGCGTCCACAGATAGACCGCAACCAGGGCGAACAGGCCGGTATAGAGCAGCACGTTCCAGGCAAACACCGAGGTTGCATTGTAATTGGTGGCGGCGACGATGACGCGATCCGGGCGTCCCAGGTCGAGCATCAGCACGCTCAATCCGCCCGCCAACAGTGCGATGGACAGCAGGCCTGCGAGCGGCGCACGCGCCTTGTACACTTCCTTCTTGAACACCGACCCGACCGAGGCGACATTGAGCACGCCGGAGGCTGCGACGATCATGAAAATGGCGAACACATGCGGCATGCCCCACACGATCTGGTTGTTCATGCCGGTGACGACGTGGCCGTGCTCTTCCATGTAGTACGCGGAATACAGGCCGATCCCTGAGAGCAGCGCGCCCAGGGCGACCAGCAGCCAGAAATAGCGGCTTTCGATTTGAGCAAAGGTCTTTGCGGGTTGCATGGCTTAGATTCCCGTGAAAGAGATGCCGGTGTTGAGGCCGAGATCGGCGCGCAGCTGGGTGGTCGTCACGCTGCGGATACGCAGCGAGATTTCGCTGTTCGGGTCATTCAGGTCGCCGAACAGGATGGCGCGGCTGCCGTTCTTGGCGCAGGCTTCCACGCAGGCCGGCTGTTCGCCGCGATCCACGCGATGCACGCACATCGTGCAGCTTTCCACCGTACCCTGGCCGCGCGGCATGTCGGAATCGTGGTCCAGAACCGGTTCGTGCACGAACGAACGCGCCTTGTACGGGCAGGCCATCATGCAATAGCGGCAGCCGATGCAGCGGTGCTTGTCCACCAGCACGATGCCGTCCGCGCGCTTGAAGGAGGCGGCGGTCGGGCACACGTCCACGCAGGGTGGGTTGGCGCAATGCTGGCACATCATGGGCAGGTTCACATGGCGGCCGGTGGAAATCTGCTTGATCTCCACCTTGCGTATCCATTGCACATCGGTCGCAGCCTGGGGTTCCGGCCAGCCGTTTTCCTTGCGGCAGGCGGTGACGCAATCGTCGCAGCCGCTCTCGCAGCGTGTGGTGTCGATCAGCATGCCCCAGCGCACGGCACTTGAGGCTGGTTCTCCCGGCTGTCTGGCCTGGGCGAAATCGAACAGCATCATGCCGGGCGCGATGGCCAGGCCGCCCAGGGCAACGGATGCCTTGCCCAGAAAATCCCTGCGGTCGAGGTTAACCTTGCTCATTTACCCACCTCTGTAATCGCAACCTTCGAACTTGCCGGTTCGGCGCTGGCCAATGCCGTAGGCGGAATCTTGCGCCTGCTGGAATGGCATTCGAAGCAATCGATCTTGACTGCCGCGTAGACATGGCAGCCCTGGCAAAAATTGCGGTTGCTGCCCAGCACGCTGTTGTTGTCCTTGCTGGCATGGCAATCCACGCAGTTGGTCAACTCATATTTGCTGCCGCGTATTCCCTTGCGCACGGTTTCGTCGCGCTGATGCATGATCAGTTTCATGTGGTTGGTGCGCATGAACGCGGGGTCTTCCACGCACTGTCCGCCACGGCCGATGTCGAGCTTTGGAACAATGGAATCCCCCGCCCATGCAGGCACGGCGGCGAGCAACAGGATGAGCAGGAAGGCTCTCATGTGTGGGCTACTCACCTAAACCCATCTGGATATAACCCGTCGGGCACACGTCATGGCAGATGTGGCAGCCGATGCACTTGTCGTAATCGGTATCCACATAGCGCCCGACCGATGCCTTGGCCTTGGGAACGCGATACACGGCGGTCTGCGGGCAGTAAACTACGCAGTTGTCGCATTCGAAGCACATGCCGCAACTCATGCAGCGCTTGGCTTCGGCCACGGCGTCGGCTTCGCTCAAGGGATTCAGGCGCTCCTCGAAATTGCCCAGCGCGGTCTTCTCGTCCAGCGTGATGACGTGGCGCTGCTTGCGCGGAGTGTAGCCAAAGTGGCCAAGGAACAGCTCATCGTGCGGAATGACGTAGCGATTCGAACGGTTATCGAAGTTATGCACCACGTTGACCTTGTCTGTGCCGCGGATCGGCTCGCTCACCTGATTGATTGGCAGGCCTTTCTCGGCCATTTTGCGCATCATGTCGAAGGTGTGCACGTCGATCTTGGGCCGCTTCTCCAGTTCTTCGCCATTGAGGAAGCGGTCTATGCCTTCCGCTGCAATTGCGCCGTGACCGATGGCAGTGGTCAGCAGGTGCGGGCGGATCACATCGCCGCCGGCGAAGGTGCCGGGCTTGCCTGCAATCTGGTAATTCTTGTCGGCATTCACCGCGCCGCGGCCGTTGTCGAATTCTTCCATGCCGGTGAAATCCACTGCCTGGCCGATGGCGGAGACGATCAGGTCGGCGGGAATATCCTGTTCGCTGCCTTCCTTCTGCTTGATCTCCAGCTTGCCGCCAGTGAACTTGGCCTCGCACTCGGCCACGCGCAGGGCGGTGGCACGGCCATTGGCGTCTTTCACCACGCCGACCGGAACCAGCCCGCCGCGGATGGCGATGCCTTCCGCAAGCGCCTGCTCGATTTCGTGCTTGTTGGCCTGCATCTTGTCGATCGGGAACACCGAGGTGAGGGTGACGTCCGCGCCCTGTTTGGCGGAAATATCGGCCACGTCCTGGGCCAGGCGTCCGGCGATGGCTTGTTCGGCATCGGTGGGCTTGGCGTGAGAAATATGGCCCAGGCGGCGCGCCACGGTGGCCACGTCGATCGAGGTGTCGCCGCCGCCGACTACCACCACGCGCTTGCCTACATGCTGCAGGCGCCCGTCGTTGAAGGCGCGCAGGAAGGCGGTTGCGGTAACCACGTTGGGCGCTTCGCTGTTCGGGGTGGGCAGGGCGCGGCCAGCCTGGGCGCCCATGCCGAGGAACACCGCGTCATGGTCCTTGCGGATCTCGCCCAGCGTGATGTCGCGGCCGATGTGGCAGTTGAGCTTGGCCTGCACGCCCAGGTCGAGAATACGCTGGATTTCCGCATCCAGCACCTTGCGCGGCGTGCGGAAGCCGGGGATGCCGTAGCGCATCATGCCGCCGAGCTGCTCGTGCTCATCGAAAATGGTGACGGAATGGCCCTTCAGCGCCAACTGATAGGCACAGGACAGGCCGGCAGGGCCGCCGCCGATAATGGCGACTTTCTTGCCGGTGGGCGCAACCGCAGGCTTGTTGTATTTAAGGTTGTTGGCGATGGCGTATTCGCCCAGGAAATGCTCGACCGAGTTGATGCCGACATGGTCCTCGACTTCATTGCGGTTGCAGCCAGTCTCGCAGGGCGCTGGACAGACGCGGCCCATCACCGAAGGGAAGGGGTTGGCCTCGGTCAGCACGCGCCAGGCATATTCCTGCCAGGGCATGGAAGGTTTGCCGTCCGGGCCTGCCGGCGGCTTCTCCATGCCGCGCGCAATCTGCAGGTAGCGGCGGATGTCCTCGCCCGCCGGACAGCTGCCCTGGCAGGGCGGGGTGGACTGGATATAGGTAGGGCACTTGTAGGACCAGCTGGACTGGAATATCTTGTCGCGGTTCTTCACCTCGGTGTCGCCATCCTTGTAGCGGCGGAAGGTGATTTGTGTAGTCTTGGTTTCAGTCGTTGAAGACATCGGATACCTCCAGTCAATATTCCGGGTTTTACTCTTTGTTTTCCAGGATGATCGCGTTGCTCACCAGTTGGTGCACACCGCCGACCATGCTGCGCTCGAATTGGTAGTAAGGCAGCACCTTGGTGAACTGCGCCTTGCAGATCGCACAGATGGTGGCCATGAAATTCACGCCCTCGTTGTCTGCAACCTCGCGCAGGGCTTCCATGCGCGGCAGCGCACCCTTGACGCGCAGATCGAGCAGGTCGTCGGTGAGCAATCCGCCGCCGCCGCCGCAGCAGAAGGTCTGCTCGCGCGTGGTACCGTCGCGCATCTCGACAAAATTGTTGGCCACAGCCTTGATGATGTTGCGCGGGATCTCGAACTGTCCGCCCGGCTCATCGCCCATGCGCGAGCCGCGCGCCACGTTGCACGAATCGTGGAAGGTGATGGTGTACTGGTCGTTTTTCGACTTGTCGAACTTGAGCTTGCCCTGCTCGATCAGGTCCCAGGTGTATTCGCAGATGTGCGTGGGTTGCTTGTAGCGCGGGTCGAGCTGCTGCTGCAACTCGATGGCAAAGGGGTCATTCGCACCCGCGCCCACACCGGAGAGCGTATTCCAGAAGCTGTAGGCCACGCGCCAGGCATGGCCGCATTCGCCTACCACGATGCGCTTCACGCCCAGATCAAGCGCGGCCTGGCGGATGCGCAGGGCGATCTTGCGCATCTGCTCATAGTTGCCGATGAACATGCCGAAGTTGGCCGCTTCCGACGACATGGAGGAGAGCGTCCAGCTCACGCCGGCGGCATGGAACACCTTGGCGTAGCCGATCAGGCTGTCGATGTGCGGTTCGGCGAAGAAATCGGCGGAAGGGGTGACCAGCAGGATCTCCACGCCTTTCTGGTCGAGCGGAAATTTCACGTCGACGCCGGTGGCTTCCTTGACGTCCTCTTCCAGCCCGGCCAGGGTGTCTTCCAGTGCCGGGCCGGGCAGGCCGAGGTTGTTGCCGATCTTGTGCACCTTGCCGATGATCTCGTTGGAATACTTCTGTCCATAGCCGATGGAATCGAGGATCTCGCGCGCCGCCATGGTGATCTCGGCGGTATCGATGCCATAGGGGCAGAACACCGAACAGCGGCGGCATTCCGAGCACTGGTGGTAGTAGCTGTACCATTCGTCCAGCACTTCGCGCGTCAGGTCGCGCGCGCCGACCAGTTTGGGGAACAGCTTTCCGGGCAGGGTGAAGTAGCGCCGATAGACGCTGCGCAGCAGGTCCTGGCGCGCCACCGGCATGTTCTTCGGGTCTTGCGTGCCGATGAAATAGTGGCACTTGTCTGTGCAGGCGCCGCAGTGCACGCAGGAATCGAGATAGACCTTGAGCGAGCGGTATTTCTTCAGCAGTTCGCCCATCTTGGCGATGGCGCGGTCATGCCAGTCATCCACCAGCTGGCCCGGGAAACCGATGGCTTCCTGTATCTTGTCGCTGGCGACAAAGGGCTTGAGCCCCTCCATGGCGCCCGGCTTGAGCACGGGAATGATGGGAATGACGCGATAAGGAGGGGCAACGACATCAGCCATTTATTTCTCCAGTTTGGCTGCCCACGCAGCCAGATGACGCTTTTCGCGCGGATTGTCGGCCTGGTTGCGGCTGGGCGAGAAGAACACGCCCGGCGCATGCAGCAGCTTGCTGTACGGAAACACGATCATCAGGGCCGCCACGAGGCCAAGGTGGGTATACAACAGCCCGCTGTCGGGCAGCGGCTGCCAGTCAAAGCGCATCAGGCCGAGGAAGAACGCCTTGACCGCCACGATGTCGGGGTGCGCCAGGAATTTCAGGGAAAGGCCGGACATGCCGATGCACAGCAGCAACGCCAGCATCAAATGATCCGAGGGCGTCGAGATGTAGCGGATGCGCTCGACCAGAAAGCGCCGGGCCCACAGTCCGGCCAACCCGGCGGCCATGGCGAAGCCGGCATAGATGCCGAACGGCTGGATCAGGGCTACCCATGACCAGACCGGCTCGGTGAAATAGCGCAGGTGGCGCAGCAAGACCAATGCCAGGCCAAAATGGAACAGCGCGCCAAATAGCCAGATCCACAGGTTGGACTTGAACAGGCTTTCGAACAGGAAAACTTCGCGCATCATGCGCAATACCACGCCGCCAGTGGTGGCTGGCGCCGGGGTGGTGGGTATCTTGAGCGGCGCAGGGGTGCGCGCAAAATCGTAAATCTTGTAGCCCACTCCCAGTGTAAACACCAGGAATGCGAGGTAGAACAACAGGGCAAAAAATGTGCTCATTGTCTGAATTCGGTTACAGGAACCAGATGCCTGCGGCACCTGATTCCTGTTGCCGGAAAATTAAACGCAACCGGTGGGCTTGGGCAGGCCGGCAATCTTGCACGCCTGCTTGGCCGGGCCGTAGGGGAACAGGTCGTACAGATACTGGCTGTTGCCTTTTTCCGCGCCGAATTTCTTGCCGATGGCCTTGGTCAGCACGCGCACGGCCGGAGCGATCTGGTACTCGTCGTAGTACTCGCGCAGGAAATTGACGACTTCCCAGTGGTTGTCGGTCATCTCCACTTTTTCCTCTTTGGCGATGTACTCGGCGACGTCCTTGTTCCACTCGGCGAGGTTGACCAGGTAGCCTTCCTCGTCGGTTTCGTAGGATTTGCCATTGACTTCGATGTTGGGCATTTCAGTACTCCTTGCGGTTTAATATGTGTTGTTCAAAGCCAGGATTGGCAATTCTTGTTCTTGGCGACCAGGTCGACA
The DNA here is from genome assembly GCA_036524005.1 of Gallionellaceae bacterium. Taxonomy (GTDB): domain Bacteria; phylum Pseudomonadota; class Gammaproteobacteria; order Burkholderiales; family Gallionellaceae; genus DATDDB01. The sequence continues at coordinate 4,742 of DATDDB010000050.1, read as the reverse complement.
AAGCCGCCATAATCCACCTTGTTGACGCCTTCCATGACGCGGTCGGCGAGGCCGCGCGCTTCCAGGTCGGCTTGCAGCACGTGGAACTTGAACTGTTTCATGGCCTCGCGCACCTGTTTTTCGGTGGCTCCCCCCGCGGCAGCATACACCGCATCCTCGATCAGCAGGATGTCGCCGCCTTGGGCGATGCGCAGGCAGGAATCCAGCGAGTTATGGGTGAAGGGAGATTTGTTGATGATGTGCAGCATTCAGGTTTCCCCTTTAAAAGCTCAGGACAACATCCTGTTGCCCCATCAGTTCGCCCAGCTCCTTGCGCCCGAGCACGTTGACGTCCACCAGCAGGTCGTCCTCGGAAAGGCCGCGCGCTTCCAGCGATTCCTTTTCGACATACAGCTTTTCAATGTCATAGCCTTCCAGCGCTCGGTAGGTGGGCGAAAAGTTCTTGGTTTCGATGCCCTTGGTTTGCTGGCCTTTCTTCAATTGGAACACGCCATCGTCAATAAATGCCAGCGACACATCCTGATCGAAAGCGGCGGTGATCAGCACCACTTCCAGCGATTCGAGCGCGTAAATGGTGCCGTAGGGCGCCTTGCGGTTGACGAACATGAATTTTTTGATGTTGCCTTCTTCGCTCATTTTCGTACCCTCAATCGCCGAACGTGACCAGACGGTCGGCCTGGATGCCGGCCTCGACCAACTGGCCCAGGCCGGAGATGCGGAATCCCGGCGCCAGGTTTTCATCCTTGATGCCGCGACGCAATGCTGCCGCCACGCACACCACCAGATCGATCTTGTGCTCTTCAGCCAGCTTGCTCCAGCGCGCCACAATGTTGCGGTCATCCTGCGGCGGTTCGGTCAGGCGCGAGGCGTTGTTCACGCCGTCGTGATAGAAGAATACGCGGAAAATCTGATGGCCTTTCTCCAGCGCGGCCTTGCAGAACAGGTAGGCGGAATCGCTTGCCTGGTGCTGGTAGGGGCCTTCGTTGACAACTATGCCGAATTTCATTGACTGACCTCGCTCAGAAACGGATATGCGCCGAGGCATTCAGGTTGGCGCGCGAACCGCGCCAGTCGTCCACCAGGTACTTGGTGAACGGTAAACCTGTCTTTTCGAAGAAGCGCGGCCAGCCGATGCGGTCGATCCAGTCGGCCATGCGCTCCCACGGGCGTGCATCTTCCTTGTAGGTGTGAAGTATCTTCTTCACCACTTCGCCAGCCTCGGTCCAGCGCGGAGGATTGTTGGGGATGCCTGAGGCAACCATCTTCATGAAGGTCGGCTTGCCGCGTGCATTGGAATTCTTGCCGCCCACCCAGATGGCCAGCTTGGAGTATTCCGGATCGTTGATCTGCATGGGCGGGCAGGGCGGGTAGCAGGCGCCGCAGCACACGCACTTGGCTTCGTCCACTTCCAGCGAGGGCTTGCCGTTGACCATGGCCGGGCGGATGGCAGCCACCGGGCAGCGCGCGACCACCGCAGGGCGCTCGCACACGTTGGCTACCAGGTCGTGGTTGATCTTGGGCGGCTTGGTGTGCTGCACGATGATGGCCAGGTCGGCCTGTCCGCCGCAGTTGATTTCGCAGCAGGAGGTGGAGAGGTGCACACGGTTGGGCATCTGCTCGTTCCTGAACTCGTCAATCAGTTCGTCCATCAGCGATTTCACCACGCCCGAAGCGTCGGTGCCGGGAATATCGCAGTGCAGCCAGCCCTGGGTGTGGGCGATCATGGTCACCGAGTTGCCGGTGCCGCCGACCGGGAAGCCGTTCTTTTCCAGTTCGGCGATCAGCGGGGCGACTTTCTTCTCATCCGACACGATGAACTCGATGTTGGAACGGATGGTGAAGCGCACGCGGCTTTCGGCGAATTTGTCGGCGATGTCGCACAGCTTGCGGATGGTGTATACGTCCATCTGGCGCTGGGTGCCGGCACGCACAGACCAGACCTGGTCGCCGCTATGGGAGACATGATGCAGCACGCCGGGACGGGGACGGTCATGGTATTTCCAGTTGCCGTAGTTTTTGACGAGCGACGGGTGCAGGTATTTCTGGTTGTCTGGCACCCCGGACTCGACCGGACGGCGCATTTGCGGTTGACTCATGTTCTGTCTCCTGAATTTAAGCGGCGTTTTTCTTGGCGTTGATCTTGGCGACTTCCTCATCCCAGCCGTCAGTGCGGACATAGGGGTTCATGCGTGGGCTCGTGACCATGTTCGGGTCGACATCGACTTCCATCGCGTCGAGGAAGTTGGACAGGCCGATGCGCTCGATCATCTCGCCGGTGCGTTCGTGCTCCAGCGCGTTCTCGGCGAAGAAATCGATGGTGCGCTGGGCAAAGTCCACCAGCTTCTCGATGTCTTCGTCCGTATCCAGCTTGATGAACGGCAGGATGACGGTGCCCATCAGGCCGCCGATCTTCAGGTGGCTCTTGCCGCCCACCAGCACGGTTGCGCCCTTGTCCTTGCCGGGCGCGAGTGCGCCGGTCATCACGTTGACGCAATGCATGCAGCGCACGCAATCCTGGTTGTCCACTTCCAGCGCCTGGGTGTCATTGAGCTTGACGCTGCTGACATGGGCATCCTTGCGCACATCCTTGATTTCCTTGATCTGGATCGCCTTGGTCGGGCAGCGCGCCACCACGTCGTTGACCAGTTGGTTCATGCCGTGCTTGGCGAACCACTTCTTGCCCAGCGCATCGTCGGTGCGCATGTTGTCGCGCCAGGTGCCGATCACCGACATGTCTGCGCGCTGGATGGAATTCATGCAGTCGTTGGGGCAGCCGGAGAACTTGAACTTGAACTTGTAGGGCAGGGAAGGGCGGTGGATGTCGTCGGTGAAGGTGTTCAGCACCGCACGGTGCACCTTGGCTTCGTTATAGCAACTCTGCTCGCAGCGCGCCGCACCCACGCAGGACATGGCGGTGCGCACCGCGGGACCTGCGCCGCCGAGGTCGAAGCCCATTTCGTTGATTTCGTCGAAGGCTTTCTGCACGTTCTCGGTGGTCGCGCCCTGGAACATGATGTCGCCGGACTGGCCATGGAAAGCAATCAGGCCGGAGCCGTGCTTTTCCCAGATGTCGCAGAACTTGCGCAGGGTGTCGGTATCGTAGTGCATGCCGGGAGGAGGCATCACGCGCAGGGTGTGGAATTCGGCGGCGTCCTTGTAGACCGGCTCGCCTTTTTCGTTCTTCAGTTCGGTAAAGCGCGGAATCACGCCGCCGCCATAGCCGAACACGCCGACCGTACCGCCTTTCCAGTAACCCTTCTTGGTCTTGTAGGATTCTTCCAGCTGGCCGAGCAGGTCGACCATCTGGTCCTTGTCTTTTGCCAGGCGTTTCAACCCGGTCACAAAACTGGGCCAAGGCCCGGACTCGAGCTGATCGAGATTCGGTGTATTATGCGGTTTCTTGGCCATGATTCTTCCTTTCGTGTGATCCAGCCTGTCTGCTGGCGTACATTTCATGTTTCCCGGTCTCGCCGGGGTTCACCGCCGAATCGGGCGGCACTTCCGGGTAATTCAGCAAATCCTGATTTTCGGCAATGTTGACGCATCTTCCGCCTATGTTAAATAACCCAAATGGGGGGGATGGGTTATCCCGAAGTGTTATGTTTTTCCCCCTGTACAGGCTATAGACTAAGACCCCTCAAATTGCGCTCAATAGCGGCTGTGTAGCTGCATGAGATGGCATTGGGATTTCGCCTTTTCCAAGGAGCAGCGAACTAAATGACCCAAATCACCGAACTGGAAAAATTCAGCGTGCCGCTCGGCGGGCAGCACGTGGAACTGCAAGAAATTGTCCATGCGGAAGGCGCAATGCCCATGCTGCGCATGCGCATTCGCGAGGGCAAGCGTTTCACTATTTTCGATCTTGATCCACTGACGGCAAAAGGTCTGGCCGAAGCAATGCAGCACTGGGCAAGCATGCAAAAGGCATAACATGCAGGGAAGCCTCGAAATGACCGATGTCATTTTTGCGCTCTCCGGGCGCAGCCTGCCCGCGGATTACGCCTATGCGCTGTGGCGCGAGGTGGCGCGCGTGCTTCCCTGGCTGGCCGAAGCAGGGGCCGGAATCATGCCGCTGCGCGCACCGGAACAGGGCGACGACCTGTTGTTGCACAAGCGGGCCAGGCTGGTGCTGCGCATTCCGGCCGGGTTGCTGGAACAGGCGCGGCAGCTGTCAGGGAAGAGTCTTGATGTGGGAGGACATGCGCTTGCCGTAGGCGAGGCCAGGGAACGCCCATTGCAGCCCAGCCCGACCCTGCATGCGCAACTGGTGGCCAGCAGCGCCCCGGAAGATGAATTTCTTCAGGCCATGGCCAGCGAAATGCAGGGCCATGGAATAGCCGGAAAGTTGATCTGCGGCAAGCACCATACGCTACCGGGAAGTGAGGGGAAAATTTCGGGGTTCAGCCTGGTGGTGCACGAGCTCAAGCCGCAGGACGCGCTGCGACTGCAAGGGTGCGGCTTGGGCGGTGAGCGCCATTTCGGCTGCGGCATATTCATTCCCTACAAGGTGATCACCAATCTGGACGGGCAAACCGGCTGAGAGGTGATCATCGCAATGCTTAACTAAGGAGGTTCAAATGTCATATGTCGTTGAGGGGGCAGAACTGGAAACCGATGCCGAGGGCTATTTGCTGGAGCCTGATTACCGCGACGAAACGGTGCACGTCATCGCGGCTGCCGAAAACATACTGTTGACGGACGCGCATTGGCAGATCATCAATTACATGCGCGACCAGTATCGC
>DATDDB010000049.1:0-12818 GCA_036524005.1 Gallionellaceae bacterium | reverse complement strand
GGACATGGCCCATGCCTATAACCCGAATTTCCCGGCTGCCTATGAGCCCGAACACAAGGTGATGGTGAATGGCGGACCGGTCATCAAGACCAACGTAAACCAGCACTACACCACCAACGCAGAAACGGCGGCACGCTTCATGGGGCTATGCGAGAAGGCCGGGGTGCCGTATCAACAATACGCGCATCGCAGCGACCTGGGCTGCGGCAGCACCCTTGGCCCTATCCTGGCGGCGCAGTTGGGCGTCCCGAGCGTGGACGTCGGCTCGGCAATGTGGGCGATGCATAGCGCGCGCGAGAGCGCCGGTGCTCATGACTACGCTTACATGATTGCGGCCCTGGCGGCGGCTTTCGCGAGTTGATACAAAAGCAGCACTGGTTCTCGGCCGTGGCGGACTTGGGGGCGATTCAACCCGGCTGATTCAATTTCCCAAACCCGTTCAATTCCCCACTTCAAATCCCCAGTTCAGTTCCCCACCCCGTCAACTGCTCAATTCAATTCCCCGAAATTCCCACATTTCGAGATACCCAAGACCATGTTCGGATACCCCGGAAAATACCCGGAAAATTGCTGGAAATTAGCGGAAGTTGGTGGAACTCGGCGGAACTCGGGTGGTGGCGTAACCGCATGTATTTACATGCGATTTCGCGGATTTCCACTGAAAATATTGAGGGTGAAAATCAAGAAATGGTGGTGATAGGTGGAATTGAACCACCGACCCCAGCGTTATGAGTGCTGTGCTCTAACCATCTGAGCTATATCACCGGAAACTGGCTGCCGCCGACTTTAGCCGATAATCCGGAAAAAGCCATGTGCAGCAGGAGGGCGGCATTTTCCCGATTTGAGGGGTGGTTGTCAATCCTGCCGAAAGCCGTCAGTTGCATGACAGCGACCTCATTTCAATGCCGGTAAAGTCTTTTTGCCATTCCGCCAGCTTGGAAAGCGTTGCGGCATCGGGGTTTTTCAGGGAAAACACGGTGAACTTGAGCCGTGTCTGGCGTTCACCCATCACTGCGCTTTTGACACCTTTGGCCTTAAGATGATCCAGGAATTTCTTCGCCATATCCTCGGTCTTGAATATATTGAGGGAGATGGCGTCGTGCCACTTCCCCTTTTCCTGCACAACAAAGAAATCCTTGACTCCCAATTTCTTCAGCTGTTTGATTTTCGCATCCAGTTCGGCATGTTTTTTGGGCGGAGGGATATATACCCAGTAACCAATGGAATGTTCGACTTCGCGCTGGGTAAGCTTGGATCCCAGCTTCAAGCCTTCCAGGTGTTCAGTGGCGCGGGTGAGGTCAGTGCCGGAAAACTCCCCCCATTCCAGGCACGCTGAGTGCGCCGCTGCAGATGTGGAAACGGGGGCGCTTGCTATAACAGCGGATGATGGTGCAGAAAGGGCGACTGGCGCCGGGGCGGATGCCGGGAGAACCGGAGAGTGCGGTGCGGGGGGTGAAAACCCCAGCACCTTGATCTGGTCCGGGTTAAGCGGTGGCTGCAGGATCCCGTTATCCTGGGTTAGCCGCCCGCCCCACTGCAAATAGGCGAACAGCGCAATATTCAGTAGCAGCACCAGCCAAAAAATCGATCTAATCATTTAGGCCTTCCCGGATTTCTGTCCAATCAATTCCAAGCCCTGCAATACCATGTCATCACCAGCGCGCAGCGGCAAACCGAGATGTGGTCGCAGCAGAGCGGCTGCGCCGCCTCCCAGGAGGCAGGGAGCATCCGGCTTGTCCAGCACGGCGTGCTGCTGAAGTATCGCGCCCACGGTTGCCTGGATTGCTCCGCTGAAAATCGCATCGGCGGTATTGCGCGGGAGCCTCGCCCAATTGCCGGCAGAACGGCTTAATTGCGCAGTTCCCGCAGCCAGGCTATTTTGCATCATCTCAACTCCCGGGATGATCAGGCCGCCGAGGAATTCGCCATTGTCGGAGAGGGCATCCACCGTCGTCGCCGTGCCACAGTTGACCACCAGGCATGCTGCGCGCATCTGGTGCCAGGCGGCAATCAGCGCAGCCCAGCGGTCGCTGCCGAGCTGAGCGGGCTGCGCATACAAATTGCGCACCCCGCATTGCTCAGACTGCGCGGTGATGAATTCTACCTTGCATTCCCACCCCGCGCATGCGGTGCGTATGGCCTGTGCGGCAATTTCCCCGGCGACATTGGATGCCAGGATTCTGCCGGGCGCAGGCAAAGGAGCGAGCGCCTTTTGCAACTCGGATGCAGCGGAAACAGGCAGCGCGCCGCGGTACAGCCAGGCGCCATCCTGGGTAAGCGCCCACTTTATGCGGCTGTTGCCTGCATCAAGCAGTAGCATGTTGCGTCTCCGCAGTCAGGCTGATTTCGCCGGCATGAATGATTTTTACTTCCGCGTTTGTTTCTAGCAAGAGCGCGCCCTCGTCCGACACGCCGCGCGCGACTCCCGCCAGATGGCTGCCATCTGGCAGGGCAAGGCGAACCGCGCGATTTTGCAGGGCATGATAGCTCTCCCACTCGGCGTGCACGGCGTTAAAACCGTGTGCCCCGAATTCACGCAATACATTGCCCAGCTCGAGCAATATTGCGGCAAGCAGATGGTTGCGGTCCGGCAACGCGCTGCAGGAATCGGCCAATCCTGCTGCGGGGCGGTCAATCTGTTGCAAAACGGTTTGCGGCAGGGTCAGGTTCAGCCCGACGCCGATGACCACGGCGGAAGGCCCCAGCATGTCACCCTGAGCCTCGACCAGCACACCGGCCAGCTTGGCGCCACTTCCGTTCAGGACGTCATTCGGCCACTTTAAACGGGCGCCGCTTATACCCAAAGTGCGCAAGGCCCGGATCAGCGCGACCCCAACGGCCAGGCTCAGCCCCGAGAGTGCGCCCAGTCCGCAATCGAAGCGCCACAACAGCGAGAAAGTCAGCGCATTGCCGAGGCTGGAATGCCAGGCGCGGCCCATGCGCCCGCGCCCCTTGCCCTGCCATTCGGCAGCCAGCACGCTTCCGCTGGGTGCGCCTTCGGACAGATGGCGCAAGAGCAAAGTGTTGGTGGAAGGTGCGCTGTCGAGAATGGTGATATGGAAATCCCCGTGATGCTTGCCGAGATGGCGGGCGATGCTGGCTGCATCGAGCCAGTGCGGCGGGTCGAGCAGCCGGTAGCCGCGTCCGCGCACCCGGTACAACGTCAAGCCGAAGTTTTCGGCTTCACCCAACGCGCCGTTCACGCTGGCGCGTGAGACCCCCAATTGCCGGGCCATCGCTTCGCCCGAATGGAATTCGCCATCGGCCAGCAGACGCAGCAGGGAAAAGGTCAACGCCTTGGGGCCGTCAGAACCGGGTTTCATTGCGAGAGATTGGGCGATGATGGAACCGGGCTTAAATCAACGGTGGAGGGATTGAGGAAGGGAAGAATCTCGTCCTTGCGCGTCATCGCATCGTGATATCCCATATCAATCAGGGCGCGGCAAAAGTCCTTTTCAGAAAGCAGGTAACTCAACAGGTTTGCCCCTCCGCCACGCCGCGCCACGCCGATCAGGCTCATCAGCAGGCGTACGGCCCAAGGCAGATTGTGGATGTAACGCTCGGCAATCTTCTCGATCGGTTGGCTGGGGGAAATTACAAGCACGTCAACATGGCGCAAATTAACCTGTCTGCGCGTGTCTTCGGGAATGTAACCCAGAGTCTGGTTGATGCGGTGGATGCGTTCCATATCCACCTCCAGACTGTCGACAAAAATACTATCCAGCGTATGGCCCGCGATCTGGGCCAGGGTGGGGTAGGTGTCTATCGGCCCGCGATGATGGGCTTCGCCATGCGAAATGGTGCTGATGACCAGGACGCGCGAAGCACCCAGATGCAGGGCAGGGCTGATGGGCGCGATTTGGCGCATAGAGCCATCGCCAAAAAACTCGCGGTGGATATGTACTGCCGGAAAAAAGAAGGGAATGGCCGAAGATGCCAGCAAGTGACTGATTTCAATCGTGGCGGGAACGCCGATTCGATGGGCGCGTGCCCAGGGCTGGATGCCGTCGATGCCCTGAAAAAAAGTGACCGATTGGCCAGAGCCATAGCCGGAAGCGGTGATGCTCAGGGCATGCAGCGCCCCGGCATCGATGCTCGCCTGGATTTCCTCGCAAGGCAGGATTTCCTCGAGCAATTTGGCCAATGGGGCATTGTCCAGCAGCGAGACATCGTGCAAACGATGTATTCCCAGGCTATTCGTCAGCAGACCGCCAAACCAGCGCAAGCTGTTGGCGAGCACACCGAGTGCATCGGTGCGGTAAATGTCGCTGGGTTGAAAGTTTCTCCAGATGTTGTCCAGGTACTGCACGCCTTTGTTGAACTGGCGCGCATTGATTGCCAGCGTGGCAGCGTTCAGCGCTCCGGCCGAGGTTCCACAGATGATGGGGAAAGGATTGCGCGCGCGGCGCGGCAACATTTCGGCGATGCCCTTGAGCACGCCAACCTGGTAAGCGGCGCGCGCGCCGCCGCCGGTGAGTATCAGGCCCAGTTTCTGCTCTGGATTGTCAGTCTGGGTATCCATATTTGTTTCCGGTTCACTGGTGTGTCTGGCCGCCAGCCACCGCCAGTGCGCTCATTTCGACGATGCGGCGGACGGTTGCGGAAGGGGTCAAGATATGGACCGGCTTGGCAGCGCCCAGCAGCACCGGGCCTATGGCTATGCCATCACCCGCAATCATCTTCAGCAAATTAAAGGAGATGTTTGCCGCGTCCAGATTGGGCATGATCAGCAGGTTGGCCGCCCCATGCAGGCGCGAGTTGGGGAATAGCTGCATGCGCAGCGCTTCCGAGACCGCAGTGTCGGCATGCATCTCCCCATCCACTTCGAGGTCTGGCGCCTTTTGTTTCAGCAGCACGTTGGCTTGGCGCATCTTGTTTGCCGAGGCATCGTCGAAGCCGCCAAAATTGGAGTGCGACAACAGTGCTACCTTGGGCGTGATGCCAAAGCGGCGCATTTCCGCAACCGCCAGCAGGGCGATTTCTGCGATCTGCTCCGCGCTGGGATCAAGGTTGATGTGCGTATCGCAAATAAACAGGGTGTGCTTGGGTAGCGGCAGGATATTGAGCGTTGCGAACACGCTGGCATCCGCATGCAGGCCGATTTGCTCTGCTATGAACCGCAGATGTTCTTGCGGCCTGGAGACCATGCCGCATAACATGGCATCCGCCTCGCCCGCGCGCACCATGGATGCGCCGATCAGCGTGTTGTGGTGCGCCTGGCCCTCGGGATTGACCAGTACGAAATGCTCTCCTGCACGGATGCGCAGTCCCAGCTTCTGGATGCGTTGCGCGACCATGGACGGACGGCCGATCAGGATGGGATGTGCCAACCCCTCATCCACCACGGCCTGCACGGCATGCAGTACACGCTCGTCCTCCCCCTCGGCATAAACCAGGCGCTTGGGGTGATGCTTCGCGTAGTCCAGCACCGGCTTCATCAGCCAGCCAGATTCATGAATAAAATGCGACAGGCGCTCGCGGTAGGCCGCCATGTCGGCCAGGGGCCGCTTTGCGATGCCGCTGTCCATCGCGGCCTGCGCCACCGCCGGGGAAATCCGCGTGATCAGGCGCGGGTCGAACGGCTTGGGAATCAGGTAGTCAGGGCCGAAGTGCAGGGATTCTTCGCCATACACCGCGGCGACGGCATCGGATTGTTCAGCTTGCGCCAATCCGGCAATGGCTTTTACGGCAGCCAGCTTCATCGCCTCGTTGATGGTGGAGGCGCCCACATCCAGCGCGCCGCGGAAAATGTAGGGGAAGCACAGTGCGTTGTTGACCTGGTTCGGGTAATCCGAACGGCCGGTAGCAATGATCACATCGGCGCGCGCGGCGTGGGCCAGCTCCGGCAGTATTTCGGGCGTGGGATTGGCCAGCGCGAAAATCAGCGGTTTGTCCGCCATCAGCTTGACCATCTCCGGCTTGAGCACTCCGCCCGCAGAGAGGCCGAGGAAAACATCGGCGCCCCCAATCACCTCGCTCAACGTGCGCGCCGAAGTTTCCACTGCATAGCGCGCCTTGTTGTCGTCCATCTCCTCGGTGCGGCCTTTATAGACCACGCCCTTGATGTCGGTGACGGTGATGTTTTCCATGCGCAGGCCGAGGCTGACCAGCATATCCAGGCAGGCCAGCGCTGCCGCACCCGCGCCGCTGGCCACAAGCTTCACTCGGGCTATGTCCTTGCCGACCACTTTCAAGCCGTTCAGCAAGGCAGCGCCAACGATGATCGCGGTGCCGTGCTGGTCGTCATGGAACACGGGAATATTCATGCGCTCGCGCAGCTTGCGCTCGATGTAAAAACATTCCGGCGCCTTGATGTCCTCGAGGTTGATGCCGCCGAAAGAGGGCTCCAGCGAAGCGATGATGTCCACCAATTTGTCCGGGTCGCGCTCGTTTATCTCAATGTCGAAAACATCGATGCCGGCGAATTTTTTGAACAGCACGCCCTTGCCTTCCATCACCGGCTTGGCAGCCAGCGGGCCGATGGCACCCAATCCCAGCACAGCCGTGCCGTTGGTTACCACAGCAACAAGGTTGCCGCGCGCAGTCAGGTTGCGCGCCTCCTCGGCATTTTCCACGATGGCCTCGCAGGCTGCCGCCACACCGGGAGAATAGGCCAGCGCAAGATCGCGTTGGGTCAGCATCGGCTTGCTGGGGGTTACGGAAATTTTGCCGGGTGAGGGCTGACGGTGGTATTGGAGTGCGGCTAGTCGCAGTTGCTCATCCATGATTTCGTGCTAGGGGTTTCCCTGAGGTTGTGTTGTATTGCCCGGACCAGACCACGAATTAAATTGCCAGAATCATTGCGGCAACTGTTGCGCAAAGCAATGTGAATTGGGCTTGGGTAGCAGCCAAACTCAGTGCCTGAAGGTTTCTGGCCAGAAATGCGCCGGTTAAAATCCTGCGCCCGAATGAACAAAAAGGACAATCGGGGGTCGAACCATGCCCGATTATACTGCATGCGAAAACTTGTGGCGTGACTGCAACATACATAATCGCATGCACACGGTTAAGCGGGTGGGTTTTGGTAAAATTCGTTTAACAAACCCAACTTACAATCTCACCGGGAATTTCGGTGCGGTTACTACAGGAAATAAAGTCACATGAAATCGGTAGAATTGATTGGCGGCGATCGTGCCGTGTTGCTTGTGCATGGCTTGCAGGGCGTGCCGGCCGAGATGTTGCCGCTCGCCAAGCGTTTGCACAAGGCCGGTTACACTGTGCGCGTGCCGCATTTCAAGGGCTACGGCTACCATGTAGGCGATACCGCCTATTCGGTGACCGAATGGCGCAATTGGCACGACCAGGTGCTGGCGGAATTTCGCGAAATGAAACGGCAATACCGTACGGTTTCCCTCGGGGGGCTGTGCATCGGCGCTGTGCTGTCCTTGAGCGTGGCCGCCGAGGCGGGCGAAGAGATCGAGGGCCTGTCGCTGCTGTCCACCACCCTGTTCTATGACGGCTGGAGCATCCCCTGGTACCGCTTCCTGCTTCCGCTCGGCTATCACACGCCATTCCGCTACATCTATGCCTACAAGGAGCGCGAGCCCTTTGGCCTGAAGAACGAGCAGTTGCGCCGCTGGGTGGCGCGCGAAATGGAACACAAGACTTCGTCCATCGCGGGCGCCTCCAAGCTGACGCTGCCTGCGGTCCATGAGGCTGAGTTGCTGATCAAGTCGGTCAAGGAGCGGCTCAAGCAGGTGAAGGTGCCCGCGCTGGTCATCCATGCGGTCGAGGACGATGTTTCGACCATGCGCAGCGCGGATTTTGTCACCGACCACATCGGCTCCGACAAGGTGGTGAAAATCGCCCTGCATGACAGCTACCACATGATCACGCTGGACAACGAGCGCGAGCATGTGGCCGACGAAACGGTCAAGTTTTTCGACGATCTGGGAGAGCAAAACGGTTTCCTTGGGGCGGACGCGACCGGGCGGCATGTGCTATCATCCGCGTCGCAACTGGGCTTGGTGCCCGCTGCGGCCTGATTGACTGGCAAACCACCGATTAGCGGGAATACGACAAAAGGGAAATATGAGTTCGCTGGAGACGATACAACGAATGATGGCTGAACAGTTCGAGTTGAAGCCGGAAGTCCTGGCGCCTGACGCGCAGCTGGAAAACCTGGGAGTGGACTCATTATCCGTGATTGAATTCATGTTCAACATCGAAGACGAATTCAAGATCAAGCTGCCGGACGCACGCGTCGAAATCAAGACCGTTCAGGACATCGCCAATATCGTCGACCGCCTCGTGGCGGAGCAGAAAAGCAACACCTGACCACCATCATGGCCCGCCGCGTCGTCATCACCGGGCTGGGCGTTGTTTCCCCGGTCGGCTCCAATTCCGGCGAATTCTTTGAAAACCTGATGGCGGGCCGATCCGGCATCCGCCGTCTGGAAACGCCTTTCGCCGACAAGCTTTCCATCCGCATAGCGGGTGCCGTTCCCGATTTCGATCCTAATGCGCACTTCACCAAGATGCAGCTCTCCGGCATCGAGCGCTTCAGCCAGTTGGCACTGGTCGCGGCTCGCCAGGCAGTGGAAGATGCCGCGCTGGTTCTCGAAGAACAGGAGCGGAGCCGCGCAGGCGTCTACATGGGAACCGGCATGGGCGGCGCCACCACCCTGGATGAATGCTATGAGGAACTGTACCAGAGCGAGAATCCGCGCCTGCGGCCCTTCTCCGTGCTGCTGACCATGAACAACGCCGCGGCCTCGCATATATCCATCGCCCATCAGTTGCAGGGCGCAAACGTAACATATTCCACGGCGTGCTCGTCGTCAGCCATCGCCATCGGTGAAGCTTGCCGCCAGATCCGCCACGGCTATGCCGACGTGATGCTGGCGGGAGGTTCGGAAGCCATGCTGACTCTGGGCGCCATGAAGGCGTGGGAAGCGCTGCGCACCCTGGCGCTGGAAGATTCCAATGATCCCGCCGCCTCCTGCAAGCCGTTTTCCAAACAGCGCAATGGCCTGGTTCTGGGCGAGGGCGCTGCGGTGCTGGTGCTGGAAGACGCGGAGCGCGCAGTCAGGCGCGGCGCGAAAATCTATGCCGAGATTGCCGGTTACGACAGCTCCTCGGACGCCAGCCACATCACCAAGCCGAATGCGCTGGGGCAGGAGCGCGCCATACGCAGCGCCTTGCGCGATGCGCAGATGAGGCCGGAGGACATTCATTACATCAATGCCCACGGCACGGCCACCCTGGCGGGCGATGTCGAAGAAACCAAGGCGATCAAGCAGGCATTTGGCGAGCACGCTTACCGCGTGCCGGTCAGTTCCACCAAATCCATGCATGGACACCTGTTGGGCGCAACCGGCGCGCTGGAATTCGTGGCCGCTGTATTGGCCCTGCAGAACAACGCCATCCCGCCGACCATCAACCTGGCCGAACCCGATCCTGAATGCGACCTGGACTACGTGCCCAACGTGGGGCGCCGCAATGTCCCGCTGGATGCGGTGATGTCCAACTCCTTCGCGTTCGGCGGAAGCAACGCTGTGCTGATCGCCAAGCGCTTTAAATAATGGCGGCCGGTTAACGGCTGATTGATTCCAGCGTTTTCTCCAGGCGTTTTACCGAAACGATCACCGGCGTTTTCAGTTCCTGCGCAAACAGCGAAACGCGCAGCTCCTGCAGCAGCCAGCCATAGTCTTCCAGCCTCGGGTCATGTACACCTTGCTGTGCTGTCAGCCTGCGTTGCCATTGCTGTTGCAGCGGCAATAGCTGTGCCAGCTGCTGCGCATCGCGCGCCGGGTTGGACCTCAGCTTCTCCAGCCGCACATTGATCGCCTTGAGATAGCGCGGCAGGTGCTGCAAGCGCTCATACGGGGTGCGTGCGATCCATTCCCGGCCCATCAGCCATTCGCACTGGCTGCGGATGTCCTGCACCGCCTGCCCGTGCGCCTTGAAACCCGGCAGTGCCTTCTGCAGCGCATGGTATTCGGCCAGCACCGTTCCGGCCAGGCGTGCAATCTCCTGTGCCACCAGGGTCAGGCGGGCCTTGGCATCCTTGGCGCGCGCGGCGAATTCCTTCTCGTTGGTAGGCCAGGGCTCCATCAGGCAGCACCGCTCGAAGGTCAGGGCCAAAACCTGGCGCTGCATATCCTGCTGGCTGCCGAAGGGCAGGAACAGCATGCCCAGTTTTTGCGCGTCCGGCAGGTTTTTTTCCAGGTATTTGACCTGTTCCTTCAGCGCCAGCATGAAAAGACGCGCAAGCCCCTTGCGCTGCGCAGCCTGCGCTTCCTCGCGCGTGTCGAATGCCTGCAGCGTGACCGCCTCCCCCTCGTCGTGCAGCGCATTGAATACCGTGATGGATTGTCCGGCGCGCTGCATCTGCGCTGTTTCGGCAAAATCCCCGAAATCCCATGCGGTGTGGCGCTCAAGCGGCGCTTCAGCCCTGGGCAGTGCGGCAGGAAAGGAGGTGCGCGCTTTTTCTGCAGCGGCGGGGGCAGCGGGCGGCGGTGTGCTTTTCGATGCCCATTCCCCGCGCAACTGTGCAAAATTGCGCGACATGCCGAGCTGCCTGCCGTGCTCGTCCAGGATGCGGAAATTCATCGAAAGATGCTGCGGCAACTGTTCCAGCCGGAAGGCATCCAGCGGTGTGTCGAATTGCCTCTGTTCGCGGATATAGCGTGCCAGCGCCTGCAACAGCGGGGTGCCGGAAGGAGGGACCTCGCGGCAAAAAGCGGCGGCGAACTCCGGCAGCGGCACCAGGTGGCGGCGCAATTTCTGCGGCAGGGTTTTCAGCAATTGAGCCACTTTTTCGGCCTGCAGGCCGGGCACCATCCATTCGCAGCGCGGGGCAGATACCTGGTTGATCAGCGCTTGGGGAACGGTCAACGTCACGCCATCGTCCTTCTCGCCGGGGGCAAAGTGGTAACCCAGCGCATAGCTGACGTTGTTCATCACCAGTTGCGGCGGGAACTGGTCGGTGGTGATGCCGGCCGCCTCGTGGCGCATCAGGTCGTCGCGTTTCAGGAACAGCAGCTTCGGTTTCTCCCGTTCTGCCTGTTTGCGCCACAGCTCGAAGTCAGCGCCGTTGTGTATTCCGTGCGGGATGCGCGCGTCATAAAAGGCGAAAATCAGCTCGTCGTCCACCAGTACGTCGGGGCGGCGGGCCTTGTGCTCCAGCGCCTCGATGTCGCGGATCAGCTTCTGGTTGTGGGCAAAAAATGGCGCCTGCGTGTTGAATTCGCCCGTCACCAGCGCCTGACGGATGAACACCTCGCGCGATTCCTCGGGGTTCATCGGGCCGTAATGCACGCGCTTCTTCGGGTTGATGACCAAGCCGTACAGGGTGCTGCGCTCCCAGGCGGCGACCTGGGCCGCCTTCTTCTCCCAGTGCGGGTCATAATAGTGGCGCTTGATCAGGTGGGCGCCAGCCTCTTCCAGCCACTGCACCTCGATGCGCGCCACGCAGCGTGCGTACAGCTTGGTCGTCTCGGTCAGCTCCGCCGCCATCACCCATTTTGCACCCTTCTTCGCCAGCACCGAATTGGGCGCGATGTAAAACTTGATGCCGCGCGCCCCGAGGTAATGCATTTCCTCCATGCTCTTCATGCCGATGTTGCCGAGCAGGCCGCTGAGCAGCGCCTTGTGAATTTGCTCGTAGGTGGCGGGCTGTTCGTTCAGGCGCATGCCCATTTCCACCACCTGCGCATGCAGTTGCTGGTGCAGTTCATGCCATTCGCGCAAACGCAGCGGCGAGAGAAAATTCTCGCGGCACAACTCGGCCAATTGGCGGTTGGATTTCTTGTGCTGCACCGCCTGCTGGAACCAGGTCCATAGCTTGAGGTAAGCCAGGAAATCCGAGCGCTCGTCGCTGAAGCGCTGATGCGCGGCGTCGGCGGACTCGCGCCGTTCCTGGGGGCGCTCGCGCGGATCCTGCAGGGAAAGGGCGCTGGCGATGACCAGGATCTCCATCAGGCAGTGGTATTGACGTCCGGCCAGCAGCAGGCGCGCAATCTTCGGATCCAGCGGCAGTCTGGCCAATTCGCGCCCGATCGGAGTCATTACGCGCTGATCGTCCATGGCGCCCAGCTCTGCGAGCAGCTGGTAGCCGTCGGCGATCGAGCGTGAGCCCGGCGGCTCGATGAACGGGAACTGGTCAACCTCGCCCAGGTTCAGTGCTGCCATGCGCAGGATGACGGTGGCCAGCGAAACGCGAAAAATCTCGGCATCGGTATACTCCGCGCGCGCCTGGAAATCGGCCTCATCGTAGAGGCGCATGCAAATGCCGCTCATCACCCGGCCGCAGCGGCCGGCGCGCTGGTTGGCCGCGGCGCGCGAAATTTTCTCCACATGCAGCTGTTCCACCTTCTGGCGGATGCTATAGCGGTTGATGCGCGCCAGCCCGGCATCGATCACATAGCCGATGTTGGGCACGGTGAGCGAGGTTTCGGCCACGTTGGTGGCCAGCACCACGCGACGCATGCCGGAAGCGGGCTTGAATACCCTATCCTGCTCGGCAGCGGAAAGCCTGGAGAACAGGGGCAGGATTTCCACGCCTTTGGGATGGTGTTTGCGCAGTGCTTCCGCGGTGTCGCGGATTTCGCGCTCGCCGGGCAAAAAGACCAGCACGTCGCCGCGCAAGCCGCCTATGGATAACTCGTCCAGCGCGCCGCACACGCCTTGCGGCACGTCTTCCGTGTCGCCCTCCTCATTCTGCTGAAGCGGGCGATAGCGAATTTCCACGGGATAGCTGCGCCCGGAAACCTGCAAGACCGGGGCATTGCCGAAATGGCGGGAAAAGCGCTCGGCATCCAGCGTGGCCGAGGTGACAATAAGCTTCAGGTCGGGGCGGCGCGGCAACAACTGCC
>DATDDB010000048.1:0-3254 GCA_036524005.1 Gallionellaceae bacterium | reverse complement strand
TGGCGCAGCCAGCCGTTTGCGGGAGCCGTTGCCAGCCGACTTTCCCAAACCAGAGGCTTCGCCCAACGTGACAAGGCGGCGCACTGTCATCGTCGCTCGTTCGTCGCCGCCTTGTCTCACCTTCGAACTGAAGTTGGAATTCCTAATCAGCGCCGCAGCGGCAGATAAGCCAGCATCTGCATCCCCCACCGGTGTACGCACAGCCCTAGCACGATCAATCCGGTTCCTGCCCACACCTGCGGCAGCACGGCCTCGTTGTTCAGCCCGTGCCCCAGCAGCAGGGCCAGCACCGGCGTGACCAGGGTGATGAGCGCAATGCGGCCCGCGTCGAGGTGCTTGATCATGTGGTAATACAGCACGAAGCCCAGCACCGAGCCGAACACCCCGAGATAAATGGTGGCCGCCACGGCACGTTCTGGGATAACCTGCGGCAGGTGGCCATCCGCCAGCAGCCAGGCTGCGAAGAACAGGGGCAAGGCCACGACCAGGCTGCCCAGGGTGGTCGCGACCGGGTGGCTGTCGTCATCGATGCGCTTGAGCCATACCAGCCCCAGCGATTGCAGCGACACAGCGATGAATAAGCCGCCCAGGCCCATGATCGCGCCCGCACCCAGGTTGAAGCCATCGGCGAACACCAGCGCCAGACCCGCCATACCCAGAGCCATGCCCGCCAGCTTGCCGGGAGTGAGCGATTCTTCCTTGAGCCACAGCGCCGCGCCCAGGCTGGTGAGCAGCGGCGTGAGTCCGTACAGCACGGAGATCATGCCCGAGCTGACATATTGCGCCGACCAGTAGGTGAGCCCCATTGCGCCCGCCATGCTCACCCCGCCGACCAGGTAGGAAAGCCCGGCCTTGCGATGCAGGGGAAAGCGTACGCGCAGCAGCACCAGCAGCACGGCACACAGCAGCGCACCCAGCGCCATGCGCGCGAACACTGCAAAGCTGAAGCCCACACCCAGCGCGCTCCACTTGATGGCGAGCGGCGTGGTGGACCAGATCAGGATTACCGAAACGAATGCGGCTGCGAGCGACGACATATTCATCCCCTATCAAAGGACTGCAAAAACAAAAAGGCCACAGAATTTTCTGTGGCCCTTTGGAAACTGCTTGGTTACTGTTGCTTGAACGCTAACCCTCCAGGCCACCTCGCGCGCGCAGCCATACCGCGCGCAGGTTTGCGCGGCGAATGGCTGGCAGGTGGTGGTTGGATGGAAAGGATTTCATGGTCAAGGATTATTCCAGAGCGGCTTCGGGTATGTCAATGTAAAATTGATCAACGCTGCAAATATGCGCTGACAGCCTCGAATACCTCGTGAAACATGGCGTCGGTCAGACGCCGGGTCTGGGTGTTATAGCGGCTGCAATGGTAACTGTCGTACAGGTGCAGGCCGTTGGGCAGCACATGCTGCGCGCCGTGGCCGAACGCGTAGTCTTTGGCGCGCAAACCCTGCGCGCGCAGCACCGCGCCGTGCGCCACCGTGCCCAGCGCCACCACTGCCGCGCCCTGCGGCAGAAACGCCAGCTCCTGCGCCAGATAGCCGTTGCACTGTTTTACCTCGGCTGGCTCCGGCTTGTTTTGCGGCGGCAGGCAGCGCACGGCGTTGGTGATGCGGCAATCGTTCAGGCTGAGCCTGGGGTTGGCCTGGTTGTCCGCATCCAGCGGTTCGCCGCTCGTGGCGAAGCCGTATCGATGCAGCGTGGAATACAGCAGGTTGCCGGCATAGTCGCCGGTGAAAGGCCGCCCCGTGCGGTTCGCCCCGTGCATGCCGGGCGCCAGCCCCACGATTAGCAGGCGCGCGGCCGCATCGCCGAACGACGGCACGGGTTTGGCGAAGTAGCCGGGCTCATTGGCACGGACTTCTTCGAGAAAACCCGCGAGGCGCGGGCACTGGCGGCAGGCAGTGGAAAATTTCATGGTTAAATATTCGTGATTATCTATTTGCTGGCGCGCTGCCGGTTCGCCTCGAACAGGCACACGGCCGCAGCGGCAGCGGCATTCAGCGACTCCACCCTGCCCGGCATGGGAATGACCACGGGCTGGCAGGCATCGAGCAGGCCAGGTGTCAGCCCCGCGCCCTCGTTGCCGATGGCAAAAGCGATGTTGCCGCGCAGGTCGCAGGCATACAGATTGTTTTGCGCCTGGAGGGCGGCTGCACACACCCTGCCCGGAAATGTTTTGGCCACGGCCAGCAGGTCGGCGGATTCCTGCACATTAAGCGCGAAATGCCCGCCCATCCCGGCGCGCAGCACCCTGGGCGACCAGGCGTCGGCGCAGCCCCGGGAAAGGAACACAGCGTCGCAGCCGGCGGCGGCGGCGGTGCGTATCATGGAGCCGAGATTGCCGGGGTCCTGGATGTCTTCCAGCAGCAGGGCAAAGCGGCTTCTTGCCGGATCGATCTTGGCTTGCGGCTGGGCAATCAGGGCGAGGATGCCGCTCGGGGTCTTGAGTTCGGTGAGCTCGGCAAACAGGCTGTCTTCGAGCTGAATGATGGGCACGCCGGAGGCGCGTTCCAGCAGCGCCGCGATTTCGCCATCCTGCCATGCCGCGGCATTCACCAGCACTTGCAGCGGCAGCACTTCCGCGTCGAGGCAGGACTGCACCAGGTGGACGCCGTCGAGCAAGGCCTGCGCGGCTTTGCCGCGCTGCCGCGCGGAACCGGCGAGTTTCTTCAGTTCCTTGAACAGCGGGTTGTCGCGCGAGCTGATGTGTTTCAAGATTTTTGGGGCAGGCAAAGCGCCCTGTCAGGCCGCCGCGTGCTGGCCCGGTTCCGGCTGGTCCTGGCCCGGTTCATCCTGCTCCGGCTCATTCAGGCCGGACTCATTCGGGCGTGGCTCATCCTGGCCCGGCTGGTCCAGCAGGCTGGCCTGCCCGGAAGGGTCTGGCTCTTCCAGCGGAGCAGGTTTTGGCGCCTTCTCTATCCCGGGCAGGCTGGGCTGATCGGGCGTGATGCCCTGCTCCAGCAGGCCACCCATGTCTTCCAGCGACGGCAGCTCCTGCAGCGAGCGCAGGTTGAGGTCGTCCAGCAATTGCTTGGTGGTGGCATACAGCGAGGGCTTGCCCGGCACGTCGCGCGTGCCGACCACATCGATCCAGCCGCGCGCTTCCAGGGTCTTCAGCACATGCGTGGACACCGCCACACCGCGGATTTCCTCGATGTCGCCGCGCGTCACCGGCTGGCGGTAGGCGATGATCGCCAGCGTCTCCATCACGGCGCGCGAATAGCGCGGCTGCTTTTGCGGATTGAGCTTGTCCA
>DATDDB010000047.1:0-26947 GCA_036524005.1 Gallionellaceae bacterium | reverse complement strand
CAGGTGGCGGGCGATGGCGTAGGCCAGGGCCAGGCCGTCGAAAGTCGAGGTGCCGCGGCCGATTTCGTCCACCAGCACCAGGCTCTTTTCGCTGGCATTGTGCAGGATGTTGGCGGCCTCGGTCATTTCCACCATGAAGGTGGAGCGGCCGCTGGCCAAGTCATCCGAGGCGCCGATGCGGGTGAATATCTGGTCAATCTCGCCGAGAACGGCGGTCTCGGCGGGCACGAAGCTGCCGCAGTGGGCGAGCAGGGCGATGAGCGCGACCTGGCGCATGTAGGTGGATTTGCCGCCCATGTTGGGGCCGGTGATGAGCAGCATCTTGCGCGCGGCGTGCAGCTGGGTGTCATTGGCGATGAAGTTTTCCACTTGCGCCTCCACCACCGGGTGGCGGCCTTGCGTGATGCGCAGCGCGGTCTCGTCGCTGAAGGCGGGCGCGCTGAAATTCAGCGTGGCGGCGCGCTCGGCAAAGGTGGCGAGCACATCCAGCTCGGCGATGGCGGCGGCCACGCGCTGCAGCTGCGGGATGTGGGGCACAAGCAGGTCAAGCAGCTGGTCGTAGAGGAATTTCTCGCGTGCCAGTGCGCGCTCGTTGGCGGAGAGCGCCTTGTCCTCGAAGGCCTTGAGCTCCGGGGTGATGTAGCGCTCGGCGTTCTTTAGCGTCTGGCGGCGGCGGTAATCATCCGGCACATTGGCGGCGTTGGCGTGCGTCACCTCGATATAGAAGCCGTGCACGCGGTTGTATTCCACCTTGAGGCTGGCGATGCCGGTGCGCGCCCGTTCGCGCGTTTCCAGCGCCAGCAGGAAATCGCCGCAGTTGGTCTGGATGCCCCTGAGTTCGTCCAGTTCTGCGTCAAAACCGTCGGCGATCACGCCGCCTTCTCTTAAGACTGAAGAGGGCTCTGCCTTTAGTGTTTTCTGCAGCAGCAATCCCAATTCATCGGCGATACTGTGTTGGCTGCCTCGCTCACTCCTGGCCGTACTGCCTGTACTGTCTGCGTCGTTCGCTTGTTGCCGCCTTGTCTCGCCTTCGACTTGGAATTGCAGGGAGGAAGTGGATAGGGCGTCGTTCAGATTTCTGATAAGCGATGACTCGCTGCTTTCAAGCAATTTGGCAAGTTTTGGTAGTTCCTTAAGCGTATCGCGCAGGCCGGAAAGGTCGCGCGGGCGTGCCGATTTCAGCGCGATGCGCGCGGTGATGCGTTCCACGTCCGCGCTGGGCTTGAGTTGTGCATGCACCTTGCGGAACAGTTGTCCCAGCGCTTCCACCGCATCCAGCCGTGCCTGCAATATATTCCTGTCGCGCAATGGGTGGTGCAGCCAGTGCGCCAGCAGACGGCTGCCCATGTTGGTGGCGCAGGTGTCGAGCAGCGAGAGCAGGGTAGGGGCGGGCTCGCCGCGCAGGGTCTGGGTGATTTCCAGGTTGCGGCGCGTGGCGGCATCCATGCGCACGTACTGGTCTGCGCTGTACACCTGCATGCCGCGCACATGGGCGATGCTTTGCCCCTGGGTAAGCCTGGCGTAGCCGAGCAGGGCGCCTGCGGCTTCCAGGCCGAGGGTGTAGTCATCACAGCCGAATCCCGCCAGGTCGAGCGTAGCGAATTGCTGGCACAGCGCGCGGCGCGCGGTCTCCAGTTCAAAGTGCCAGGCGGGCAGGGACTTTTTCGGGGCGTCGCTTTGCGGGGCGGCCGCGTCTTCTGCGTAAAGAATCTCGGAGGGCTGCAGGCGCTCCAGCTCCGCGGGCAGGCTGGAGGCGGAGGTTTCCGCGACGAAAAACTGTCCCGAGGCGAGGTTGAGCCACGCCATGCCCACTTCGTTGCGGCGCTGGTGCAGGGCCATCAGCAGGCTGTCGCGCTTTTCCTCGAGCAGGGCGGAATCGGTGAGCGTGCCGGGGGTGACGATGCGCACCACCTTGCGCTCCACCGGCCCCTTGCTGGTGGCTGGGTCGCCGATCTGCTCGCAGATGGCCACCGATTCGCCCAGCTTGACCAGGCGCGCCAGGTATTGCTCGGCGGCGTGGTAGGGCACGCCCGCCATCTTGATCGGCTGGCCGTTGGAAGCGCCGCGCTGGGTGAGCGTGATGTCGAGCAGCCTGGCCGCGCGCTCGGCGTCGTCGTGAAACAGCTCGTAGAAATCCCCCATGCGGTAGAACAGCAGCAGGTCGGGATACTGCGCCTTGATGCGCAGGTATTGCTGCATCATGGGCGTGTGCTTTTCCGCGCCCTGCGGCAAGGTCTGCGCTTCTTGGGGGATTGCTTCTTCTTCCCGGTTTTTAGTGAGTTTTTCGATCTTCATTGCCATGCACGGTTATGGCTAAACCTGCATATTTTACTTGAATACCGGGCGCGGGTTGCCGCTTAAACGCGATTAGGCTTTGCAGCTGATTTATTGTTTCAGGACAGGCGATAACCGTTCTCCCGGAGCAGTTTGACGCAGGCGTCCACCGCTTTGGCATCATAGAATTTGCCGCGATTGCGTGTTATTTCATCCAGTGCCGCATCCAGGCCCAGGCCGGGACGATAGGGGCGGTTGGAAAACATGGCTTCCACCACGTCCGCCACGGCCAGGATGCGCGCTTCCAGGATGATGTCGTCGCCCTTCAGGCGGTTCGGGTAGCCCGAGCCGTCAAGCCGTTCATGGTGCTGCAAAACCATGTGGGCAATCGGCCAGGGGAAATCGATGCCTTTCAGGATGTCGTACCCGGCCTGCGGATGGGTCTTGATGAATCGGTACTCGAGATCGCTCAGCTTGCCGGGCTTGGTCAGAATTTCCGCCGGGATGTGGATTTTCCCGAGATCGTGCACCGTGCCCGCGAGATGTATGGCCTGTACTTGCTCATCGGGCAATCCCAGTTCGCGCGCAATTGCAGTGGCCAGGTCGGCCACGCGGCGCTGATGGCCGGCGGTATAGGGATCGCGCATTTCCAGGGTGGCGGCAATTGCATCCACCGCCTTTTCCAATCCTGCGCGCATCTGGTTGTAGTAGCGCTGGCGCTCGGCAATCGCCTGCTCAAGCTCATTGCGGGTATGCAAGGTGGCGATCCCGAACGAAAGGTCTCCGGCCATTTCCTCGAGCAGCTTGATCTCATCGGCACCAAACGCTTCAGCTTCTGCCGCATAAATATTCATCACGCCAAAGACAGTCCCGTTCTGTTTGAGGGGCAGGGCAATGCTCGACGCAAATCCATATTTTGCCGCCTCGTTGCGCCAAGGCTCCATGCGCGGGTCGTGCGCAATATCCTGGGCAACCTGGGTTTGCCCGGTGCGTGCCGCGCTGCCGGTCGGTCCCTGGCCCCTGGGCTCATCCGCCCAGGTCACCTCCAGCGTTTTCACGTAGTCTTTTCCCGGGCCGGAGCTGGCCACCGGTTCGATGCGCTTGCGCTCGTCCTGGTGCAAATATCCCGCCCAGGCCAGGGCGTATCCGCCGCTATCCGTCGCAGCGCGGCACATGTCGCGCATCAGCTCGCCTTCTTCCCTGGCGTGGACCAGCGCATGGTCGCCATCGCCCAGGGTCTTGAGCGCCCGGTTAAGTTTGCGCAAAGCGGCATCGCTCTTGCCAAGCTCCAGCGTGCGCTCCGCCACCAGCTCTTCCAGGTGGAGGCGCAGGTTCATCAGTTCGAGATGGGTGCGGACGCGCGCCAGCAATTCTTCGCGCTGGTACGGTTTGGTGACAAAGTCCACTGCGCCCAATTCAAACCCGCGCACCTTCTCTTCAGTTGCCGTCATCGCGCTGACAAATATGACCGGGATGCTGCGCGTTATTTCTTCAGCCTTGAGCCGGCGGCAGACTTCAAAGCCATCCATGCCGGCCATGCGGATGTCGAGCAGCACCAGGTCAGGCGGGCTGCTCGCGGCGGAACGCAAGGCTAGGTCACCGTTGATTGCGGAACGCACCTCATAGCCTTCCTCCTTCAGCATGTCGGTCAACAGCTTGAGGGAAGCCGGGGTATCGTCGACGGCAAGAATCACGCTCTTGTGTGCCATATCAAGCGACCTTTAACGCGCGCAGGATCGCCGGGTAATCGAAGTTGCCGGCCAACTGCGCAAGTGCCTGCCCCAGTGGTGCATTGCCCTGCGCGATCGCCTCGATAACCGCATCGATGCGTTCGCTGTCCAGGCTTTGCAGGGCCGCTGCCAATTCATTGCGTAACAACGGTTGCACGGCTTCCAGCATTTCAGGGGTAAGCGTAACCATCTCCATGCCTATTTCTGCCGGTGCCGCAGCGCTATATGCGTAGCGTACGCCCAGATGTTTCGCCATGCACTCATATATTTCGCTGCTGCGATAGGGTTTGCGCACGAAGTCGTCCATTCCTGCACGGGTCAGCTCTTCACGCTGCTCCTGAAACACCGAGGCCGTCACCCCCACGATTTTCACCTCCTTGCCGCCGGGGAGCGCGCGTATTCGCTGGGTGGCTTCAACTCCATCCATGGTCGGCATGCGCCGGTCCATCCAGATGAAATGCGGATTCCAGCTCTGGAATAACTCGATGCCGCGCTGGCCGTTCTCTGCCACCTTGACCTTGAAGCCTACGCCTTGCAGCAGCCGTTCCAGCAGCAACCGATTCTCGACCTGATCTTCCACGATCAGGATGCGGAACTCGGGTTGCCCCGGGGCCAGCCCTGTCACTTCACCAGGCGTTTCCTGCGGCTTGCTGATGGCAGCGCCAGCGGCCAGCTGCATGGGCAGTTCCACCCTGAACACCGACCCCTTGCCTGGCGTGCTCTGAAGGCTGATTTTTCCGCCCATCAGTTGGACGAACTGGTGCGTGATGGCCAACCCCAGCCCGGTTCCTTCTTGCATGCCGGAATGGGCGAATTGTACAAACGGCTGGAAGATGAGGCGCTGATCCTCGGGTTTGATTCCCATTCCCGAGTCTTCGACTTCGATCAGCATGCGCTGCGGTTCGGTTTCGGCGTTCACCCCCAGCCGCACCGTAACGCCGCCTTGCTCGGTAAATTTAACGGCATTGCCAACCAGGTTGATCAGCACCTGGCGCAGCCTGGATTCGTCACCCATGATGAAGCGCGGAAAGTCGGACGATTGGTCTATGAGCAGCTGCAGTCTTTTTTCCTCGGCGCGCGCCTGCATCATGTCGGTTACGTCGCGCACCAGCAGTCCCAGGTCGATGGGCGCATTTTCCAGTTGTACCCGGCCGGCTTCGATCTTGGACATTTCCAGCACGTCATTGATGAGCGACAGCAGGTGTGCGCCACTGCGATTGATGATGTCCAAGTCTTCGCGCTGCGATTGGGTGATCGCAGGGTCTTTGCGCAGCAGGCCGGAAAACCCCAGAATGGCATTGAGCGGCGTGCGCAACTCATGGCTCATGTTGGAGAGGAAGGTGCTCTTCGAGCGGTTCGCGGTTTCTGCTGCGTTCTTGGCGCGCACCAGTTCCAAATCTGCCTGTGCGATGCGGCGCACGAAGAAAATGAGCAGGGCGCCGATGGTGAGCAAGCTCAGCAGGGCGATCAGCGAGTTGAGCACGACGGAACGGGTGATAGCCGCGTATACGTGGCGCGACTCGACACCCACGAAGGCATACCAGTTCACCATGGCAATGGGGGAAGCCGAATAGTAGCGCTCGATGCCGTCAGTGCCGGTGCTTTTGAATTCGCCATCCTTGACCCGCAAAATCATTTGGACGCCAGGCTGTTCGCCAATGTTCTTGCCGATCAGGTGTTCAGGATCGACATTGCGCCAGACCAGTGTACCGTCACCGGCGATGATGCCGAAGCGCGTGCCTTCCGGGAGCGGAGCATCCGAAATGTGGGGGTCGTAGAACTCCATATCCAGGGGCAGGCCGACAAAACCCCGCAGTTGATGGTTCTGGTTCCATACGGGCTGCACCAGCACCGACACCCAGCGGTGGGTGATCGGGCCGATGAAGGGATTGCCGGCAAGAAAGCGCTGCTCCGCCATGCCGCGCCTGAACCACTCGGTCTTGGCAACCGATACCGGCTTGCCGCCCGGCTGTGGCACGCCGGAGCAGGGCGCGGTGCCGTTCAGGTCCACAGTGGCGAGATTGGCAAAGCGCGGAAATAAATCACGGAATTCCAGCAGGATGTGATCGCATTTTGCGGGATTCATCGCCTGGACGGCCGGGCGCCGGGCTATCAGTTCCAGAGCTTCGCGGTTTCTCTGTAATAACGTGGAGGTATTGGAGGCAATGATGGTGGAAAGGGTCCTGAGCCTATCCTTTTCCTCCTTGATTGCGCTCTGGGTATTGGCGTAAATGGTAAAGCCAAGCGTGCCCATCATGGCAAACACGACGACGCTGGCCAGGACGTAGAGGTTCTTCCTGATGGATGCAGTGGTCTTTTCCGGCACGATGTGGCCTTCCCTTGTTGATCCCCCGTCGATCACTGGGACGTTTTTTGACAGCATACCAGAAGTGAGCCGCGGCGATACGTTCGCAGGGGCTTATTTGCCAAAAGTCTGATTGCCGCATTCGGCAGCGCAGGAGTAAACTTGTACTCAAAGCGCTAATTCAACGTGCGCTGCAATAATGCAGGATTGCGTTCTACCACTTGTTACCGTGAGGCTGCGCGTGATGGTGAGAATGAAATTCCTAGCCGCAATATTACTTGCCGCCGGATGCTCGTTTCAGGCGCAGGCCACCAATTGGCTGCAGGTGCAGGGGAACGAGGTGCCGGGCGCGCCCGCCGCCCGCTTTTCCGGCTTTCTCCAGCCTGCCTATACCTACATAGATGCCGTGCCGATTACCGGACTGCAAGGAGCAACGGCGGCCAACAACGGAAAATTCACCGTGCTCAATCTGAATTGGCCGCAACTGAACAAGACCGGCCAATTCCAGTTTGCGCGGGCGGTGGCAAATGTGCGCGGCAGTCTGAATGACAATATCAACTACGCAGTCGCCGGGGATGCGGGGCAGAATGGCGTCACCTATTATCAGGATGCCGTGCTGACTGACGCATCGCTCACCTTCAACTATATTCCGGGCGCGCGCATCCGCGCCGGGTTGTTCAAGACCCCCACCAGCGAAGAGGCGTTGCAGGTCGCGAACACTTCCTCGCCCTATGCGTACAACTCCAATGTCGTGCTGTATTTGCTGGTGGGCTTGCCCGTGGCGACTGCAGGCCTGGTCAACCCATCGGGCACCACGCCGGCCAATCTGGTTGGGGGTTTCTCAGGGTTCCGCGATTGGGGCGTCCAGGTTTACGACTGGTTTGACCAGGGGCCGTTGGAATTCTCCTATGCGGCCATGGTTTCCAACGGCGGCCAGATTGAAAACATGCGGGACGGCAACGGCAACAAGGATCTGACCCTGCGTTTCCAGGTGTCGCACATCTTCGGCGGCAGCGGGCCAAACCGCGAAGACTTCAGCGTGTTTGTCTGGCGGCAGGATGGCAAGCGCAGCTTCGGTGGCCAGTACTTCGATCAGCTTAGAGAAGGCACAGGCTTCAAGTATCTGCAGGGAGATCGCCGCGTTTCGGCAGAATATATACGCGGGGCAGGAATGATCGTGGGCGGACCCACGCCGCCATTTTTTGGCAATCCATTTGCGGTCGGGGTAAACGAAAAAGCAAACGGCTGGTACCTGGAAGGCGGCTGGCGTTTTCAGCCGAAATGGGAGCTGGACCTGCGCTATGATTACCTCGACTTCATGACGCAGAATGCCGCCAATGAACGCGAGTTCGCCACCACCACGCTTGGGATCCGGCATTTTTTCAACAAGAGCACCCATGCGCTCCTCAATTATGAATGGCGCAGCATGAAGGTTACCAACCCTGGTGCAATTCCTGCGGGCGCTGCATTGACCAATGCACTGGCAATTGCAGCCAACCTGGGTAACCGCATAACGCTGCAGCTTACCTGGTCATTCTGATGAACGAACCCAACTCAACTGCCATGGTGGATGCGGAATCCTACAGCCAGTGGGAACTGGCGCTCGACAAGCCGCGAACCGCGAGCCGCCGGCATATCCGCTGGGGCATGGCGTCTTCGGCATGCATCGCAGTCGTGGTCTGCATGATCTTTGCTTTCGGCGACATTCCGCTTGAGCCGCTTCCGCAGTTTGCCACTTTTCACGCGACCTTCGTGTTCATCGCGGATGCTGTCACGGGCATGTTGCTGCTTAGCCAGTTCCGTTACCGCCGCCTGGTTTCATATTTGTTGCTCGCCTGCGCTTACCTTTTCAGTTCGCTGGTCACCATCCCGTTCTTGTTTTCCTTCCCCGGGGCGCTGCTGGGGACGGGCGGAGTCATCGGCGGCACGCAAAGCTCGATATGGGTCTGGCATTTCTGGCACATATGCTTTCCTGCTCTAGTCATACTGTCGCTGGTGGTCCGCGCTCGCTCCGGGGGCAATAAACTGCCCAGGGAATGGATAGTTCCGGCAGTTGCCGGCGCTCTTGCGCTGATAACAATTCTTGTCGTTGCCATTACACTTGCCGTGACCGTCTTTCATGACAGGCTTCCTGTGCTGATCTATACAGACCGGCACCCGCTGACGCCGACGTTCTATGTGGTTGGCGGCTTGGCGGCATTGCTGTCCGCGGCAGCGCTGGCGTTAGCCTTTCGGCAGGCAAGACACTTGTCCATTCTTTATGTCTGGCTGGCTGTGGCTATGGTTGCCTTCCTGGCCGATGTCATGTCCAGCCTGGGTTCTAATGCACGCTATACCATAGGCTGGTACGGCGGGCGCCTGGAATCGATGATCGCGGCAAGCATCCTCCTGCCGGTGTTTCTTGGCCAGATCAATCTGCTCTACCAGCAGGTCGCGAAGGTAATGGGTGATCTTTCGGCTGCCAACCGGCAACTCCACACCTTGCTCGAGGAAAAAGACCAGCTTTACTCGAAACTGCAAAAAAGCGAAAAGCGCGTCCATCATATGGCCTATCACGACCCGCTTACCGATCTGCCCAACCGGCGGTTGCTGATGGATTATCTGAAACACGAGCTTTCCCAGGCAAAGCGTCACAACCGCTTGCTTGCGCTATTGTTCCTGGACCTGGACCGGTTCAAGGAGATCAACGATACGCTGGGACACGATGTCGGGGATGAACTGATCAGAAAGATGGCCGGCAGGCTGGGGTCTTGCGTACGCAGCGGGGACACGGTCAGCCGGATAGGGGGGGATGAGTTTGTCATCCTCCTGCCGGAAATTGACCAGCCCAAGGATGCATCACTGGTTGCCGAGAAGATCCTGGAGCTGATGGGTGAACCGCTTTCCTGCCTGGGGCACGAATTGAAAATTACCACGAGCATCGGAATCGCGGTTTATGCAGCCGATGATTCAGTGGAGGAGCGGGAATTGTTAAAGAGGGCCGACCTGGCTATGTACCAGGCGAAACATTCCGGCCGGAACCAGTTCAGGTTTTTTGAAATGTGAAATTGTATTGCCGGGAGCAGCGGCGCGCGTCTACCCGTGCACGACATAACGTCCGGAAAATTCGACGGCGGGCTGTCCTTCCTTCCCTATGGCGACAGCGAGCGACAGGCGGGCGCGGTCATGCTTTTTCAGCATACGCAGGAAGCGGCCAAGCTCGGAGTCGTCCACGCAGCACTCGGCCACCATCTCCTGATTGAGCGGGTGCAGGTAGCGGATGCTGCCTTCCTGGATGACGATGTGCTTGTGCAGCCCGGCTTCGGCCAGCTTGAGGTGCAGCAACCCCCAGCCGCACAGCACGGCAAGCGAATAGAGACTGCCGCCGAATGCGGTGAGCTTGTGGTTGATGTTGGGCGCGAGCGGGGCGGCAAGCCGCAGGCAGCGCCCGTCATAGCCTGCCACGCGGATGCCCATCGCTTGTGAGAGCGGTATCTCGCTGTGCAGCGTCCGCTCCAGCAGTGCTGCGGATGGCACGCTTATGCTGCCTCCGCCAGTTTCGACTGCTGCAGCCGCCAGGCCACGAGTCCGAGCGCAATGATGGCCTGCGTGGCCATTGCCATTACGCCGACCGCAGCGCCATATTTATTGCCCAGCGGGAGGAGGAAGTAGGAAACCGCATCCAGCCCTGCCACCTTGAAGAAGAACGGCAGCAGCGCATCCAGCACGATGAGGTAGAGCAGAGCCACCGACCCGGGGCGCTTGGACTTGGGCGAAAACGAAAAGAACAGCACGATGCCGGCGTCACGCAGCAGCATGAAAGCAAAGCCGACCGGCAATGCAAGGAAGGGCTCGTATATCAGTCCCAATCCGGTTTGGGGATTGTCGGCGGGCAGCGAGCCCAGCAAGGCAAAGCAGAAAGCCAGCAGCAGGGTGGTCGGCCACAGCGGCAGGTTTTGCAGCCAGCCGCGCCAGTCGTTTCTTTGCTGGCGCAGGCGCAGCATGTTCCAGTCCGGAAGCCTGGCCGGTTCGGAGAACAGCGTGCCATAGGTCATGACGGCGGTGATGACCAGGCCGATGCGGCTGATGACGAAAACCGGATACTCGCTGGCGGAAGCGGAAAATCCGGAAAAATAGGCGGTCAGTATCAGGGCGAACAGCGGCCATGCCCAGGGTATGGTGCGCACCTGCAAGGCATTGCTGACGACGCGCCAGGCGGAGAACACCGCGCAGATGCCAAACAGCACGGTGCTGTAGAGCAGGACAAGCTTGCCGGGAGCCTGAATACCCCACCAGGTGATGTCGTGTTCGATGATAAACACATCGGTGAATATATTGAATGAGATGAGCGTGAAAATGATGACGATCCAGCCCAGCCCCCCGCGCTGGATCAGCTGCATTTCCATTTGCCCGGTGTGCAGGTTGAGGGCGATCAGGGTGGCATGCAGCATTATCCCGGTGGCAACGAAGGCGGGCAGGTCCAGCATCCAGGCCTTGTCACCTGCGATGATGCCGGCAGGTATGGCGATGGCGAGGCAAATGGCCCCGCCATACCAGTTGAACGAGGTTGAGCCGAACAGCTTGCCCCAGGTCATGGCCCACGGGTTCAGGGCGCTCATGCGCTGCTGGTCCCAGGTCTTGTCGCGCAATTCGTCCACGATGCTCAGGTTGGCATTGCGCGCGCCCCACAGCCATACGATGAAGATGAACGCGGAGACTGCTGCGGTATAGAGATTATCGGCCGTCCTGTCGGAGAACTTGTCGGACATGGCGAGGGCCAGCGCACCCAGCGTCAGCAGCGCCGGCATTGCGATGAGCTTGTGTGTGGAAAAAGACAGCCACAGGTTGCGCTTGAATTCGGGGTTCATCATTGCATATTCTCCAGGTGCGTGGCGACAGAGCGCAGATAGGATTGCTGCAGGTTTTCTTTGTATTCGGCGAAGGATGCCACGGCGAACCCGGCCTTCACCAATTCGGCGAGCAGCCCGGATTGTGCAAGCAAATCGCCTTCGATTCCGATTAGTGCCTGATCCTCCCCGCTGTCGTGGATTTCGATGCCGGGCTGCTGTGCCAGCCAGTCAGCCAGGCGGCTGTCCGGCGCCGCCAGGGTGATGCGCAGGCTGCGGCTCGCACCCGGCAGGTGCGTGGCCTGCAGCGCGCGGTTTTCCAGCACGCGCCCGTCGCGCACCGAGAGCAGGTGGGTGGAATATTCGTCCAGTTCGGCCAGGATGTGGGAGGAAACCAGCAGCGTCATGCCATCGGCCTGCAACTGGCGGAACAGCACGGCCAGATGGTTGCGCGCTTCGGGGTCCAGGCCTGAGGCGGGCTCGTCCAGCAGCAGTACCCTGGGTTTGTGGATAATGGCCTGGCCGATGGCCACGCGCTGGCGCAGGCCGCGCGACAGGCTGCCGCTGGTCTGCTGCAGTCGGTCGGAGAGATCCAGCTGTTGCGCGGTCATGCGGATGGCCGCAGGGATGGCTGCTTCAGCCAGCCCTTGCGACGCGGCGGCATACTCCAGGCATTGCGCGACCGTCAGCTCCTGGTAGAGTCCGAAGAAATCCGAGAGGTAGCCCATGATGCGGTGCACTTCGCGCGGGTGCTCGATGACATCCATTCCGCCGACATTGATGCTGCCGGACAGCGGTGTTTCCAGTCCGGCGATGCAGCGCATCAGGGTGGTCTTGCCTGCGCCATTCGGACCCACCAGCGCGGTGACGCTGCCGGGTTCGACCGTCAGGCTTACATTGTTCAACGCGCGGTGGCCTGGGTAATCGAAGGTCAGTCCGGAAATCTTGATCATGTCGCTCCCTGAGGTATTTTTACTGCGTAAGAAATATTCTTGCTCGGGTCATTTGAATGCTGGCGGCCTTCAAAGCGGAGTTCCGATGCGCCTAGCCTTTCAGGCCTGCCGTCAGGTGCGGTTCGATCACCTGCAGCAGTTGCGGGTAGATGTCGGGGTTGCCGGCGCAGATGTGGCCGCTGTTGAGGTAGCCGTCCTTGCCTTGCAGGTCGCCCACCATGCCGCCTGCTTCCTGTATTAGCAGCGCGCCGGCGGCGATGTCCCAGGGCTTGAGGCCGGTTTCGAAGAAGCCGTCATAACGGCCTGCGGCAGTCCAGGCCAGGTCGAGCGAGGCCGCGCCGGGGCGGCGCAGGCCGGCGGTTTTCTGCATCACGTCCTTGAAGATCGCCATGTAGGCATCCATGTGCTCGAAACGGGTGTAGGGGAAGCCGGTGCCGATCAGGCTGTCGGCCAGTTCCTTGCGCTTGCTTACGCGGATGCGGCGCTCGTTCAGGAATGCGCCGCGCCCGCGCGAGGCGGTATAGAGGTCGTTGCGCGTGGGGTCGTAGACCACTGCCTGGCTCAGCACGCCTTTGTGCTGCAGTGCGATGGACACGGCGTATTGCGGCACGCCGTGCAGGAAATTGGTGGTGCCGTCGAGCGGGTCAATGATCCAGACAAACTCCGAGTCGCCTTGGGTGCCGCTTTCTTCTGCTAGAATCGCATGATTCGGGTATGCGCCCAGCAAGGTTTCGATGATCGCCTGCTCGGCGGCGCGGTCCACTTCGCTGACGAAATCCGCATGTGATTTCTTGGTGATGGTGAGGTGGTCTATCTTGTCGGAAGTGCGGTGGATCAAATTTCCTGCACGGCGCGCGGCTTTCACCGCGATGGTGAGCATTGGATGCATAACGAACCTTTGTTAATGAGCGGTCGGAAAATTCCGGTTGCGTATTTTAGTTCGAATTGAGCTTTGGATAAACAGGAACATTTAGCCCGTGTGCGCGTTGTATTGAGCCATACCACCCATCCGGGCAATATCGGCGCGGCGGCGCGCGCGATGAAGACCATGGGGTTGCAGCATCTTTACCT
Organism: Gallionellaceae bacterium; assembly: GCA_036524005.1. Classification (GTDB taxonomy): domain Bacteria; phylum Pseudomonadota; class Gammaproteobacteria; order Burkholderiales; family Gallionellaceae; genus DATDDB01. The sequence continues at coordinate 13,788 of DATDDB010000047.1, read as the reverse complement.
CATTAATCCGCGCCATTTCCCTGACCCGCAGGCCGAGGCGATGGCGGCTGGCGCCGACGATTTGCTGCAGAATGCCGTGGTCTGCTCCACGCTGGAGGAGGCCTTGCAGGGCTGCGTATTCACGGCGGGAATGTCGGCGCGGGTGCGCGACATTTCGCATGAAGTGCTGCCGCCGCGCGAGGCGATGCCATTGCTGGCGCAGCACGCGGCGCAGGGGCCGGTTGCGCTGCTGTTTGGCACCGAAATGTCGGGTCTGACCAACGAGGAGCTGGCGCGCTGCCAGGTGATGGTGCGCATCCCGGTGAACCCGGAATTCACCTCCCTTAACCTGGCGGCCGCGGTGCAACTGGTCAGCTATGAATTGCGCCTGGCGGCGGGGCAGGGCGACAGCGGTGCGCCGGAATTGCAGCCTGCCAGCGCCGAGCATGTGGAGGGGTTCTTCCGGCAATTGGAGCATACGCTGATCGAGATCGAGTTCCTGGACGGCAAGCATCCTGCCAAGCTGATGCAGAAATTGCGCCGCCTGTATGCACGGGCGCGGCTGGAGCAGGAGGAAATCAACATTCTGCGTGGTATCCTTACGGAGACGCTGGCATATCCGGCGCGCAAGAAAGGTAAATAAATGTTGGCGGGAGTGAGCTTGGTGACGGTGTTGGCAATATTTGGGGCCATGATCGGTTTAATCTTGGCTTGCCTGCTGCTGGCTGCGGTGCTGACCTATCTTGTCTCACGGGAAGATATTCAATGCGTGTTCGACCGTGACCCGGCTGCGCGCAGCACGTTTGAAGTGCTGACCTGCTATCCCGGCCTGCATGCGCGTCTGGCGCACCGTATTACCCATGTCTTGTGGAAATTGAGGTTTAAATGGCTGGCACGGTTCGGGTCGCACATTGCGCGCTGGCTGACCGGCATCGAGATACACCCGGGGGCGACCATCGGGCGGCGGTTCTTCATTGACCATGGTATGGGGGTGGTTATTGGCGAAACCGCTGAAATCGGCGATGATGTCACGTTATATCATGGGGTTACGCTCGGTGGCACCTCGTGGAAGGAGGGCAAGCGCCACCCCACCCTGGGTAAGGGTGTGGTGGTTGGGGCGGGTGCGAAAATCCTGGGACCCATTGCCATCGGTGACAATGCCAAGATCGGCTCCAATGCCGTGGTGGTGAAGGATGTGCCCGCGGGCGCCACGGCTGTCGGCATTCCCGCGCGCATCCTGGACGAGGCGAAAAAGGCTGAAGGATTCAATGCTTACGGTATTGGCAACGATCAGAACGACCCGGTCTCGAAGGCCATCCATGGCCTGCTGGGGCATAGCATGGTGGTGGACAAGCGCATCAACCTGATCCTGGCTCAACTGGAGAAAATGGGGGTCAATGTCGAGGAAGAGCGCGCCACTGCAGACAAATTCGATCCTAACCATCTTGACAAAATTGTTGACTAATTACCTTGGGTATACTAGTATGCCCAATGTCGTAAATCCAATTTTGATGGAGAGGATATTATGCGTTTAACTACCAAAGGACGTTTTGCCGTGACGGCGATGGTGGATCTGGCCATGCGCGGGGATCACAGCCCGGTTACGCTGGCAGGTATCAGCGAACGCCAGAAAATTTCATTGTCATACCTGGAACAGCTCTTTGGCAAACTGCGCCGCAGCAACATCGTTTCCAGCGTGCGCGGCCCGGGCGGTGGCTATCGCCTGGCTCGTCCTGCAGCACAAATACCCATTTCCGAAATCATCCTGGCGGTGGATGAGCCGCTGGATGCGACCAATTGTGCCGGCCGCGGAGATTGCCTGAACGGCGGGGAGTGCATCACTCACGAGTTGTGGCAGGGATTGACCAAGACCATCTATGCTTACCTGGCCGAAGTGTCTCTGCAGGATATGGTGGATTCCCAGAATAAGCCCCTGACCAGCACGGCCAATGTGAAGTTGAGCACCAATATAGCCCATTCCGGCATGCTGGCCGGCTGAGCGGATTTTATAGAATGAATAAGCTGCACCTGCCCATCTATATGGATTATTCCGCCACCACGCCGGTGGACCCGCGTGTGGCGGAGGCAATGATTCCCTATCTCACCGAAAAATTCGGCAACCCGGCCTCGCGCTCCCATTCTTTCGGCTGGGAGGCGGAAAAGGCTGTGGAAGAGGCGCGCGAGCAGGTGGCGGCGCTGGTCAATGCCGACCCCAAGGAAATCATCTGGACTTCCGGCGCGACCGAATCCAACAATCTGGCACTGAAGGGCACGGCGCATTTCTATTCCGGCAAGGGCAAGCACATCGTCACCGTGATGACCGAGCACAAGGCGGTGCTGGACACCGTGCGCGAGCTGGAGCGGCAGGGTTTTTCCGCGACCTATCTCGATCCCGAAACGGACGGGTTGCTCGACCTGGAGAAATTCAAGGCTGCGCTGCGGCCAGACACTATCCTCGTGTCGGTGATGCTGGTGAACAACGAAATCGGCGTGATCCAGGACATCGCGGCCATCGGCGAAATCTGCCGCGAGCGCGGTATTGTTTTCCATGTCGATGCGGCGCAAGCCACCGGCAAGGTGGCGATAGACTTGCAGCAGCTGAAGGTTGACCTGATGTCATTCTCCGCGCACAAGACCTACGGACCGAAAGGCATAGGCGCGCTGTATGTGCGACGCAAGCCGCGTGTGCGCCTGGAAGCGCAAATGCACGGCGGCGGCCATGAACGCGGCATGCGCTCCGGCACCCTGGCCACCCACCAGATCGTCGGCATGGGCGCGGCCTTCCGCATTGCGCGCGCGGAAATGGCCACTGAAAACGAGCGCATTCGCATGTTGCGCGACCGGTTATGGGCAGGCTTGTCTTCCATGGAAGAGGTCTACCTGAATGGGGATATGGAGCGGCGCGTGCCGCACAACCTGAATGTCAGCTTCAACTTTGTCGAGGGTGAGTCGCTGATCATGGCGATCAGCGATGTGGCAGTCTCCAGCGGTTCGGCATGTACCTCGGCCAGCCTGGAGCCTTCCTACGTATTGCGCGCACTGGGGCGCAGCGACGAGTTGGCGCACAGCTCCATCCGGTTTTCCGTCGGCCGCTTCACCACCGTGGAGGAAGTGGACTATGTGGCAGAACTGTTGAAGGGTAAAATTGCCAAACTAAGAGACCTCTCGCCTCTGTGGGAAATGTACAAGGACGGTGTGGATTTGAATTCGATACAATGGGCGGCACACTGAGAACCTGCCCGCCCTGCGGCATTGTCGCCAAGATGGGCAAATCGGCGGCGCTCGTTATGGAGTAGGATTGAGATGGCTTACAGCGAAAAAGTACTGGATCATTACGAGAACCCGCGCAACGTGGGTTCGCTGGACAAGGACGACGCCTTGGTCGGTACCGGCATGGTCGGCGCGCCCGCGTGCGGCGACGTGATGAAATTGCAGATCAAGGTGAATGAGCAGGGCGTGATCGAGGATGCCAGGTTCAAAACCTATGGCTGCGGCTCAGCCATCGCTTCCAGTTCGCTGGTGACCGAGTGGGTCAAGGGCAAGACGCTGGATGAGGCGCTGGCCATCAAGAACACACAGATTGCGGAAGAGCTGGCACTGCCGCCGGTGAAAATCCACTGCTCCATCCTGGCGGAGGATGCGATCAAGGCAGCGGTGGCAGACCTGAAGAAAAAGCGCGAGGCGGAGGTGTCTGCCTGCAACGCAAACAAGAGCTGAATCATGGCGATTACACTGACTGAAAACGCGGCAAAACACGTGCAAAATTTCCTGGCCAAGCGCGGCAAGGGCATCGGCCTGCGCCTCGGCGTGCGCACCAGCGGCTGTTCGGGCATGGCTTACAAGCTTGAATTTGCCGACGAGGAAGGCAGCGACGAGGTCAAATTCGAGAGCGGCGGCGTAACGGTGCTGGTGGATAAGCACAGCCTGCCTTATCTTGACGGCATGGAGCTTGATTACACGCGTGAGGGCTTGAACGAGGGATTCAAGTTCAACAATCCGAACGTAAAAGATATGTGCGGGTGCGGCGAGAGCTTCAAGGTTTGAAAACTACTGCGCTTGGCATAACTGCGTTGCTCACGGACTCAAAATGCTCATTTACCTCAATGTAAACTCCGCTTTTTCGTCCATTCGCGCCTTGTTCTGCCTGCGCTCGTAACGTTTTCACTCACTCACGATGCTCGAATTAGACTTCAGGAAAAATTTCTTCCAGCTGTTCGGGCTCCCAGAGCGATACCGCCTTGACAGCGCAGAACTAAGCCAGCGCTACCGGGTGCTGCAGGGTGAAGTTCACCCGGACAAGTTTTCTCATCGTCCCGAATCGGAACGCCGCCTTTCCATGCAATGGGCGACCCAGATCAACGAGGCCTACCATACCCTGGGCAACTCGGTACAGCGCGGACGCTATCTGCTGCAGCAGCACGGCGTGGATACGCTGGAAGAAACCAATACGGCAATGCCCGCCGATTTCCTGATGCAGCAAATGGAATGGCGCGAAGCGATAGAGGAGGCCGCGCAGGCTTGCGATGCGGCTGCGCTGACCGCGCTGGAAGCGCGCCTGCAGCATGAAATGCGCGAACTCGAAACCCAGCTTGCGGTTAAAATAGACGATAAACGCGACTATCCGGCTGCGGCCCTGGATGTGCGCAAGCTCAAATTCCTGGAAAAGCTGGCGGAGGAAATTGCCTCCGCATTCGACCGTATAGACACTTAAAGCAGGAGTTTGTCGTTGCGTGATCAGTTTGATTATGGCAACCGACGACCAGCGACGCAAAAAACAAATCAACAATCAGAATGGCACTGCTGCAAATTTCCGAACCTGGCGAATCCACTGCGCCTCACCAGCACCGTTTGGCCATCGGCATTGACCTTGGCACCACCAACTCTTTGGTTGCCACGGTGCAAAGCGGCATTGCCGTGGTCCTGCGTGATGAGCATGGGCATGCCTTGCTGCCCTCGGTAGTGCGCTACCGTGCCGAAGGCGACGTGCAGGTGGGTATCGATGCATTGTCCAGTCAGAGCGAGGATCCGGCCAACACCTTTGCTTCGATCAAGCGTTTCATGGGGCGCGGTCTGCGCGACGTCGGCAACATCAGCGGCCTGCATTACAACTTCGTCGAGTCCGTCCCCGCAGGGCCGGGGCAATCACCCGGCATGGTCATGTTGCGCACCCTGGCGGGCGTGAAAAGCCCGGTTGAAATTTCGGCCGAAATTCTCAAGGTGTTGCGTGAGCGAGCCGAAGCAGCACTGGGCGGCAGCCTGGTCGGGGCGGTGATCACCGTGCCCGCCTATTTTGACGATGCGCAGCGCCAGGCGACCAAGGATGCGGCAAAACTGGCCGGTCTCAATGTGCTGCGCCTGCTCAACGAGCCGACCGCAGCGGCCATCGCCTACGGCCTGGACAATGCCAGCGAAGGCGTATACGCGGTATACGACCTGGGCGGCGGAACTTTCGACATTTCCATCCTCAGGCTGTCGCGCGGCGTATTCGAGGTGCTGGCTGCCAACGGTGATTCTGCGCTGGGCGGGGACGATTTCGACCATCGTTTGTATTGCTGGCTGCTGGAAAAGAATAACCTCTCGGCGCTGGGCGCGCAGGATGCGCGCATGCTGCTGGACCGCTCGCGCGCAGCCAAGGAAGAGCTCACGGACCATGCGCAAACCCGCATCACCGCGGTGCTGGGAAACGGCCAGCTGGTGGACAATGTGCTGGACCAGGATGCATTCCACGACATGACGCAAAACCTGGTGGCGCGCACGCTGCAGCCGATGCGCCGTGCCCTGCGAGATGCCGGGCTGACGGCCGCGGACATCAAGGGCGTGGTGATGGTGGGTGGTGCCACACGCATGCCGCAGGTGCAGCGCGCGGTGGCGGAATTCTTCAAGCAGGAGCCGTTGACCAACCTCGACCCGGACAAGGTGGTCGCCCTGGGTGCGGCGCTGCAGGCCAATGTGCTGGCGGGCAATCGCAGCAAGGATGACTGGTTGTTGCTCGACGTGATTCCGCTTTCCCTGGGCATCGAAACCATGGGCGGACTGGCCGAAAAAATCATTCCGCGCAACAGCACCATTCCTACTGCGCGTGCGCAGGAATTCACCACCTACAAGGACGGACAGACCGCCATGAGCATCCATGTGGTGCAGGGGGAGCGCGAGCTGGTTTCCGATTGCCGCTCGCTGGCAAAATTCGAGCTGCGCGGCATTCCGCCCATGGTGGCAGGCGCGGCGCGCATTCGTGTCACTTTCCAGGTGGATGCGGATGGCCTGTTGAGTGTGTCCGCGCGCGAAATGACTAGCGGCGCGGAGTCCCATATCACGGTCAAGCCTTCGTACGGTTTGAGCGACGCTGAAGTGGCGCGCATGCTGCAGGAATCAACCGCCCATGCACGCGACGACATGCAGGCACGCGCCCTGGCCGAGGCAAAGGTCGAGGGCCAGCGCCTGCTGGAAAGCACGCAAGCCGCGCTGAATGAGGATGGGGCGGCGTTGCTCAGGCCGGAGGAAATCGGCGCCATCGAACAGCTTATGTCCAGGTTGCGCGACAGCCTGGGCAAGGGTGACATCTATGCCATCAAGCGAACTACCGACGCGCTGAATCATGGCACGGTGGAATTTGCCTCGCGCCGCATGGATCGCAGCGTGAGCCAGGCGCTGACCGGGCATCGCCTGGACGAACTGGAGGCGTGATGTTCGACGCCGAGTTCATTGCCGGGTTGCGAGCGCGCCTCGATCGCCACCCCATCTATGAATCGGTGCACACGCTGGATGACTTGCGCGTGTTCATGTCGCATCATGTCTACTCGGTGTGGGACTTCATGAGCCTGATCAAGTATCTGCAGCATGCGGTCGCCCCTGCGTCCTGGCCGTGGCAGCCCGGTGCCGATCCCTCGGTGCAGCGCTTCATCAACGAACTGGTGCTGGAAGAGGAGACCGATGAGGCTGGGCCGGATCATCCCGGCGAGTTCTCCAGCCATTTCCAGCTGTACCTGCGCGCGATGGGCGAGACCGGTGCCGCAACTGAAGGTCCCTTGCGTTTCGTCGATCTGGCTGTGCGCGAGGGCATCGCGTCAGCACTGGCCGCAGGCATCGCGCCGCGCCCGGCAGCCGAGTTTACCCGCACCACTTTTGAATTTATCGATACCGGGCGCCCGCATGTGGCGGCTGCCTCGCTGGCACTGGGGCGCGAACATGTGATCCCCGCGATGTTCCGCGCATTTCTGGCGCGCATGGGCGTAAGCGAGCAACAGGCCCCGGTTTTCCATTATTATCTGCGCCGTCATATACATCTGGATGAGGATTTTCATGCACCGCTCTCGCTTCGCCTGTTGCAGGGACTTTGCGCCAATGACCCGGCGCGCATCGCTGAGGCACGCGCGGCCGCCGTGCGGGCGGTCGATGCTCGTCTGGCTTTCTGGGATGGCGTGCTCTCAGCCCTGCCCAGCGTGAAGGGAGGCTGATCCATGACCCAAGTAATCGTGCTGCCCCATGAAGAGCTTTGCCCGCAAGGGGCGGTGCTGAATGTCGAGCCGGGCGTCAGCATTTGTGATGCACTGCTTAACCACGGCATCGAGATCGAGCATGCCTGCGAAAAATCCTGTGCCTGCACCACCTGCCATGTCATACTGCGCGAAGGATTCGCCTCCCTGGCGCCTGCCGAGGAGAAGGAGGAGGACCTGCTGGACAAGGCCTGGGGGCTGGAGCCGACTTCGCGCCTGAGCTGCCAGGCGGTGGTGGGCAAACAGGATCTTGTAGTGGAAATCCCGAGATACTCCATTAACATGGCGAAGGAAAAGACCAAATGAAATGGACTGACGTGCGCCTGATCGCCATCGAACTGACCGAGGCGCATCCCGAGGTGGATCCGAAAACCGTGCGCTTCACCGATTTGCACAACTGGGTGGTGGCGCTCAGGGATTTTGACGACGACCACATGCGCGGCGGCGAAAAAGTGCTGGAAGCCATCCAGATGGCGTGGATAGAAGAGGCGGAGTGAACCCATGATGCGCTTGTTATTTTCTCTTTCCAGCCGCTGGCTGTACCTGGCGGGCGCGCTGATTATTGCCGGGTTGTTCGGCGGGGCGCTGTACCTGCAATATATCCTGCACCTGGAGCCCTGTCCTTTGTGCATGGTGCAACGTCTGGCATTCCTCGCCATGCTGGTTCTGTTCATCATTGCCGCGCTGCACAACCCTGTCCGTTTGTGGGCAAAAATCTATGCCGGACTGATCGGCCTGTTTGCCCTGTTTGGCATAGCCGTGGCTGGCCGCCATATCTGGATCCAGCATCTGCCCAAGGATCAGGTCCCTGCCTGCGGGCCGGGTCTGGACTACATGCTGGATAATTTCCCCATGTCCAAAGTCCTGAAAGAGCTGATGCACGGTTCGGGCGAATGTGCGGCCAATGAATGGAGCTTCCTCGGCTTGAACGTCCCTGAGTGGGCGCTGTTGTGGTTTGTGTTGCTCGGGGCCTGGGCTGTTTTCATCTCTGTTAAGGCGAGCAAACCCTAAAAGAATACCCGCTGGCAATCCATGTTTTTTGCTTACCCAATTTGATGTATTTAAAATATATATACTTGTTCTCGGAGTAACGTCGAGTGAATTTCAAAGAGATGCTGTCATCCTTCATGCCTGGTTTTGATCCCACTCCGCTGGCCGAGAAATTCCGCAGTGCCGCAGCCGTCATGGCAGGCATTCTGCTGCTGGGATGGATAGTGCACCTCCTGTTCCCGGATACGGGCTATTTCGGTCCGAGCATGCTCTCTTCCATGGCCGCCGCCGCGTTGCTCGTCTATGCCGTACCGCATAGCCCCATGGCCCAGCCTTGGCCGCTGGTCGTGGGCAACCTGGTATCAGCTGTGGTTGGCGTGACCTGCGCCATCCTGATCCCTGGCACCCTGTGGGCAGCAGCTGGTGCCGCAGGGCTGGCGGTGTTGGCGATGCACCTTACCCGTTCGCTGCATCCGCCGGGCGCTGCCACGGCCTTGTTCATGGTGCTGAACGAGCCGGTATTTCAACAACATGGCTGGTTGTGGTCAGGCGGTGTGGTGCTGGCCAATGTCATGCTCACCTTGATGCTTGCACTCGTCATCAATAACCTGATTCACCTCGGGCGCTACCCGGTGCGCCGCCATCATGCCCCGGTCACGCCTGCAGCCGGCCCCACTTTGACGGAGTCGGATGTCGAATGGGCCATGCGGCAAATGGAGGGGGTCACCGACGTGAGCGAAGAAGACCTGCTGGAAATTTTCCGGCTGGCCTGCTTGCACGCGCAGAAAAAGAATTAACCCTCTGCCTTCGTTGCCGCGGGCTGACACAACGCGGCAATAAAGGAGTAGTATGGTGTTTCGATCCTATTTCCAGCATCAGGAGGTTGCCATGGCTACTGACATCAAGCAACTGCTGGCGGAAGAAGCGGAACATCTGCTAGCGCATCGCTGCACCGGAATTCCCAAGGAAGCACTGCACCTGCCCGGCCCCGATTATGTGGACCGCGTGGTGGCAATGAAAGACCGCAAGCCGGGCGTGCTGCGCAGCCTGCAAGCGTTTTACGACCACGGACGGCTGGCGAACACCGGCTACCTGTCGCTACTGCCGGTGGACCAGGGCGTGGAGCATTCCGGCGGCGCATCGTTCGCGCCCAACCCGATTTATTTTGATCCCGAGAACATCGTCAAGCTGGCCATCGAAGGCGGCTGTAACGGCGTGGCATCCACGCTGGGCGTGCTGTCCTCGGTGGCGCGCCGTTATGCGCACAAGATCCCGTTCATCATGAAGATCAACCACAACGAGTTGCTCACCTATCCCAACGAATTTGACCAGACCTTGTTTGCCAGCGTGGATCAGGCGTTTGACATGGGAGCCGTGGCGGTGGGTGCAACGGTGTTTTTTGGATCAGTGCAGTCGCGCCGCCAGATACAGGAAATCTCGGAAGCATTCGAACATGCGCACGATCTGGGCATGGCGACCGTTCTATGGGCCTACTTGCGCAATCCTGCCTTTAAGCTCGGGGACAAGGACTACCATGTTGCTGCCGACCTGACGGGGCAGGCCAACCACCTGGCTGTGACCATCAACGCCGACATCGTCAAGCAGAAAATGGCCGAGAACAACGGCGGCTACAACGCCATCAAGTTCGGCAAGACCAGCCCCAAGGTGTATAGCGAGCTTACTTCCGACCATCCGGTGGATCTCGTGCGCTATCAGGTGGCGAACTGCTACATGGGCCGCGTGGGCATGATCAATTCCGGCGGAGAATCGGGCAAGGACGACCTGCACCAGGCAGTGCGCACGGCTGTCATCAACAAGCGCGCGGGCGGCATGGGCCTGATCTCCGGGCGCAAGGCGTTCCAGAAGCCGATGAAAGAAGGCGTGGCGCTGCTCCACGCAATTCAGGATGTCTATGCTTCCAAGGATGTGACCGTTGCCTGAAACAATGCCTCAGGCATGTCAGTAGGGCAGGGCGCCCCTGGGGCTGGCGGCCGGGAAATACAGCGTGATGGTGGTATACACGCCTTGCACCGAACGTATCATCAGTTCGCCGCCGAACACCTGCATGATGCGTTTGCAGAATGCCAGGCCCCGTTCGGCGTCGTCCGCATCCGCGTGCGTGGCCACAGAATCCAGCATCAGCCGGTCCAGCACGCTGGGTGAGAGCCCCGGGCCGTTGTTGGCGATGCGTATATGGGGATGATCGCCTGCGGTCACGGTGAGGCTGATTGACGGAGCGGAGGTGTCCTTCAAGGCGCGCAGAGTGCTGTTCAACAATGAAGACAGTACCAGCGATATACAATTCGGCAGCGCGGTTATCGGGAAATCCTCCTCCAGCTCAATCCGTATCATGCCCCGCTGGGCGCGGGTGAGGGGGTGAGTGTCGAGCAGGGAGGTGAGCAACTGGTGTGCTGTGATTTTTGCGGGCAAACCAGGCTGCGTGGCGACTGCCTTGATCGTTTCGTCAAACGAAGACAGCAAGGCAATGCAAAGACGGACATTCTCGTCCACCGCCAGGGATGCCTTCCATATCTCAGCCTGCTGCTGGGGGGATACGCTTACATCTGTCAGGCGGCGCTGCATGCCCCGTGCAAAATTGAGGATGGCCGCGAGCGGGGTGTTCAGCTCGTGCGTCAGGAAAGTCATGGTCTCTTCTATTGCCTGCAAGCGCTGATGTCTGGAGTCTCTGGCATGCAGCCGGGCTGTTGCCTGGCGCAAGGCGTGTGCAACGAGTGCGGAGTTCATGGGTTTTTCAATGATGCGGAAAATCTCGCCGGAATTTACCGCGTTCCGCAAAGCTTCGCTGTCGGAATTTCCAGTGGCCAATATGCGGATGACATGGGGGAACTCTTCGCCGACCTGGCGCAACAAGTCGCTGCCATTGAGTCCCGGCAGGGTAGCGTCAGCAATGACGATGCCTACCCGGTCGCTCATGCCGCGCAATAACGCGATGGCGTCCTGCGCGCCTGAAGCGGGCAATACCGAATAATCTTCGCCAAACACATGCGCAAAGTGCATACGCTCCGTTTCCGCGTCATCCACATACAAAATGGCTATGCGTGGGGCGTGATTGCTGCGGGTTCCGTTCATCGGCAAGAGTAAATAAAATATGGTAGGTTGGTTGATCCAGTTCGCTGCGGTGAGATGCCACCCGGTCGCTTCAGGGAAATTTTTAATATGTGTAATATTAGCTTGTACTGGCTGCAAACGGTACCCGGTTAATGTCGTGGTACGTTAATCGGTTGCACCGGCCACATCTTAACAGGATGCGGCAAAGGGCATTCTCTGTTAAATTATTGCCTGTAATTACAGATCAAACGAGGTCAGTTACCTCTGCGTTTAAATGGAACATATATTACCAGTTTACCAATGCCCAACCCTGACGGTTCTTGTGGATGACAGCCAGAGCTTTCTGGACAGCCTGGTATTCCAGCTTAGTCCGCAGTTGGGATGCAAGTCGTTCTACGATGCAGGTTCTGCGCTAGATTGGGTACGCCAGGCCTACCGGCAGTATTCCTACGGCGATGCAAACGGCTTGCTACACGTTGGTTATGACGTGGATAGCGATTCCCTTGAGCGCCGCAATGTATCCATTTATCTGGACCGGATATATCGCATCGTCATGGACAGGAAACGTTTCGCGCTGCCTTCCGTCCTGGTGGTCGATTATGCGATGCCGCAAATGAATGGTGTGGAATTCTGTTGGGCGGTGCGTGATTTGCCGTGCAAAAAGATATTGCTGACCGGCCAGGCAGACGAAAGGATTGCGATAGATGCATTCAACCGGAAACTGATCGATTGCTTCATCCAGAAAAATGACATGGGGGCGTTTGATCGTCTGGACAAGGAAATCATCCGGCTGCAGCGCGATTTTTTCAATGCCCAGACTCACACCCTGAAGGATCTGCTAACCCGGCATTCCTATTCATTTCTGTCCGACCCGGCCATGATGGCGCTGGTGAACCAGCTTTGTGCGCGTCACCGCTTTGTGGAGCACTACCTGTTTCCGAATCCACCCGGGATTCTGTTCTTCGACAGCCAAGGCGCAGCCACGCTGATGGTGATAGAAACCGAAGCCGGACTGACCACTCACCTTGAAATTGCACAGGACCAGGGCGCGCCGCCAGAATTGCTTTCCGCCTTGCGGGAAAGGAAGGCCGTCCCATTTTTCTCCGACACTGGCGGCATGTACCTGAAGGAAATCGGGGACAACTGGCTGTCATATTGTCTGCCGCCACAGGTTTGTCTTGGCAGGGAAAATTATTACTGGGCGCTGTTCGACTTGCCATCCCATTATTTGCAAGGCCCGGTCTATTCATATGCGGAATTTTGCAGGGAACAGGCAGGCGGTCTGCAGCAGTATGCGGGACGTTGAATTTTCCTGAAAGTCATTCCTCGCGCATGCCAACAACAGTTGTAGCGAGCCCCCTGTTCCATTCACAGTGATCCTGCATATTTGATGCCGTCAGGTACAGCTTATCGCGGCAGGTTTGCGCCTTCTCCCACGGGTCCCCTGCATTTCGGATCGCTGGCAGCTGCCGTTGCAAGTTTTCTGGATGCAAGACACCACCGCGGCACCTGGCTGGTGCGCATCGATGACCTCGATCAGCCGCGCTGCGTGCCGGGTGCTGCAGATGATATTCTGCGCACGCTGGAATCATACGGTCTGCACTGGGATGGAGAGATCCTGTACCAGGACAGCCGTGCCGCTGCTTACGAGGCCGCATTGCATAAATTGCAGGGTGCGGGTGCGGTGTATCCGTGCGCGTGTACCCGCCGCGAAATTGCGGATTCCGCGGTAAATGGAATAGACGGACAGGTATATCCCGGCACTTGCCGCAAGGGCATATCGCCAGGAAGGCTGGGCCGGGCATGGCGGGTGCGCACGGATCATGTCTACGCACCTGGCTGGGAGACGTGGGATGGAACCATCGGGTTCGAAGACGCATTGCAAGGGCACATCTCCCAGCACCTTGCAGGCGAAATCGGAGATTTTGTGGTGAAGCGCGCAGATGGTCTGTTTTCCTACCAGTTGGCGGTGGTGGTGGACGATGCGCATCAGGGCATTACACATGTGGTGCGCGGTGCAGATCTGCTCGCTTCGACCCCACGGCAGATTTTCCTCCAGCGCTTGCTGGGAATCTCCACGCCGCTCTACATGCACTTTCCCGTAGCAGTGAACGACTCGGGCGAGAAACTGAGCAAGCAGACGCTGGCGCAACCGGTAAAGCGCGGCGATGCAGAGGCTTTGCTGCGCGTGCTGTCGTTCCTGCGTCAACACCCTCCCGCAGGGTTGCGCGGCGAAACGGCTGAACATGTTCTGCAA
>DATDDB010000046.1:0-5142 GCA_036524005.1 Gallionellaceae bacterium | reverse complement strand
GCCGTCGCCGCCAGAATGCCCAGAATCACGATCACCACGATCAGTTCGATCAGGGTAAAACCTTTTTGGTTTTTCATTTCCAGTCTCCTTAAATTTCCAAGGCCGCAGCCTTGATCTTATGTATCACCGATCCGCTCTGCCCGATGCCGCAACACCGGCCTCGGCCGACTGGCCCCAATCTATTGGAAAACAGGCCGAAAAGCAAGCAATACCATACTGCGACAATGACTTACAGCCGGGGGGCGAAGTCCATCCCGCACACATCCCGACTCAGGCACCGTGATAACGGCTGAGCCAGAACGTCAGCAACACCAGGGTATACAAGCTGCCCAGCATCAGCAAAATGCCCGCGCGACGAGCATACTGAAAAACATATTCATCTACGCCCGGGCGCGGGATCTCCACCGGTTTCAGGGCGCGGCGCAGGGACAGCCATTGGTTGGCCCCCTGCTCGAAGTCGCGCAGCATGCTGGGACGCCATAGCAGGAACAGGCTGATGAAGGCCGCGAACGTTGCGCCGAGCAAAGCGATCAGCGCCCCCGCATCCAGCAAGCCGCCGACCAGCAGGGCAGGCAGCTTGAAATACTGGGACAGGCCATTGATGGCGCTTGCCTTGTCCAGGCTCACGGTGAAGAAATACAGGATGTAGCAGGAACCCAACAGGGTCAGCACGCCACTGGTTCTGCGGTAGCGGTAGAACCAGGGATCGAGGCTGACGCTGCGCTCGAGCGACTGATCCAGATGGCGGGTGGATATCCAGCGATTGAGCAAGGCGCTGACCGCGTGCAGCCGCTGCGGCCGCCATAGCAGCAATGCGCCGACGACCAGGCCGGCCAAGCTGCCTGCCAGCAGAAACAACACTACAGAACGTAACAACAGAGACTCGACGACGGGATCCACTTGCACCTCCTTAATCTAACCAGCGGTAAGGTTCGGTCGGTTCGAACAGCGTGCCGACCAGTTCTTTCTTGCCTTGGGCTTGCGCACCGCCACCAAGCACCGGTTCGTACTGGAAACGGGTATGGAAGCGTATCCACTTTCTTCCATCCTTGCCCGGAACGAAATGGTCGCCATGATCCACCACGTAGATCAGGTCGCGCGACTTGAGGTCGAACATCCAGTGCCCCGGCGCGACCGCCCCCGGCGTGGGGTCGTAATATTCGCCCGCGTAGTTGCGCGGTATCTGCTGCAACCAGGTCATCGGGTTGTCGGTGGCGAGAATGCTCAACTCCTTTTCCGTTGCCGCCCCGCGCGCCATCAAGGCCCCGTAGCGCAACACCAGCGCGCTCTGCAGCGCTCCCGCCACTTGCTGCATGGCGGCCTTTTCGGCCTGTTCCTGGTAATAGGGGACGCGCACCAGGAACGTCCCCGCCAGCACCACCACGATGATGATGACTACGACGAGTTCGATCAGGGTGAAACCCTTTGAGGATCGAGGATCGAGGATCGAGAAGCAAGGAGTGTGGGGCGTGGTATCACCCTCTCCCCCAACCCCTCTCCCGCATGCGGGAGAGGGGAGTTCGACCCTCGATCCTCGATCCCCCATCCTCAAGCTCATCGGCGCAGCGCCGCCTGGCCCAGGTCCCACATCGGCAGGAAGATGCCCAGCGCAAGGATCAGCACCAGCCCGCCCAGCAGAACGATCATGATCGGTTCGATATTTGCGCTCAGCGTCTTGATTTCGTATTCCACTTCGCGCTCGTACATGCCGGCGATCTCGAACATGAGGCCGTCCATGTCGCCGGTCTCCTCTCCCACCGCGATCATCTGCAGCACAGTGGGGGTGAACACGCCGCTCGCTGCTGCGGTGCGCAATATGCTTTCGCCGCGCTCCACGCCGTCGCGCATCTGCTCGATGCGGCTGCGCATGAATTCGTTGTCCACCACCAGTCCGACCGAGTTCAATCCTTGCACGATGGGGATGCCGCTCTTGAACGACAGCGCCAGGCTGCGCGCGAAGCGCGCCAGGGTCGCCTTCATGATGATCCTGCCCGCAATGGGGATGTGGAACTTGTAGCGGTCCCACCTGTAGCGCCCGTTCACCGTGTTGAGCCATGCGCGGAAAGTGACCACTGCGCCGATGAGCAGCGCCAGCAAAATGGGCCAGGCCTGCACCATGAAGTCCGAAAAACCCATCAGCAGCCTGGTCATCATCGGTAGTTCCGCATGGAAACCTGCAAACACCTTGGCGAAAGCGGGGATGACGAAGATGTTGACGATGACGATGGCGATCGCCATCGCGACCAGCACGAACATCGGGTAGCGCAGTGCGGACTTGATGCGCTCCTTCATCTCCCGTTCGAATTCGATATGCTCGTACAGGCGCAGGAAGGTGATATCCAGCATGCCGGTCATCTCGCCGACCTGCACCATGCTGAGATAGAAAGGAGAGAATATCCTGGGATGGCGCCGCATCGCGGTGGACAGTTCGCGCCCGCTGTCCAGGCTCTCGCGCAGGTCCTGCAGCATCGCGGAAAAAGCCGGGTTATGCGTGGATTCCTGCAATCCGGCCAGGGCGCGCATGATGGGCACGCCGGCCTTGAGCAATGTGTACATCTGGCGGCTGAACAGCATCAGTTCCAGCGCATTGACCTTTCTTTCCATCGTGAGCCGTTGCCATATGCCGATTTCAGTCTTTTCGCCCGTCGCCGCGCGGGAAAGCGTGATCTCGGTCGGCGTGATGCCGGTGTTCAGCAACTGATCGGCGACGCCACCGCTGTCCGCGCCTTCCAGCGTTCCCTGCACCAGTTCGCCGCGTGCGCTTCTGCCTTTGTACGCAAAAACCGGCACGCTCAATCCTCTACCTGGTTGCTGACGCGCATCACTTCGGCAACACTGGTGCGGCCCAGCTTCATTTCGCGCAAGGCAGCATCCAGCAGCGTCTTGCCTTTCAGGTGTTCGCGCGCGGCTTGCATGAAGAAAGTATTGTCTTCATGCGCAGCGGCATCCACCAGTTCCTGGCCCATCTCCAGCATCTCGTACACGCCCATGCGCCCGTGGTAGCCGGTGCCGTTGCAGTGCGAGCAGCCGCGCCCGTGCATCAGGGTGCCCCAGTCGTTGCGGAAAATACCTTCGCTCTGAAGCCACTCGGCTTCCTGCGGCGACGGGACATGTGCCTCGCTGCAACTCTCGCACACGCGGCGCAACAGGCGCTGCGCCACCACCGCCTGCACCGACGAAGCCACCATGTATTTCGGCGCGCCCATATCCACCAGGCGAAACAGCGTGCCGGCGGTATCGCGCGTGTGCAGCGTGGAGAACACCAGGTGGCCGGTCATTGCGGCGCGCATGCCGATCTGCGCGGTCTCGGCATCGCGCATCTCGCCGACGAGGATGATGTCCGGGTCCTGACGCAAGACGGAGCGCAGCACGCGTGAAAAAGTCAGTTCGATCTTTTCGTTCACCTGCACCTGGTTGATGCCGGGCAAACGGTATTCCACCGGGTCTTCCACGGTGATGATCTTCTGGTCGACGGTGTTGATCTCCGACAGCGCTGCATACAGCGTGGTGGTCTTGCCGCTGCCGGTGGGGCCGGTGACCAGCACCATGCCGCTGCTGCGCTGGATGATCTCGCGGAAACGCTTGAGCATGTCGGGAGGCATGCCGAGCTTGTCCAGCGTAAGGAAGCTGCCGCTCTGGTTAAGCAAGCGCATCACCACCGATTCGCCGTATTGCGTCGGCATGGTGGAGATACGCACATCTATCGCCTGGTCGCGCACGCGCATGTTGAAGCGCCCGTCCTGCGGCAGGCGCTTTTCCGAGATATCCAGCCCGGACATCAGCTTCAGTCGCAGGGCGAGAGAAGGCCCGATCTTGCTGTCGGCTTCGGTCTGCAGGTGCAAGGCGCCGTCGATGCGGAAGCGTATCTGCAGGCGCGATTCCTGCGGCTCGATGTGGATGTCGGAAGCGCGCACCTGGGTCGCGTCGTCGAACATGGTCTGCAGCAGCTTGACCACGGGAGCTTCTTCGGCGCCGACCGTTGCGCTCAGCGCGCCGAAATCGATGTAGGTGTCGCCCAGTTCTTCGGAAACAGCCTTCGCCAGGCCGGTGATCTCTTCGGTGCGGCGATAGACGCGGTCGATGGTCTCCAGCAACTGCCCCTCGGTGACCACCGCAACATCGATGTCGCGCTTGAGTACGCGCCCGATCTCATCGAAGGAGAACAGGTCGGTCGGATCGGCCATGCCAACCAGCAGCATGCCGTTGCGCTCCTCCAGCACCACTGCACGAAAGCGCCGCGCCTGGTTCTCCGGCAGGCGGCGCACGATTTCGAGATTGACGTTGTAGTACTTGAGATTGATGTAGGGAATGCTGAGCTGCTTGGCGATGGCCTCGGAGATCTGGTCTTCGGAAACGAAGCCGTTGTCCACCAGCACGCGCCCGAGCTTGCGGCCGCTGCGCTTCTGCTGTTCCAGCGCGAACTGGAGCTGATCCATTGAAATGAGTTTCTGCTGCACCAGCAGATCGCCTAAGCGGATTTTCTCCGGACGCGCCATAATTCCCCCTGCGTGACTTTTCCAGACACTGACCGATAAGCGGAAGTTAGCCGTTTTTCCCCATACTGACAAGCATTTCGACCGGACTCCTGATGTTCAACGTGATTCTTTACCAGCCGGAGATTCCGCCCAATACCGGCAACATCATCCGCCTGTGCGCCAACACCGGTGCGCAGTTGCACCTCATCCGCCCGCTGGGCTTCGACCTTGACGACAAGCACCTGCGCCGCGCCGGGCTGGACTACCATGAATACGCGCGTGTCCGGGTTTACGACACGCTTGGCGAATGTCTGGACACTCTGGCGGATGCTCGCGTGTTCGCCTTCACCACCAAAGCCTCGCATCCCTACCACGAAGTGAACTACCGGCGCGGGGATGCTTTCCTGTTCGGCCCGGAGAGCCGCGGCTTGCCTGAGGATGTATTGGCTGCATTCGTGCCGGAGCGGCGTCTGCGTTTGCCGATGCTGCCGGACAACCGCAGCCTGAACCTGTCGAATACTGTGGCGGTGGCGGTGTTTGAGGCTTGGCGACAGTGCGGATTTGAAGGAGCAGTGCTGAGTGCTGAGTGCTGAGTGCTGAGTGCTGAGTGCTCGGCACTCGCTACTCAGAACTCATTACCCGGCTGACGATTGAGCAGCGCTTCGAC
>DATDDB010000045.1:0-8997 GCA_036524005.1 Gallionellaceae bacterium | reverse complement strand
CCCAGTCACGCTTGATCCCGAGTCGCTTGAACGTTCGTTTTGTAACTTCGCTAGCGCCAATAAACCAGCATATAAAGCCAGCACAAATAAATATGACCCCTAGGGCTGTCATAGATTGAAACATCCTCCTAATGTCCGCTCCTGGGACGGTTCAGTCATCCCGCATATTTCTGTTTGCGTGCGAAAAGCGGACCGATTTTACTTCAATCCCGGCTCGACAGCTTTGCGCTCATGTCCGCGCCGCGTTTTGCGGAGGCGGCAGGTTATTTTTCTGCGCCTGCTGCTTGAGGCGCGTCACCAGCTCCGTAGCGGGCATGGCTGCGCCGATATGGTAGCCCTGGGCGTGGTCGCAGCCGAGGTGGGCGAGGGCAGCCTGGATTTCTTCCTTTTCCACGCCTTCGGCTACCACGGTCAGCTCGAGGTTGTGCGCGAGTTCGATCAGCGAGCGCACGATCTTGGCGCTGTTCGGCGCCTCCAGCATGCTGCGCACAAACGACTGGTCGATCTTCAGTTCATCCAGCGGCATGTTGGCCAGGTAATACATGGAGGAATAGCCGGTGCCGAAGTCGTCAACCGACAGCCGCAGGCCGTATGACTTGAGTTCGCGCAATATTTCATTGGCGGCGGCCTGGTTGGTGATCATCGCCGATTCGGTGATTTCGATGGAGACGTTGCTGCCGTCCACTCCCCAGGTGCGCAGCGCGCGGTCGATATAAAGCGGGAGGTCCGGCTCGTGCAGGTTGGAAGGGGAGAGGTTGATGCTGACCTTGAAATCCGGGTCAATCTCGAGGAATTGTGCGCACTGCTGCACGGCGCTAGTGATGACCCACTGGCTCAGCCGGTCCATCAGCCCGCTGGATTCCGCCGCTTGCACCGCCTCATGCGGCGCCACCTGGCCCAGTGCATCATCGGTCCAGCGCAGCAGCGCTTCGGCGCCCGTTATTTTTCCGGTGCGCAGGGAAACCTGCGGCATGTAGTGCAGCGTCAGGCTGTTGTGCTCGATCGCGTCTGCCATGCGCGCGACGTACTGCGACTGGTCTGCAAGACCGCCCACGGGGTTTTCGTAGATGCAGATCCTGTCGCTGCGCCCGCGCGCGGCGAGCAGGGCATGCTTGGCGTGTTGCAGGAGCGCGGCAGCGTCCTGCCCGTGCTCCGGGAACATGGCAATGCCGACGGCGGCATCGGCATACTCGGTGGCCTGGCGCAGTTCAAGGGGTGCTGCACCCAGAAACGCCATCACTCGCTGCGCGGCCAGCATGGCAATCTCGGGCGAGGGTACGCCGGGCAGGGTGCAGATGTATTCATCACGCGCCAGTATTTCGATTTCGTCACGCTTGCGCAGCACTTTCGTGCGCAGGATGGCAGCGATCTTTTCCGACAGGGAGTTGCCCGCCCGGTATCCCTCGCGGGCATCGGTGCGGTCTATGGCCGCCGCATGCACCATCATCAGCGCGACATTCTCGTTTTTGGCGGCAGCCTCCGCCAGGATGCTTTGCAGGCGCCCGGCAAACTGCTCCAGCAGGTTGTCATGCATGCCCGCAGTTGCGGGCGCCAGACCGGCTCCCTCAGAGGAAGAATTCATGGGGATCAATTGGCAACTGGTCGTTCGGTATGGTGCGCTTGATACGGTACGGTTCGCCGGTGCTGGACTTCGGTTCCTTGACCAAATCCAGCATCAGTTGCGGGCGGATCGGCTTCCACAGGTGGTCCAGCACCAGCATGACCTTGGGTTGCAGGCGGCGGATCAGGTTTTGTGCGATCACCACGCCGATCTCGCCGGTGTTGAGCTCGATGGCGCTGCCGACCGGGTAGATCCCGATGCACTGGATCAATTGTTCCACCAGCGCGTCATGGAACAGGGTGCCGCGCAGCTTGAACAGCATGTTGAGCGCATTGGAGGCGGAGGTCTGTTCCGCATAGCTGCGCTTGGAAATCAGGGCGCAGTAGGTGTTTACCAGTCCGGTGATGGCGCCGTCTATCGTGATCTGGCTGCCGGAAAGGCCGCGCGGATAACCGCTGCCGTCCAGCCGCTCGTGGTGCTGCAGGACGATGTCGGCCAGGCCCTTGGGCAGATTGGGCACGGCGTTGATCAGGTTGACCGAGTGCATGACATGCTGCTTGGAAATTTCATATTCTTCCGCGGTCAGCTTGTCCTTCTTGCGCAGTATGGCTTCCGGCAGGTTGATCTTGCCGATGTCCAGCAGCAGCCCGGCCATGCCGAGCAGCTCCAGGCGGTCGCTGGGAAACTGCAGGAAGCGGCCGAAAGTGATCATGTGGATTGAATTGTCCACTGCGCGGTTGAACTCGTCGTTGCTACGCTCCTGCATGCGGTGCAGCAGGATCATTGCGTCGGGGTTGCGCTCGATACTGCGCGTCATTTTTCCCACGATGCCGGTCACCTGCTTGGCGTCCAGGTCGCCCGTGATGCGCACAGATTCCAGCGTGTGCTGCACGCTCTCCTCGAAGGTGGTGTATATCTGCTTGGCGATGGGCAGTTCCTGCTCAATGGGGGACGTGTCCGGGTAGATCGTGGTCCCGCGCACCAGCGGCTGTCCGCGGAATTCCGCCGCCGTGCCATGGAAGGAAACGTCCACTGCATTGCGCTCGGGGTCTATGTATACCGTGCGGCAGTATTTTTTGAGTTCCGCAATCTGATCGTCGGATACGATAGGGAACCCCTGGAACATGAAGGGTGTGCCTAGCCATGGCCGATCCAGTTCCAGCACATACATGCCGAACCGCAAATCTTCTACAGGGATCTGTTTTTTTTCCATGACACGTAGATACCGGGTCTATCCTATTCGTACATGGTGGCAATTAGGTGGTGCGAATCTGGCCGCTGCATTAATTTTAAGTTGTCAGGCGAGCCAGGACTCATCCATTTTGTGCCAATTTACCACGTTTCACCGGTTGGAGCATCTTCATCTGGTTATTGGTTATCTATCTATACCATATAAATATAAATGGGCCGGCCCGGGAAATAACAGGATATTTCCTGGCGTGTCACGCGTTCCAGAAAATACCGTCAGGCAGGCGATAACTGGAATACTCGAAATGCAGTATTCTGCGCGGCATGGCGTTCAATGCTTTTTCGGATGAGTGCAGGATGTGCGGGCGCATGATGACTGCACCGCCGGCTGGCGATTCGCAATACACAATCCGCTCCTGATCGATGTGTTCCTGCGCCCGGTCTGCCCGGAGCAGGCCGATATTGTGCGATCCGGGGATCACTTTCAGGCAGCCGTTGGAGCGGGTGGCGGGATCGAGATGCACGCGCAGTGTGACCATGTTTTGCAGCACTTCGAGCGGAGGCTGCACATGCCAATTGCCGGACTTGACCGACCACGGCCCCCAGCCTTCCGCCTCGAAGCGGGTGGATACCGAGACCGTCCTGTCCTGATGCCAGGTGACAAACCAGTTGTTGTCCGGGGATTTGTCGAAGTAGATGGCCCGCACCAGTTCGGGCTGGCCGGGCAAATGCCGCTGTGCGGTCGCAATGAAATGCGGCGAGTGCGCCAGCTCGGCCACTTCGGGCACCAGCTTGTCGATGCGGCGGATGCCGCCGCTCAAGGGCTCCATGTCCTGTCTTGCCAGCTCGGCCAGCAGCATCTGCGCCATGGCCGGTGAGATCATCTCCTCGACCATGGCAAAGCCGGCTTCTTCGAATACGGCGTGCATCGCTCAATTCACGCCGGATGCAGGCAATGGAACGGCGGCAGGCGCGGCCTGGTTTTTTTCTGCGGCGGCCTTTCTTTCCTTGGCGGCCCCAACGTTGGTGGCCGTCCTGAGCAGCATGGCCTTGAGCAGCAGAATGATGACGATGCTCACCAGCAGCGTGATCAGCAGGCGCCTGACGCGGGGTTCATCCATTGCGGCTCCTATTTAACCACTTCCTTCAGCTGGTCAAGGATGGCCGGATTTTCCAATGTGGAAGTATCCTGCGTGATTTCCTTGCCCTGGGCGATGTCGCGCAGCAGGCGGCGCATGATCTTGCCGGAGCGGGTCTTGGGCAGGTTGTCGCCGAAACGGATTTCGTCCGGCTTGGCGATGGGGCCGATTTCCTTGCCCACCCATTCGCGCAGGGTTTCGATAATTTCCCTGGCGCGGGCCGGGTCGGCCGGGCGCGCGCCCTTGAGCACGACGAAGGCAACCACGGCCTCGCCCTTGATCTCGTGGGGGCGGCCGACCACGGCGGCTTCCGCCACCAGCTTGTGGGCGACCAGCGCGGATTCGATCTCCATGGTGCCGAGGCGATGGCCGGAAACCTTCAGCACGTCGTCGTTGCGTCCCATGATCCAGATATAGCCATCCTCGTCGCGGAAGGCGGAGTCGCCCGCCAGATAGGCGCCGCCCAGTTCCTCGGGGAAATAGCCGACCTTGAAGCGTTCCGGGTTGCCCCAGATGGTGCGGATCTGCGAGGGGAAGGGCTTCTTGATCACCAGCGACCCGCCATGGTTGGGGGCCACTTCATGCCCCAGTTCGTCCACCACCGCGACTTCGATGCCGGGAACCGGCAAGGTGCAGGAGCCGGGTTTCAGCGACGCAGCGCCCGGGAGCGGAGCGATCATGTGGCAGCCGGTTTCGGTCTGCCACCAGGTGTCCACGATGGGGCAGCGTTCCTTGCCCACCACGGTGTAATACCACATCCAGGCTTCCGGGTTGATCGGCTCGCCCACGCTGCCCAGGAGGCGCAGGCTGGAAAGGTCGTATTTGCCGGGCAGGTCGCCGCCCAGCTTGATCAGCGAGCGGATGGCGGTCGGCGCGGTGTAGAAGGTGGTGACCTTGTGGTCCTGGATCATTTTCCAGAAGCGCCCCGCGTCCGGGTAGGTGGGGATGCCTTCATAGATGACCTCGGTCGCGCCCATGGCCAGCGGGCCGTAGGTCACGTAGCTGTGGCCGGTGATCCAGCCCACGTCCGCCGTGCACCAGAAGATGTCGGAAGGCTTGTAGTCGAACACCCACTGCATGGTGACCATGGTGCCCAGCAGGTAACCGGCGGTGGAATGCTGCACCCCCTTGGGGTGGCCGGTGGAGCCGGAAGTGTAGAGGATGAACAGCGGGTGTTCCGCGCCTACCCACTCGGGCTCGCACACGGAAGGCTGGACGGCACAGAATTCGTGCCACCACACATCGTGCGCCGCATTCCACGGTATGTCGTTGCCCGCGCGCTTGTAAACGATCACGCTGGTGACGCTTTCGCAGCCGCCGGTGGCCAGCGCCTCGTCCACGATGTTCTTGAGCGGCATCACCTTGCCGCCGCGCATCTGCGCATCGGCGGTGATGACCGCGCACGCCTTCGCATCCAGGATGCGCTCATGCAGGCTCTTGGAGGAGAAGCCGCCGAACACCACCGAGTGGATGGCGCCGATGCGCGCGCAGGCCTGCATCGCAATGACGGCTTCAATGCTCATCGGCAGGTA
Source organism: Gallionellaceae bacterium (assembly GCA_036524005.1). Taxonomy (GTDB): domain Bacteria; phylum Pseudomonadota; class Gammaproteobacteria; order Burkholderiales; family Gallionellaceae; genus DATDDB01. The sequence goes on along the minus strand of DATDDB010000045.1, from coordinate 3,577 downwards.
GATCACCACACGGTCGCCCTTCCTGATGCCGCGCGATTTCAGCGCGTTGGCAAACTGGCACACGCGGGCATGCAGTTCGCGGTAGTTCACGCGGGTGACCTTGCCGTCGTCGGCCTCGAAAATGATCGCGGTTTTTTCCGGCTGCGTGGCGAGGTGCTTGTCCAGGCAGTTCCAGGAAACATTGAGCACACCGTCCTCGAACCACTTGTAGAACGGCGCATTGCTTTCATCCAGCGTCCTGGTGAAGGGCTTGTGCCAGTGGATGAGGTCACGCGCCAGTTTGGCCCAGTGGCCGGCATGGTCTTTTCGTGCGGCTTCGGCCAGCGCACGGTAGGCATCCATCCCGGAAACATTGGCCTGTGCCGTGAATGCGGCGGAAGGGGGGAAAACCCGGTTCTCGCGCAGCACCGATTCGATTTGAGATGTCATGTTTTTCTCCTTATTTGCCGAGCAAGTGTTTGACGTGGTCGCGTTCTTCGAGCAATTCGCGGTGGCTGTCCAGCATGTGCTGGCGCCCCAGGTCGCTGAGCGCCAACCCCTGCACGATCTGGTAGTGGCCGTTGCGGCAGGTGACCGGGAAACCGTAGATTACACCTTCCGGAATGCCGTAGCTGCCGTCCGAAGGCACGCTCATGGTCACCCAGTCATTGTGGTGCGAGTGCAGCAGCCAGTCGTGCACATGGGTGATCGCGGCATTCGCCGCACTGGCTGCGCTGGAAAGCCCACGCGCCTCGATCACCGTGCCGCCGCGTTTCTGCACAGTGGGGATGAAAGTGTTCTCGATCCAGTCATCCCAGCCATTCTGCCGCAGCATTTCCAGCACCTTGCGGCCGCGGATTTCGGCGTGCGACAGGTCGGGGTATTGGGTGCCGGAATGGTTGCCCCACACCACCATCTTCTTGATGTCCTGGATCGGCTGGAACAGCTTCAGCGCCACCTGCGCAATGGCGCGGTTGTGGTCCAGGCGCATCATTGCGCTGAAATTCCTGGGGTCGAGATCGGGCGCGTTCTTCATGGTGATCAGCGCATTGGTGTTGGCCGGGTTGCCCACCACCAGCACCTTGACGTGGCGCGCGGCATATTCGTTGAGCAACCTGCCCTGCTCGGAAAAAATCGCCCCGTTCGCCTCCAGCAAGTCCTTGCGTTCCATGCCCTTGCTGCGCGGCTTGGCGCCCACCAGCAGCGCCACCTCGGCGTCGCGGAACGCGACCTTGGGATCGTCGGTGACGATTACCTGCTGCAGCATGGGGAAAACGCAGTCTTCCAGTTCCATCGCCACGCCGCGCAGGGCTTGCTGCGCCTGGGTCACGTCCAGCAATTGCAGGATGATGGGCTGGTCGCGGCCCAGCATGTCGCCGTTGGCAATGCGGAACAGCAGGCTGTAGCCGATCTGGCCAGCAGCACCGGTGATGGCGATACGGATAGGAGCTTTCATGGGGTATCCGGCAAGTGTGGCGATGCACACATTCTGCCAGTGTTCCATCCGTCTGCAAAGGGTGTAAGATGGCGGCCGGGTCATTACGCACTTGCATTAATGAATAGATGAACAATAACCACCCGAAATTCCTTGCGCTGCATCAGATCCGACTGCCCTTGCCGGGGGTTGTTTCCATCCTGCACCGCGCCAGCGGCCTGCTGATGTTCCTGCTTCTGCCGTTATTGCTGTGGATGCTGTACGCCAGCCTGCGCTCCATCGAAACCTATACCGGGCTGGTTGACTTGCAGCGCCACCCGGCCAGCAAGTTGTTCCTGCTGCTCATGCTGTGGGCGTTTCTGCATCACTTCTGCGCGGGCCTCCGCCTTTTGGCGATTGATGTGGGCGTGGGCGTCAGGCTGGCGCAGGCGCGCGCCAGCAGCAAATGGGTGCTGGCCTTGAGCCTGGCGCTGACCGCGTTGGTCGGGGTGCGGTTATGGTAGACCGTATCGTCACCGGCGCGCATTACGGCCTGCGCAGCTGGCTCATCCAGCGCGTCAGCGCCGTGGTGATGGCGGGTTATGCGCTGTTTATCGCGGGCTGGGTGCTGCTGAATTCGCCCGTGGGATATGGCACATGGACAGGGCTATTCTCCAGCAATGTGGTGCGCTCGTTTACGCTGCTGGCCCTGCTGGCGCTGTTTTTCCACGCCTGGGTGGGCGTGCGCGACATCGTGATGGACTATGTAAAACCGGCGGGCGCGCGCCTGGTGATTTACCTGCTGGTGATCCTTGCCCTGATCGTGTATGCGATCTGGTCGGTGCAGATTTTGTGGGGTATGTGATGAATATCGGTAAAACCTTACACCACAGAGACACAGAGACACAGAGAACCCGCCTGTTCTCATGTCGTTCAGCCCTCTTCGACCGCTTTTCAGCCCCCCCTGTCGATTGTCTGTTCTCTGGTTTGGTTTGTTTTTCTCTGTGTCTCTGTGCCTCTGTGGCGGGTTTTTCCTTATGAAAACGGCAAAACGAACATTCGATGCGGTGGTGGTCGGCGCGGGCGGCGCCGGGATGCGCGCAGCGCTGGCGCTTTCCGAGGCCGGGCTCAAGGTGGCGGTGCTGTCCAAGGTGTTTCCCACGCGCTCGCATACGGTGGCGGCGCAGGGCGGCATTGCGGCCTCGCTCGGCAACGTGACCGAGGATAACTGGCACTGGCACATGTACGACACGGTGAAGGGCTCGGATTACCTGGGCGACCAGGACGCGATCGAATTCATGTGCCGTGCCGCGCCGGAAGTGGTTTACGAGCTGGAGCATTACGGCATGCCGTTCGACCGCCTCGACAGCGGCAAGATCTACCAGCGCCCGTTCGGCGGCCACATGCAGGAATACGGCAAGAACCCGGTGCAGCGCGCCTGCGCCGCCGCCGACCGCACCGGCCATGCGCTGCTGCACACCCTGTACCAGCAGAACGTGCGCGCCAACACCCATTTTTTCGTGGAGTGGATGGCGCTGGATTTGATCCGCGACCAGGATGGCGACGTGCTCGGCGTGACCGCCATGGAAATCGAGACCGGCGAGGTGATGATCTTCCAGGCGCGCGCCACCCTGTTTGCCACTGGCGGCGCAGGGCGCATCTTCGCTTCCAGCACCAACGCCTACATCAACACCGGCGACGGGCTGGGCATGGCCGCGCGCGCCGGCATTCCGCTGCAGGACATGGAATTTTTCCAGTTCCACCCCACTGGCGTGTACAACGCGGGCGTGCTGATCTCTGAGGGCGTGCGCGGCGAGGGCGGTTACCTCATCAACAAGGACGGCGAGCGCTTCATGCCGAAATACGCGCCGACCGCCAAGGATCTGGCCAGCCGCGACGTGGTGTCGCGCGCCATCGCCACCGAGATCAAGGAGGGGCGCGGCTGCGGGCCGCACGGCGACCATGTGCTGCTCAAGGTTGACCATGTCGGCGAAGAGGTGATCCGCCACCGCCTGCCCGGCATCCGCGACATCGCCATCAAGTTCGCCCATGTCGACCCGGCCAAGGCGCCCATCCCGGTGGTGCCGACCGCGCACTACATGATGGGCGGCATCCCCGCCAACTACCACGGCCAGGTGGTCGCACCCTACCATCACGGGCCGGAAGAGATCGTGCAGGGTTTTT
>DATDDB010000044.1:0-17457 GCA_036524005.1 Gallionellaceae bacterium | reverse complement strand
TCGCCATATAGCTGTGCAGTGTCGATAGGCACTTCGATAACATCTCCAGCCTTTTTCCCGTACAGCGCCTTGGTTACCTCTTCCGACATCACGTCGTTGACGCCATGCACATAGCCCAGCGGATAGTCCACCGTGACCAGTATGTCGCCGGTTTTGTTGTCGATGACCTTGTAATTCAGCTCAACGAACTTTTCGTCTTCTATCGTCTCGGACATATCAAATCCCTAGAACAGGGTTGCGCCAAAGATTCTCACCTTGTCCTTTTCATAACCCAGCACCAGCCTGCCCAGCCATTCTCCTTCTTTTTTCGAACTTCTCTGCTTGTATAGCACCGTGACATGCTGGCCGCGACGTATGATGCCGAGATACTCATAATCCGGCGACAGATTCTTTGCCAGTTCGCTTCTGGCAAACTGCTTGCCCATCTCTACCTCATTGGCACCCGCGATAAAGGAACTCGAGAAATTGCGCGTGAAAGCGCCGTAGTTGCCTTCGTTCGAGTATTTGACCAAATCCGCCCACATGGGATTGGCGATCTCCAGTATTTCGCTATCCTTCATGTCAATAATATTCATCACGCCTACCCCGAACAGAACATTACTCATTATATTCATCACCGAAATAAATATTCCGATCTTGCAAGCCGATTAAAAAGGGCCGACATGAAGCATGCAGGCCCTGGCAAGTTGTCACCAATAGTTTGCGCTGGCCCGATTTTGCAAAACCGGCGAATAAATCTGCGCTAGCTTAGCAGGATGTTGAAAAACGTGACGAGAGGGGATCAGGCAAGGCGGAAACCGGTAAATAAGCGCAGTTTACACGTAGTAAATGAGCATTATTTAACGGTTTCCAACGCAGCATCATCACCTCGCAGCAGTTTTTCAACCCTGCTAGTGCTCAACTGGCGGCGCCTTTTCTACATCACCCACCAGGTGGTAGAGCGGTGCTTTTTCCATCGTGTACTCACCCGTCTTGGGATCACGGCGAGAAACTGTCAGGACGTGCCAGTTATTGTCATCCAGCTTCATCGCGTCACCACGGTAGTAGTAACCCGGCCAACGCGTCTCCTTGCGGAACAAGGTGTGTTGAAATACCGATTCAGAAGTCAGGAAACGATGCTTCAGCTCCCATGCACGCAGCAATTCATGGATGTCTGAGGCAGCAATCTTTTCCAGATCCTGTCCCAGCATGTACATCTTCTTGAGACCGATGTTCAGGAGCTTGTCGTTAGTCATGTAGTTTACGCCGAAACCACCGCAGTACTCATCCATCAGCTTCTGTAAACGATCAAGCCCCTGTCTTGGATTGATGAAGTTGGGGTTGACGGTACCGGCAACCACTTCGTTGCTGTAAACCCTGTAGGTTTCCAGCGGCTTGTATATCTGCTCCTTGCGGCGATTGATCTGAGCATCAGAAACACGGATGCCCTCGGCTTTGCCATCATCGATGTATTTACAGGCAGCCTTGGCAGCCAGGCGGCCTTCGGTGAACGAACCGGATGAGAAGGCGTGAGGCGTGCCGCCCACGGCATCACCCGCGCCGAACAGGCCTTCAATTGTCGTCATGCGGTTGTAACCCCAGAAGTATTCCGGTGGCGATACATCTGCCGGACCTGAACACCAGGCGCCGCAACCGGTAGCATGCGAACCCATTACGTAGGGCTCGGAAGTGGTCAGCTCAGGATTTTCGTATTTCGGGTCAACGTCTGTCGCCGCCCAAAGTACGGCCTGACCGACGGTCATGCCCAGGAAGTTATGCCAGCCGATCTCTTCAAGATGCGGGTCCTGGAAGGCCTCCATGGTCACCATGTGAATCGGGCCGCGACCGGCATTCACTTCCGAGATGATTGCGTGGTTACGCAAACAGGTCGGAATGGGACGATGAGTTCTGTGCGAAACCTCCGGATCCAGGTATTCCTTGCCTACCATTTTCTGCAGTTCCGGGAACCACTTGGACTCGTACTCCTCGCCGTAGGCATTCTGGGTATAGGTCTTGAGATGCAGGAAGTATGCGCCAACAGGACCGTACCCGTCCTTGAATCGAGCCAGCACGATGCGGTTTTCCATTTGGGTCATCTTCGCGCCTGCCTCGATCATAAGACCATAGGCAGAACCCGAGGACCACGGCGCGTACCAGACACGGCCGGCACCTTCACCAACAGAACGCGGCTTAAAGATGTTCGAAGCCCCGCCGGCGCCACAGATAACCGCCTTGGACTTGAACACGTGGTAATTACCCGTACGGACATTGAAGCCCACAGCACCGGCGACACGGTTTTCCCTGGATTCGTCCATCAGGAGGTGGGTCACACAAATGCGGTTGAAAACCTTGTCCGCTGATTTCTTGGCTGCTTCAGCAACGATAGGCTTATACGATTCACCGTGAATCATGATCTGCCAACGCCCTTCGCGCAGAAACGAACCCTTCTTTTCGTTGCGCATGATGGGAAGGCCCCACTCCTCGAAGTTATGTACGGTGGAGTCTACGTGGCGCGCCATGTCAAACAACAGGTCTTCGCGCACCATGCCCATCAGGTCGATGCGTGCATAGCGTACATGATCTTCGGGATTGTTCTCGCCAAAGCGTGTACCCATGTAACAGTTGATCGCGTACAGGCCTTGAGCGACCGCACCAGAACGCATGATGTTCGCCTTTTCGGCGATGACGATCTTCTTGTCCTGCCCCCAGTATCTCGCTTCAAACGCCGCACCGGTACCGCCCAGGCCCGCACCCACCACCAGGATGTCGATATTGTCTTCAATAATTGTGGAGTAGCCCATTAGTACTGCACTCCTTTCTTGATTTCCAGGCCATTGGATTGCAGTGTATGCAACCCACCGTCATCCATGCGGATGTATTTAGGCTCATTGAACAGCAGCTGGCTGTCTCGCATCTCCTTGCTGGGAGCAGGCAGCTCAGCCAGCTTGGGAATATGCTTGCCCCAGGGCTTGGTCGTGATGGGCGCCAGCAGCTCCATATCTTTCTTGCCGTTGCGGAACTTGATACGCCACGCAATCGTGCCTTTTTCCTCATCTCGGAGCACCCGGACACTGTGACCAAGCGGCGCAAAGTCGGCATAACCACGCACATCAATCGCCTGGTGCGGACATGCTTTCACACAGGAATAGCATTCCCAGCACATATTCGGTTCGATGTTGTAAGCGCGGCGCAGCTTTTTATCGATATGCATGATGTCGGACGGGCAAATGTCAACGCATTCCCCACAACCATCGCAACGCGTCATATACACAAAGGTTGGCATAATCTGTTCCTCTATTTGATCGCTAATTTGTCAAGCCAGCGTTAGTAGTGCCTGGGTTTTTCAGCCTTGATGCAAAGCCCCATGTTGGGCGGATTCTTGCCCATGTACATGGGAATGTCCGGAAACTTTCGCTGCACTTCAGGATCCGTCAAATCATATTCGGGGGGCAGATTCTCCCGGGAACCATCGGCCCGGGTGATTTTTTTCTGGTGGGCCGCAGCAGGCTTGAAGAACATGTGCGCAAACTTGGACCAATAAACGCCGCCAAAGAGCACCGTGCTTGAGAAGACGAACAAGGCAAAGAATATGGTGACTCCACCGCCGGTAAATGACCAGATCAGTGCGAATGTCGAGGTAGCGAGAAGGGAGAGAATGAACAAATCCGCACGCTCGAACCGAAACCACGGAAGTCCTTCCGCAGACACATCAACGCGGATAAAAAGCCAGAACCAGTATCCGCCCACTGCCAGCATCAGTGCGCCGATATGCCACAACTGTGGCAGCAAGGCAGGTGTGTGCGTTGACGGCGTGGGATAGCAAAAAATCATGATCGCGGTGGTCACCACGAAAATGATGAATCCGTACATCGTCAACAGATGAGAAAGCCTGCGTCTTGGATTCTTGAATTCGCCAGAGGTTAATACTTCGTTCACCAGCACTGATGCAGCAAGCGATGCCTTTTCCCCCGTACCCACTGTGCGTTTTGCGCTCTTGCTCGCTTTTTTCGCATTTTCAAAAAAGTACTGCGCGCTTTTTTTATGCATCATGTCGAGTATTGTCCCGAACATGACCAGCAGGAACATCAAAACGATGTACCCCTGCATGATTGAAGCTGAAATGGATGCCGAAAGTTCTGAAAAGAGGTTGCTTGTGAACATCAGGTTCTCCTCAAAATTTTAAACGCAAGAAAAAAATTTCCATTCAAGTCGTTGGCACGGCACCCGCTTCCCTGCCTGTCTACATAATATGTCTCAATCGCTGCGCGCCGTACACTTTGCATTTACTCAGCATGACGTTACCTAACGCCCCGAATGACCGCTGAGCTTCACCTCCACTTTTTCGTCCTCGGCCAGGCTGGCGTAATAGGCCCGCAGCACCTCCAGAACCTCGGGGCGGCTGAACTCCGCCGGGACTTCGGCATCCTCCGACAGCATCTTGCGCAGCTTGGTGCCGGAGAGCAGCAGGCGATGCTCGTCGTCGTGCGGACAGGTGCGCGCGGAGGCCATGCCTCCGCACTGGTAACACCAGAACGTCCAGTCTATCTTGAGCGGCTGCGTCTCCAGTGAGTCCTTGGGGATCTTGTCGAAGATGTGATGTGCATCGAACGGGCCGTAATAGTTGCCAACGCCCGCATGATCGCGCCCGACTATCAAGTGCGAGCAACCGTAGTTCTGGCGGAACAGGGCATGCAGCAGCGCTTCGCGCGGCCCGGCATAACGCATGTCCAGCGGATAGCCGGCCTGCACGATGGTCTTTTTGACGAAATAATGTTCGGTCAGGACGGAAATGGCGCTGGTGCGCACCTCGGCGGGAATGTCGCCGGGCTTGAGCTGGCCGAGCAGTGAATGAATCAGCACGCCATCACAGACTTCGATCGCCACCTTGGCGAGATATTCGTGCGAGCGGTGCATCGGATTTCGCGTCTGGAATGCGGCAACCTTGCTCCAGCCCATGGCCTCGAACAAGTCGCGCGTCTCGCGCGGCGACATGAACAACGAGCCATATTTTTCCGGAAAGCCGCCTTGGGACAAGAGCTTTACCGGACCGGCAAGATTGACCTCGCCCTGCTCCATCACCATCTTGACGCCGGGATGTTCGGAATCGGTGGTGCCGAACACGGTCGCGCATTCATGCGCCTTGTCTATGGAATATTTCTCGGTAATCGTGATCGTGGCAATGACGTTGCCGTCTTCGGGATCGATCAAGGCGACATCGTCACCGGTCTTGATGGAACCGGCGATGGCGCGATCGGTAGAAAGGGTAATGGGAATGGGCCAGAACAAGCCATTGGCCAGCTTCATCCCGTCGCAGACGCCCTGCCAGTCGGCATGGCTCATGAAACCCTCCAGCGGCGTAAATCCGCCGATACCGAGCATCACCAGGTCACCCTTTTCGCGAGAGCTGACCTTGAGTTGAGGAAGGGTGCGCGCGCGCGCCTTCTCGGCGGCCAGCTCTTTCCCTTCAAGCAACAGGGGATTGAGATCGCCCCCTCCATGCGGACTAACCAGCGCCATACTTCCTCACCCCTTGAGTTTTGTACGTTATGCTTGGCACGTGCCTGATTCAGGGTGCAGACTAGTGCATATCACGACGCAGGACGATACCCCCATGGGGGTGAATGGGATACCCCATTTGGGTTACGCCTTCCCTCCCTCATCACGGCTATGGATAGACGAGCGTTCAATTGCGCATACTTGCGAACCTTCGAAACCCGTTCAATCCTTCTGCCAGATTTTTAGTTGTTGTTTTTCAATGTGTTAAAAAAGCAATCAACTTAAGCAAATCCGCTCAGACCATGGCGACCAGTAACCTATGTCAGCAAACCCCGTTCACGACCCGTTAGCGCCGCCCTTGCCGGACGCAAAGACCGAAGTCAAAACCACGACCTGTTACATGTGTGCCTGCCGTTGCGGCATCAAGGTCCATTTGCGCGATGGGGAAGTGCGTTACATCGAAGGCAACCCCGACCATCCGCTCAACAAGGGCGTGATCTGCGCCAAGGGCGGCTCCGGCATCATGAAGCAATATTCGCCGGCGCGCCTGACCAGGCCGTTGCGGCGCAAGCCAGGCACGGAGCGCGGCGCAAACCAGTATGAGGCGATCAGTTGGGACGAGGCATTCGATGTTCTGGAGAAACGCCTGTCGCATCTGCGCGCCACCGACCCGAAGAAGTTCGCCCTGTTCACCGGGCGCGACCAGATGCAGGCCTTGACCGGGCTGTTCGCGCGCCAGTTCGGCACGCCCAACTATGCGGCGCATGGCGGTTTCTGTTCGGTCAACATGGCTGCCGGCATGATCTACACCATCGGCGGCTCGTTCTGGGAATTCGGCGGCCCCGATCTTGACCGCGCCCGGGTGTTTTACATGATAGGCACGGCCGAGGACCACCACTCGAACCCGTTGAAGAGTGCCATCGGCGAATTCAAGCGCAACGGCGGCCGCTTTGTGGCGATCAACCCGGTGCGCAGCGGATATGCCGCCATCGCCGACGAGTGGATACCGATCAAGCCAGGCACCGACGGCGCGCTGTTTCTGGCGATCATTCGTGAAATAATCGCGCTGGGTTTGTATGACCGCGAGTTCCTGGCGCGTTACACCAATGCCGGCCAGTTGGTGAACCAGGATCCGGAAAGCAATGATTTCGGAATGATGATGCGCCACCCCGAGGGCGACAAGATCAACCCCCTGCGCCCGCACAATTTTTACTGGTGGGATCGCCACAGCAACCTGCCGGTGGACGACCATGTCAAGGGCGCCGATCCTGCACTGCTCGGCAGCTTCACCATGCCAGACGGCACCCCGGTCAAGCCGTCGTTCCAGTTGCTCAAGGAGCGCGTCGCCGAATGCACGCCGGAATGGGCGGAAAAAATCACCGGCATCCCTGCGGAAACCATCAAGCGCATCGCGCACGAAATGGGCGTGACCGCGCGCGACCACAAGATCGAACTGCCCATTCCCTGGACCGATTCCTGGGGCGAAGAACACGAGACCGTCAGTGGCAATCCCGTAGCCTTCCACGCCATGCGTGGCCTGGCGGCACATTCCAACGGCTTCCAGACCATACGTGCGCTGTCCGTGCTGATGTCGATGCTGGGAACCATAGATCGTCCGGGCGGCTTCCGCCACAAGGCGCCCTACCCGCGCGCGATTCCCCCCAACGCCCGCCCGCCCAAGGGGCCTGAGGGCGTGCAGCGCAATACCCCGCTGGGCGGTGCACCGCTCGGCTGGGTGGAAAACCCGGACGACCTGTTCGTCGATGCAAACGGTCAGCCGGTGCGGCTCGACAAGGGCTTCTCCTGGGAGCATCCGCTGTCGGCGCACGGCCTGATGCACAACGCCATCACCAATGCGTGGCGCGGCGATCCTTATCCCATCGACACCCTGCTGCTGTTCATGGCCAACATGGCCTGGAACTCCAGCATGAACACCTCCGAAGTGCGCAAGATGCTCACCGACAAGAATGGCAACGGCGAGTACAAGATCCCGTTCATCGTGGTGTGCGATGCTTTCCAGTCGGAGACCACCGAGTTTGCCGACCTGGTGCTGCCAGACACCACCTATCTCGAGCGCCACGACTGCATGTCGGTGCTGGACCGCCCGATCTCCGAATACGATGGCCCGGTGGACTCGGTGCGCATTCCGGTGCTGCCCCCGACCGGCGAATGCAAGCCATTCCAGGAAGTGCTGGTGGAGCTGGCCAGCCGCCTGAAATTCCCGGCCTTCACCACGGCGGACGGCAACCGCAAGTTCAAGGGTTACACCGATTTTGTGATCAATTACGAAACGGCGCCCGGCTCGGGAATAGGCTTTCTGACCGGCTGGCGCGGCAAGAACGGCGACCAGGCGATGCGCGGCGAGCCCAACCCCAGGCAATGGGAGATGTACGAGAAAAACGGCTGCTTCCACCATTACCACCTTGCACCCTCGATGCAGTACATGCGCAACTGGAACAAGGAATACCTGGAATGGGCGCAGCAGGCGGGCATGCGCCGCGACAACGACCCTATCATCATCCATCTCTATTCCGAGATACTGCAAAGTTTCCGCCTCGCGGCGCAAGGCAAGCGCCCAGGCAAGCAGCCCCCCGAGGCGCTGCGCGAACGCGTTGCCACCTATTTCGACCCGCTGCCGTTCTGGCATGCGCCGCTGGAAGATGGGCAGAGCGACCTGGCCAAATATCCGCTCAACGCGGTGACCCAGCGTCCGATGGCGATGTACCACTCGTGGGACTCGCAGAACGCCTGGCTGCGCCAGATCCACACCTACAACTACCTGTACGTCAATGGCGCCACGGCACAAGCGGCAGGCATCGCCGACGGCGGCTGGATGTGGGTGGAATCGCAATGGGGCAAGGTGCGCTGCCTGTGCCGTTATTCCGAGGCGGTCGAGCCGGGAACGGTGTGGACCTGGAACGCGATCGGCAAATCGTCCGGCGCCTGGAACCTGACCGGCGACGCCAACGAGTCGCAGCAGGGTTTCCTGCTCAATCACCTCATTTCGGAAGAGCTGCGCGGAAGAACGGGCGACAAGCGCCATTCCAACTCCGACCCGATCACCGGCCAGGCGGCGTGGTATGACGTGCGCGTGCGCATCTACCCGGCCGGGGCGGATGAGCCGGAACACACCTATCCGCAATTCGAGACCATGCAGCCCGTGCCAGGCATGTCGCCAAGAAAGATGGGCTGGCTGGGCTGGTTTGCCGGAAAAATGAAAGGAGGCAAGCCGTGACTCAGCTTGCGCTGGTAATCGATTTGAACGTGTGCGTGGGCTGTCATGCCTGCGTCACCAATTGCAAACAATGGAACACCTCGGGCTCGGCCGGGGCGCTGGCCGACTTCAATCCATACGAAGCCGACCCCAACGGCACCTTCTTCAATCGCGTGCAGACCTTCGAGGCGGGCAGCTTTCCCAACACCGAGACGGTGCACTTCCCCAAGTCGTGCCTGCATTGCGAAGATCCGCCCTGCGTGCCGGTATGCCCTACGGGCGCATCCTACAAGCGCAAGGAAGACGGCATCGTGCTGGTGGATTACGACAAGTGCATCGGCTGCAAGTACTGCTCGTGGGCCTGCCCGTACGGCGTGCGCGAATTCGACGAGCAGCGCAAGGAGATGACCAAGTGCACCCTGTGCGTGGACCGCATCTATGACCAGAATCTGCCCGAGGAGCGGCGCAAGCCATCCTGCGTGCTGGCCTGCCCGCCAGGCGCGCGCCTGTTTGGCGACGTGCACGATCCGGACTCGGAAGTATCGGTTGCCATCCGCGAACGCGGCGGCTACGCCCTGATGCCGGAAGCAGCCACCAAACCGGCCAACCATTACCTGCCGCGCCGCAAGACCACGCTCAAGGTGCGCAACGATGAATTGTATCGCTCCGACAATCCGCATAAGATAGACGGTGCGCCGTTCGACCAGAACCTGCCCCCGACCACCGAGGAATTGAATTAATGCGCCCTGCCTTCTCTGTTTTATTTCTAACCACCCTGATCGGCGCGGGCCAGGGGCTGTTCCTTGCGTTGTTCACCCAGCATTCCTATGCGTTGCTCGGCCAATTGCCGATGCAGGATGCGGAATTCTATGGCTATGGCAGCGCACTCGCCCTGGTGCTGCTTACTGTCGGCCTGCTTGCCTCGTTCTTCCACCTTGGGCACCCCGAGCGCGCCTGGCGCGCCATCATGCAATGGCGCACCTCCTGGCTGTCGCGCGAGGTCATCGTGCTCCCAGCATTCATGGGCATCGTGTTCATGTATGGCGCAGCACACCTGCTGCACTGGAAACCCGTGCTGGCCACGCTGCCCAGCGGAATTGCAGTGGACACCACCGTGCTGCTGGGCTGCATAGGCACGCTGCTGGCTTTTGCCCTGTATATATGCACCGCCATGATTTATGCCTGCCTGCGCATGATGCGCGAATGGCATTCCCCGCTTACCGTCTTCAATTTCATTCTGATGGGCGGCGGTTCCGGCTTCCTGCTTGCCGCAGCCTATGCGGCGATTGCGGCGCCCTCGCAGGCGGCTTTTTTCGCGGCCTGGGCCTTCATCATCACCCTGCTGGCCTTGTTCAGCCGCGCGGCTGCGCTGTGGCGCAATGCGCGCCTGCGCCCGGTCACCACCCTGCAGTCGGCTACCGGCATCAAGCACCCGCGCATCGTGCAAAAATCCCAGGGCGCGATGGGCGGCTCATACAATACCCACGAATTCTTCCACGGCAAGAGCCCTGCCTTCATCCGCGCGATCAAGCCTGCATTTCTGGTGCTCGCTTTTTCCGTTCCCCTGCTGATGCTGGCGGTAGGCCATTCCGCTGCTGCCATCCTGTTGCCTGCCTTCGTGGTGCAATACATGGGGTTGCTGGCAGAACGCTGGTATTTTTTCGCAGAGGTGAACCATCCGCAAAATATCTATTACCAGACCCTGGGTTGATGAGATGGGACCCAGCCTGACTGCCGGGCGCCTGGATCTGCGCCTGCTTGCCTGGTTGCTGCCCGCTGCCCTGCTGCTGGTTTCGCTTCCGGCGGAAGCGGCTGATGCCGCTTCGAGCGCCACTCCTTGGTGGGTGTGGTCGCTGGCGCTGTTCGTGGTGTGCTTTTTCATGGGCATGATCGCCGTGCCCGCCGGCGTCGGTGGCGGTGTGCTGTTTGTGCCCATCGTTGGCAGCTTCTTTCCTTTCCATCTCGATTTCGTGCGCGGCGCGGGTCTGCTGGTGGCAATGTCCAGTGCGCTTGCAGCAGGACCCGCCCTGCTGAAGAACGGCATGGCCAATTTGCGGCTGGCCATGCCGCTTGCCCTCATTGCCTCGATCAGCGCCATCGGCGGTGCGATGCTGGGCTTGGCGCTTCCCGCCAATATCGTGCAGATCGCGCTTGGTTTCACCATACTGGTCATCGCCGCCCTGATGATTTCCGCGAGGAAGTCCGAATTCCCGCATGTGCCGCGCCCGGATTCTCTGTCCGCCGCATTGGGCATAAACGGCGTATTCCATGACGCAATTTCCGGCAGGAACATCCCCTGGCAAATTCACCGCACACCGGCAGGTCTGGGCGTGTTCCTGGTGATCGGCTTCCTTGGCGGTTTGTTCGGCGTCGGTGCAGGCTGGGCCAATGTCCCTGCGCTCAACTTGCTGCTGGGCGTGCCGCTCAAGGTTGCAGCGGGAACTTCCAGCATGATCCTGTCCATGGCCAGCTCATCTGCCACCTGGTATTACCTGGACAACGGCGCGATACTGCCCATTATCGCCGTGCCCTCGGTGATCGGCATGATGATGGGCGCGCGTATTGGCGCCCACCTCCTGGTGGTGCTCAAGGCATCGGTGATCCGCAGACTGGTCATTGGCATTCTGCTGTTTGCCGGAGTACGCACCTTGCTCAAGGGCTTCGGCATCTGGATTTGAGGAGCCCTGATTAGCATGGATAAAGAGCCTGAACTGAACCCGGAACAATTGCGCTATGCCGCCGTGCTGCACTGGTGCACGCTGGCAGGCTTTGTCACGCTGGTCGTCACCTTTGCCGCCTACATGCTGGGCTGGCTGCCCTCCCATGTGCCGCTGGAACAACTACCCCGGTTGTGGAGTCTTTCCACGGAGGAATTCCTCAAGGCGACCAACACTCCCACCGGCTGGAGCTGGCTGTTCCAGATGGGCCAGGGGGATTTCGCCGCCCTGCTCGGCATCGCAATCCTGTCGGGTTGTTCCATTGCCTGCATTCTGGTTATCATGCCCACTTATGCCAGACGCAGAAATGCCGCCTATCTCGCAATCTGCATCCTGGAAATTGCAGTATTGCTGGCTTCTGCAGCTGGCATTTTTACCAGGCCTTGAGGGGAACCGATGACCCATCCGTTTGAGCGCATCTTGCTGGCCACCGAACACACCGAGTTCGACTCCGGCGCGGAACGCATCGCACTCCAACTGGTTAAATTATGCGGCCTCCCGCTGTCTGCAGTCATACCCGTGTCCAGCAACCCGGAATATGAAGCGATTGCGCCGCAAATTGCGGCGCGCGCCGAACAGGAGGCCGCCGCCAAAATATATGACTTGCGCGCCATAGCCCAGGCCACCGGCGTGGAAATCAACATCGCGGCACGCCGCGGACAGGAACCTTTTCGCGAAATCGTGCAGGAGGCGGTCGAGCGTGCGTCCGACCTGATCGTGCTGCGCCGGCGCGGCAAGCCCGGTTTTCTCTCCAACCTGCTGGTCGGCGAAATGGTGACCAAAGTGGTGGCGCATGCCCCGTGCAGCACGCTGTTCGTGCCCCGTGCAGCACAAATATGGTCGCATGGCGTACTGGCGGCAGTGGATACCTCGCCGTTTGCAGGACATGTCGCCAGCGTCGCGGCCAAGGTTGCCAGCCAGTGCAATTTGCCGCTATATATCGTCAGCGTCCTTGCGCACGACACCTCCGCCAACCGTGCAGCGACCGAGGAGGCGCTTTCCTATGCGCGTGCTGCCGCTGAAGCTGCAGGCATGGCGGCCCCGGGCAGCAGCATGCTGACAGGAAAGCCCCATGAGCAGATTTTGGCTGCCGCAAAAAACCTGAATGCCGACCTTGTTGTGGTGGGACGGCATGGCGAAAGCAACCTGATCCGCACACCATTCGGCGGCACGACACAGAAAGTGATCGGGTTGGCGGATACCCCGGTCATGGTTGTGCGTGCGTGATTGTCTCCGTTCACGACAAATTTTCAACCGGCGACACCCGGTATACCCCACATGGGTTATACCCCCATACCCCATGGAGGCTATAGACTGAAACACCTGAATTTTACTTAATGGCAGTGTGGTGAATTGATGTAAGTCAGCAACAAAAAAGCAACAATTTCAACGGAGAGTAATGCATGAATGCAGATAAAGAACTGGATGCGCGCGGATTGAACTGCCCCTTGCCCATCCTGAAGACCAAAAAATCGTTGGCCGCCATGGAATCAGGCCAAGTGCTGAGGATTGTTTCCACAGACTGCGGCTCGGTAAAGGACATGCAAGCCTTTGCCAATCAGACCGGCAATGAACTGGTTGAACAGTCCGAGGCAAACGGCGAATACATCTTCTTCATGAAGAAAAAATAAAACCCACTCAATCAAGGAAAATCACCATGAAAAAAATGGCCATCATTGCCAGCAAAGGGACGCTGGACATGGCATATCCGCCATTCATCCTCGCTTCGACTGCCGCTGCGCTGGGCTATGAAGTCCAGATATTCTTCACCTTCTACGGGCTGCAGCTGCTGCGCAAAGACCTGTCGAATGTGAAAGTCAGCCCCCTGGCCAATCCGGCCATGCCCATGCCGGTACCAATGCCGGTGATGGTGCAGATGCTGCCGGGCATGGAAACCATGGCAACCATGATGATGAAGGACATGATCAAGAAAAAAGGCGTCGCCTCGCTTGAGGATCTGCGCAGCCTGTGCCAGGAAGCCGAGGTCAAGTTCATCGCCTGCCAGATGACTGTGGACCTGTTCGACTTCAAGAAGGAAGAATTCATAGACGGCATCGAATTCGGTGGTGCTGCAACTTTCATGGAGTTTGCGGGCGAATCCGACGTTTCCCTGTTCATTTAACATATAATATATCTCTGGCCGGCAAGGGATGCATTTACGGCAGCCAAAGAGACCGCTGTTCCCCTGTGGGAATACCTGAAGCGGCGACTGCCAGACTGGGGTTGAGTAAGGCAGTAATGTTCAGTAGTTTTGCTTGATAACAAACGAGGAGAAACTCAATGAAGAAGCGCAAAATTGCCGTATCGCTGTTGATTGCAGGGGGGCTTGCATCGCCGCTGGCGCAGGCTACCAACGGCTACCTGCCCATCGGCTATGGCGTTAAAAACGAAGGCATGGGCGGCGTCGGCATCGCCTTGCCGCAAGATTCGCTCGCCGCTGCCGTCAACCCGGCCGGCATGGTGATGGTCGGCGATCGCGCCGATGTGGGCCTGACCCTGTTCCGCCCCAACCGCGACCTCACCATTTCCGGCAACGGTGCCGGTATGAATGGCTCCTATTCCGGCAATGGCCGTACCAACTTCCTGGTGCCCAATCTGGGCTACAACAAGATGATCAATCCCGACATGTCACTCGGCGTATCGATCTACGGCAACGGCGGCATGAACACCCAGTACAATAATAACCCGCTTACTCCGATCGGCGGACAGGGTGCCGCGGGCGTGAACCTGGCTCAGCTCTTCATTTCGCCCACCTGGTCGATGAAGCTCAACGATAAGCACTCCATTGGCGTGGCAATCAATTTTGCATACCAGACGTTTTCTGCACAAGGCCTCCAGCCGTTTGATAACGCAGGCTTCTCTGCCCATCCCGGCTCGGTAACCAATAACGGCACCGACTCTTCCACCGGCATAGGCATCCGCCTGGGCTGGACCGGACAGGTCACGGACATGGTGACCCTGGGCGCCACCTTCCAGCCCAAGACCAAGATGAGCAAGTTCAGCAAGTACTCCGGCCTGTTTGCGGATGGCGGCAGCTTCGATATTCCGGCCACCTATGGTGCCGGTGTTGCCGTCAAGGCGAATCAGCAGACAACCATCGGTTTCGATGTGGTGAAGATTCAGTACAGTGGCGTATCGTCCGTGGGCAATAGCGCCGGTCTTCCCCCACCTCAGTTTGGTGCCGCTGGCGGCCCCGGCTTCGCCTGGCAGGACATGACGGTGTATAAGCTGGGCTTTGCGTACGCTTACGATTCCAACCTCACCCTGCGCGCCGGTTTCAACCATAACAGCCAGCAAATCGGTTCCAATGCGGCATTCATCAACTTCCTGGCGCCCGGCGTGGTCCAGAACCACCTGACCCTGGGTTCCACCTGGAAAATGGCGGACAAGTCCGAGTTGTCGGTGGCTTATATTCACGCCTTCAGCCAGACCGTCACGGGTCCGATCCCGGGACCTCTTGGCGCGGGCAATGCCAGCATCCGCATGCACGAAGACTCCATCGGCGTGATGTACGGCTGGTAATTCGGAGTTACTGCAGTATCCCCCTGGCCCGCCTAGAGCGGGCCTTTTTATTCCGCAATGCGCTCCAGGTAGCGCGCCCGGTACAGCAGGCGCGGATGGGCTGGATCGTCCCGGAATGCGGCGCGGTCATGCAGGACGTTGTTGCACAGCAGCCCCATGCCGGGTTCTAGCTGCCCTCGCAGGATGTAAGGCGAGGCCTCATCGGCAAGCAGCCGTTCCAGCGCGGCCACGGCGGCCAGCACGGCCGCATCCTGTTTCCAAGCTATGCTGCGGGTGCGCGCTGTATAACGCATGTGCAAATTTCCGCTGCCATCCAGCGAAAACACCGGGCCGTTTTGCGCGGGACGGGCCACGCCCTGCTCATCGGTGCGTTCGGGTATCAACATGGCATCGGGCAGCATGAGCGCGCGGATGTGCTCAGGACTTTCATCGTGCAGCAGCAGCCAGGCAATCTCGTGGTCGAGCAGGCGGGTTTCCCCTCCCTGTGCCGCGCTGCGCACACAATGCAGCACCATGGCGTGTATCAGGCGTTCGGGCGGATTGTAGTAGCCGTCGGTATGCCATTTGATCGGGCGATCAGTGTACGGGATGTACAGCTTGCTGGTGCCGCCTGCGCTGACTTTGATTTCGGAGATGCCGTCTTCGCCCGCCAGCCAGTTGGCGTCGAGCCGGTTCAGCCCGAATTGCCGCCCCAGAGCGCGCGGGATGGCGGCATCTTCGTCATGCACCGGGCTGGCATAGATGGCCATATTGCAGCGCTCGATGCGTGCCTCCAGCGCCTCATGCTCAGCCTTGCTCAAGGCGCGCGGGTCGCGCACTTCCACGACAATATCGTCTATCGTGCGCGGCGCGCAGCCCAGTTTCCAGTCGCGCCAGCGCAGATAGCCCTCGAGGTTCGCCAACTCGAACGGCGATGCCATGTCGGGCTGAAGTTGCACCTTTACTGACATGGTTCTACTTTGGAATAAACAGCTGTCCACGAAAGGCACGAAATTGCTCCGGCCATAGGCCCAGCTTGCCCGGTGACGATGCAGGCAGCACGGATGGCATTTTCGTGCTTTTCGCGCGTTTCGTGGACCATGGGTTTGACGCCTACTCGCAGCCAGAGTTTGCGCTTCTGGATGGCCGGCGCGGCTCCAGTTCCAGAAAGCCGCTCATCGCCTTCTCCAGCGTGGCGATCGCTTCCGGTGCTTCAGCAGCCATGATCTGGTCGGTCACCCATTGCCGGTCGGTCTCGTCCACCACATCCTGCATGAACAGGCCAAGGCTGCGCACGAAAGAAAAATTCTCGGCACCCTTTTGGTAGTCGTATTGGGCATACTCGTCGCCACGGAGATTGAGTTGCGCAATGAACGCGGCTTTATGTTCGCGCAGCTCGCCGCCCATCAGCTCGGCCTGGTTTTCGGCGAGGTTGTCGCCCACGCGGTTGGCCAGCTCAGTGGTGAAAGCTGCACGTCCCTCCTCGTCCAGATGACGATAGGCAATACGGTCCGCCAATTGCACCAGGAAAATCAGGAATTCGGACAGGAAGGCGAAATACTGGGCGCCGACGGCAATCTCGAAGCCTGCGCTGCGCATGTTCTTGAGCGCATTTTGCCCGATGCGCCAGATGTTGAATGCAGCCGCGCCCGCGAGTTCCTGAGGGGATTTATCCCGCCCCGCACGGTACCAGTGGCTTTTGACGCGCATCGAGTATCCTGACCCTAGCCCTTGCGAATGTAGAACTCGAATTCGCCGGTTGCCACCTCGATGGAATCCAGCAACTGCATGCCTGTGGCTTTCGCCCAACCCGCTATGTCGGTGCTGATGCCGGGACAATTGCTGACCAGCTTCAGGATTTCACCCTGGTTCATGCCATTCAGCAGCTTCTTGGCCTCGACGATGGGGCCGGGACACACCACGCCGCGGATGTCCAGCAGCACATTCGCCTGGTGCGGGCTGCCCTTGCCCTTCTGGATGTAGTAGCCGGATCCGCCTTCGGCCCTCTTCTCGATTTTCAGCACCTGGTTGCCGGTCTGTTTGGTCCAGGCAAACAAGTCGGCCTGCGTGCCGGGGCAATCCGATAGCAGCAGCAACACCTGTCCGGTGGAAAGCTCGTCCACCACGTTCTTGGCGCCCAGCAGAGGGCCGGGGCAGGTCAGCCCCTTCAGGTCCAGCACCACGTTGGCGTGTATCGTTTGTGTTTCCATAATCCATTTCCCTATCGGTAATGACCGTTGTATTTTAATAGCCGCCTTTTCCCAAAGGCTGCGGTAGCCCGGCGACTTTTGCGGCCTGTTTGGCAGGCCCCACCGGGAATAAATCATACAGCGATTTGCTGTCCGCTTCCGGCATAAATTCCTGCACATCCTTCAGCATGTTGCGGAAATTCGGCGTGTGTCCATGCTCGCGATACTGGTCGCGCATGTAATTGATGATCTGCCAATGCGCGTCCGTCAACAGTATGTTTTCGGCAGCCGCGATGACGTGCACCGTTTCGTCGCGGTAATCAGGCTCCAGCAAATAGCCCTCGGCATCGGTTTCCAGTTC
>DATDDB010000043.1:0-9179 GCA_036524005.1 Gallionellaceae bacterium | reverse complement strand
ATGATAAAAACCCGGATTGGGCGGCATGATCGTAGCCCCCGCATGCGATAACTTCAGCATGTTCTCCAGGTGAATGGAAGAAAAAGGCATTTCGCGCGGCACCAAGATCAGCGTGCGCTTTTCCTTGAGCATGACGTCCGCCGCTCTACAAATCAAATCATCACTTATCCCGCCTGCGATCTTGCCCAGCGTGCCCATGGTGCATGGGCAGACAACCATCGCATCGCCGGGATTGGAGCCGGAGGCCATGGGGGCGTACCAGTCCTGGATGCCGTAGACCTTGAGTTCGCCCTTGAATTTGCCGAGGCGCTCGTTCAGCATTTTTTCCGCGTCCTGCGGGCGGTTGGACAGCGCGAAATCCATTTCCTGCTTGGCGACGATCTGCGCGGCCTGGGAATAGACGAGGTTCACGCGCATGCCTGCCTGCAGCAGGCATTCGAGCAGGCGCATGCCGTAGGGCATGCCGGAGGCGCCGGTGAATGCGAGCGTAATGGTTTTCATACGGCGGCCTCGCGAGAGCATGCTTCTTCAGCGGCGGGGTTCAGAAAATGCGCGGCGATCAGCCCGTTCACCGTGCCGAACAATAATGCCGCGCCCGCGAATACGGGGAATAAATACGCGATTCCCGCATGCGGGATGAGCCAGAGGTACACCACCGCCAATTGCCCGGCGATGTGGGCAAAGGCGGCAAGGACGCTGTGCGTCACCGCGCCGAACCAGCGCTGCGGCAGGTGAATGCTTGCCGCCAGCAGCAGCAGGCTGCACAGCGCGCCTGCGAGGCTCAGGAAAAATCCGGGTGCCAGGAAATTGCCCATCAGCAGGCTGCCCGCCACCACGCGCAGCAGCGAGACCCACGCTGCGGCGCGCCAGCCGTAGCGCGCCAGCACGATGAGCGTGACGATGTTGGCCAGCCCCGGTTTCACCCCCGGCAGCGGCGAGGGAATGGCCGCCTCCAGCACCGAGAGGCCGAGCGCCAATGCCGCCATGCGTGCGATGTGGTGGTCTTCCGGGGTGGCGGCGAGCTTAATAGGTGAGGCTGTCATATTTTTTCTGCGCGCCGCTCAATTCGACGCTCACCTGGTTGGGCAGGCACACGGCGATTTCGCCCGCGCGGCTGAGCCAGCCCTGGTGCACGCAATACTGGCGCGGGCTGGGGTCGGAGGCGATGCGCGCCTGCATGTTGTGGATGGCGACGGTGCTCACACCCAGGGGGCCGGGCACGGCAATTACCTGGTCGCGGCTGAGCGGGACCTCGCTGAAAATTTTTCCGCCGCTGCGGATGACGGCCTTGTCCGCAGCCCCCCCCTGCCACAGGCTGAGCGTAAGCCAGGCGGTGAACAGCGCGCCGCCCAGCAGGGCCAGCCAGTCGCCGGGCCTGATGTGCGCGCCGAATCTGGTCTGCGCGATGGCCATGGCCGCTATTCCGCGATGCCCAGCTCGCGGTGGCGCACCAGCACTTGCTGCTGCGTCTGCCGGAAATGGCGCGCGAGCTTTTCGGCGAAATATACCGAGCGGTGCTGCCCGCCGGTGCAGCCTATGGCCACCGTGAGGTAGCTGCGGTTGTCGGCCAGGAAGCAGGGCAGCCAGTCCTGCACGAAATTGCGGATGTCGCCATACATTTTCTGCGCGTTTTCCTGGCGTTCGATGAATTCGACCACGGCCTGGTCCAGCCCGGAAAGCGGGCGCAGCTCGGGGTCGTAATGCGGGTTGGGCAGGCAGCGCACATCGAACACCAGGTCGGCATCGAGCGGCAGGCCGTTCTTGAACCCGAACGACTGGAACAGCAGGGTAAGCCGGGCGCGGTCGAGGCGGATGAAATCCTTTACCCAGGCGCGCAGCGTGTTGGCGCCCACCTCGCTGGTGTCGATGTGGTGGCCGATGTCGCCGATTTCCGCCAGCAGCTCGCGTTCATGCTGCACGCATTCCGGCAGGGTGAGGTGGCCGTCGCTCAGCGGGTGCTTGCGGCGTGTTTCGGAAAACCGTTTTACCAGCGTCTCGGATTGCGCATCTAGGAACAGCAGGTGCACGTCCACGCCCTGCTGCCTGAGCAGCTCCATCTGTTTCGGCAACTGCTGCACGCTCTCGCCGCTGCGCACGTCGACGGCAACTGCCGCCCGCACGTGCCCTTCGCTGCGCAGGCTTTCCATCAGCAAGGGCAGCATCGAGGCGGGCAGGTTGTCCACGCAATAGTAGCCATTGTCCTCCAGCGCCTTGAGGGCGACGCTCTTGCCGGAACCGGAAAGGCCGCTGATCAGGAAAAGTTGCATGATAGCCCGGTCCAGGCCGTCTATTGGTTGAGCATGTGCTGCTGGTGGCGCGCGACGAAATCGTGCGTGGTGTCTATGCCGCGCTGCTGCAGCACGAAATTGCGCGCGGCGGCTTCCACCAGCACCGCCAGGTTGCGCCCGGCCATCACCGGGATGCTGACGGTGTTGATTTTCACGCCCAGGATTTCCTGGTGGCTGGCATTCAGCGGCAGCCGCTCAAACTGCGACACGTCGCCGCGCACCGGGCGGTGCAGGTGCACGATCAGCTTGAGGCTTTTCTTGCGCCGCACCGCGGTCTCGCCGAACATGGTGCGGATATTGAGCATGCCCAGGCCGCGCACCTCCAGGAAGTCGCGCAGCAATTCGGGGCAGCGCCCTTCCAGCGTGTCGGGCGAGATGCGGTAAAGCTCGGTCACGTCGTCGGCCACCAGGCCGTTGCCGCGGGTGATCAGCTCCAGCGCCAACTCGCTCTTGCCCACGCCGCTGTCGCCGGTGATCAGCACGCCCACGCCCAGCACATCGAGGAACACACCGTGGCGCGATGTGGATTCGGCCAGCGCCTTGACGAAGTAATGGCGGATCAGCCACATCAGCTGCACGCTGGGCAGCGGCGAACAGAACAGCGGAATGCGCACGCGGTCGGCGAATTCGGAGAGCTCGCGCAGGATGTCTTGCGTGCCCGCCACGATCAGGCACAGCACCCCGCTTTGCTCGAGCCGTGCCAGCGCTTCGCCCAGCGCGGCGGGGGACAGGCTGCGCAAGTAATCGTTTTCGATGGGACTGATCACCTGCACCCAGTTGGGGTGAATCAGATTGAGGTGGCCGATCAGCCCGCGGTCGGAATGATTGACCTCCTCGCTCTCCAGGATCTTTTCGGCACCGCCCGCGCCCGCCACCCACTTAAGGGCGAGGCGTTCCTGCTTGTCCTCGAACAGCTGCCGGATATTGACGTGAGCCATCTGTGCCCCTATGCCTTCCAGGTGGCAAACATCTGGTGCAACGCAGCCGGATCATCCAGCGCCTGTAATTTTTCGCGGAAGCCCTTGTCGCCGAACATCTGCGCAAGCTCGCCCAGCAGTTGCAGGTGCATGTCGGTGGCGCGCTCGGGTACCAGCAGGACGAATATCAGGCTGACCGGCTGGCCGTCCGGCGCATCGAAGGCGATGGGGTTCTTGGTCTTGAAAAATGCGCCCATGGCATCGCGCAGCCCCTTGACCCTGCCATGGGGTATCGCCACACCGTGCCCCAGCCCGGTGGAGCCCAGCTTTTCGCGGGCGAACAGGCTGTCATATATCTGGCTGCGCGCAATCTGCAGCTGGTTTTCAAACAGTATGCCCGCGCGCTCGAACACGCGCTTCTTGCTGGCAGACTCCGTGTCCAGCACGACGTTGGCGGCTGGCAGGATTTTGCTGATCAGGCTCATGGTTTCGCTCATGGTGATTTATATTTTCAAGCATGCGCGCGGCCGGGCTCGGTGGCTGGGAATCAGGCCCTGCTGCTATCGTCGTGACGGCGCGCGGCAAATTTTTCCTTGTGCTTGACGATCTGCCGGTCCAGCTTTTCGACCATGCCGTCTATCGCGACGTACAGGTTGTCGTCATCGGATTCCACGAACACATCCTTGCCGGAAAGATGCACGCTGCCTTCGGCTTTCTGGCGCAGCTTGTCCACCGAGAGCACCACCGTCACGTCCATTACGCCGTCGAAATGGCTCTTGATTTTCGCGATCTTGTCGGTTACGTGCTGGCGGATGGCCGGAGTGATTTCGAGATGGCGGCCTGTCAGGTTG
Organism: Gallionellaceae bacterium; assembly: GCA_036524005.1. Taxonomy (GTDB): domain Bacteria; phylum Pseudomonadota; class Gammaproteobacteria; order Burkholderiales; family Gallionellaceae; genus DATDDB01. The sequence goes on along the minus strand of DATDDB010000043.1, from coordinate 5,123 downwards.
AGGTTCATGCTACTGCTCCTTGTTGATTAAAGTGATTTACGTAAGTTGGCCGGAAGTATATTCAGCAACTCCCGGTATTTTGCCACGGTGCGGCGGGCAACGGTAATGCCCTGCTGCGCCAGGATTTCTGAAATGCGGCTGTCGGAAAGCGGCTGGCGCGGATCCTCCTCGCCCACCAGCTGTTTGATCACCGCGCGTATGGCCGTGGAAGAATATTCCCCGCCGGACTCAGCGGCCAGGCCGCTGCTGAAAAAATACTTGAATTCGTATATGCCGCGCGGGGTGCGCATGAACTTCTGCGTGGTGACGCGCGAAATGGTGGATTCATGCAACTCCAGCTCCTCGGCGATTTCGCGCAGCACCAGGGGGCGCATGGCGACTTCGCCCAGTTCGAGAAATTGCCGCTGCCGCCCGACGATGGCCTGCGCCACGCGCAAAATGGTGTCGAAGCGCTGCTGCAGGTTCTTGATGAACCAGCGCGCTTCCTGCAATTGCCCCGCCAGTTGCTGCGAGTTTTTTTCCCCGCGCTGCTGCAGGATATTGGCATAGACCTGGTTGACACGCAGGCGCGGCATCGCTTCCGGGTTGAGGCGTGCCCGCCATTCCCTGCCGCGCTGTTCCACGATCACATCGGGCACCATATGGTCGGCGGCGCGCGCCTCGTACTTTTCCCCCGGCTTGGGATTGAGCTGCACGATGAGCGCCTGCGCCACGCGCAAGCCGGCGTCGTCACAATGCAGCAATTTTTTCAGTTTGGTGAAGTCGTGCGCCCCGAGCAGGGCGAGATGCTGGGTCACCAGGCTCAACGCCAGCTCGCGTCCCGGCGTTTCCGCCGGCAGCGCCTTGAGTTGCAGCGCCAGGCATTCGCCCAGCGAGCGCGCCCCGATGCCCGGTTCGTCCAGGTGCTGCAACTGGGCCAGCGCGGTTTCCAGGTCGTCCAGCGGGATGTCGAGTTCCGCCGGAAGCAATTCGGCGATTTCCTCCAGCGGCTGTGCCAGGTAGCCGTTTTCGTCCAGCGCATCGATCAGCAGGCCGATGATCTTCTTGTCGCGCCCATCGAACTGGCTCATGTTGAGCTGCCAGAGCAGGTGCTCGCGCAGGGTGGGCATTTCCGCCGCCACTTCGCTCTGGCGCTCGTCGTCGTCATCCTGCGCGCTGGCAGCGAATGAGGGCTCGCCCCATTCCTCGCCCGCCTGGCGCGTATCTTCCTGCGGCTCGTCCTGCGTACTGCGTTCGGTGGTGGCGGACACAGGCGCATCGGCGCCGGAATAATACTGCGCCGCGGCATCCTCTTCGCGTTCGAGCAGGGGATTTTCGTCCAGCAATCGCGCCACTTCCTGGTTGATTTCCAGGGTAGAGAGCTGCAACAGGCGGATGGACTGCTGCAACTGGGGCGTCATGACCAGTTGCTGCGACTGCCTGTGTTGTAATGCCGGTTTCATAAATTTCGGGACGGCGCGCAGCGGCTAAAGCTTGAAGTGCTCGCCGAGGTACACTTTCCTCACGCCTTCATTATAGATGATTTCGTCCGGCTTGCCCTCCGCCATCACCGCCCCGGCGTTGATGATGTAGGCGCGGTCGCAGATGCCCAGTGTCTCGCGCACATTGTGGTCGGTGATCAGCACGCCGATGCCGCGCTCCTTGAGGAAGCGGATGATCTTCTGGATATCCAGCACCGCGATCGGGTCCACCCCGGCGAAGGGCTCGTCCAGCAGGATGAAGCGCGGGCTGGTGGCTAGCGCGCGCGCGATTTCCACGCGCCGCCGCTCGCCGCCGGAAAGGCTGATGGCCGGATTGTCGCGGATGTGGGTGATGTGCAATTCTTCCAGCAGCGCCTCCTGCCGCTCATCCATCTCGCTTTCCGCGTAGCCCTGCAGCTCCAGCACGGCGCGGATGTTCTGGGTCACGGTGAGCCGGCGGAAGATCGAGGCCTCCTGCGGCAAATATCCCAGGCCGAGCTGGGCGCGGCGGTGGATGGGGAAGTGCGTGACATTCTGCCCGTCTATGGATATGTCGCCGCCGTCTGCCGCCACCAGGCCGACGATCATGTAGAACGTGGTGGTCTTGCCCGCGCCATTGGGGCCGAGCAGGCCGACCACTTCGCCGCTTTTCAGCGACAGGGAAACGTCATGCACCACCGTGCGCTTGCGGTAGCGTTTTTTCAGAGAGACGGCGCGCAGTTCGCTCATTATTTCTTTTCCGGGGGAAGCAGCCGCGTTTCCGGCTTGATGGGAAGCGAGTCAGCCGGCGCAACAGCCGAAGCCGGCGTGGGATTGATGGTCACGATCACGCGCTCCTTCTTGTTCTCGGGCTGTTGCTGCTGCGGTTGCCCGCCCGTGACCTGAAAGGTCTCCTTGCGCGGATCGTAGATGATGTGGTCACCGCGCACATCGTCCTGTCCACGCTTGACGTGCGCCTGCCCGTAGATGTTCATGATGCCGCTGACTGCATCGTATTCGATGCGCGCGCCTGAACCTTCCACGAATTCGTTCAGCCCCTCGCGCTTCTGGCGAAACCCGGCCGGTTTGCCGGTCACCGTGCCGTGCTCGAATCCGCCACGCCCCTGCCTGGCCTCTACCTGGTCGCCGTTGATGGTGAGCGTACCCTGGGTCATCACCACGTCGCCAGTGAAAATGCCGACCTGCCGCACGTCGTCCAGGGTCACCTGGTCCGCCTCGACGCGCACCGGTTTGTCGCGGTCGGCGCGCTCGGCAAACGCTGCGCCCCCACTGATCCACAGCAGGGCGCACAGCAACAGCGTCAGATTATTTGGCCGATTCATACTGGCTCCTCACTCGCGACATGAGCTTGAGCACCCGCGCCTTGCTGTCCAGCTTCATGCCCACCGCGGTGGTGACGCCGCGCGCTTCGGTGATGGCGACTGCATGGTCGGTGTCCGCCGTTTCATCGTCCGGCACGACATGCAGGTAGGAAGTGGCGATTTGCATGCCGCCATCCTTGGCGGTGGGTTCGCGCAGGACAATCACATCATCGCGCAGGAAAACCTCATCGCCATTGTGCGAAACCTCGCCGCGATCCGCGCTGATATGCACCGGAGGCCTGTCCTTATAGGGGCTGGTCAGGCGCGGTTCCACCAGGTACGTGGTATCGTCGTCCGGAAAGTGTTCCATTTTCTGTGCGGCCAGCAGGAAGCGCGGCGCACCGGTCTCCCCCAGGTTGGTCGCGGAAAAGTTGTTGACGATGTAATCCGGGTCGTGCCGCGCCTTGTAGTCCGGAACCGGGGCGAGCGGCAGCACCTGCTGATTGAGCCAGTAAGTCCCCGCCAGCAGCGCCAGCAGCGGCAACAGGGCCGACCAGGCACGCAGGCGTTCGAGCAGACGGGAGCCGGTCATGACAGGTAGGGAGCCAGCTGGGCATCCAGGGTGTTTTGCGTGGACATCAGCAGTTCGCACACCTCACGCACCGCTCCGTATCCACCCTGGCGGCGGGTCACGTAGTGCGAGTGGCTGCGCACGATCTGCGGTGCCTCCGGCACGGTGAGCGCCAGGGCCGCGCGGCGCATCACCGGCAGGTCCACCACATCGTCCCCCATGAATGCGGCGGTATCGAAAGCCAGGTTCAGCTTGCCCAGCAGGTCCTGCATCGCGGCCAGCTTGTTTTCCACGCCCTGGTAGAGATGGACGATGCCGAGGTTTTTTGCGCGCAATTCGACGCAGCGCGAGGTGCGCCCGGTGATGATGGCAGGTTCCACGCCGGAGGCGCGCAGCATCTTCAGGCCGTGCCCGTCCAGCGAATTGAAACGCTTGAATTCCTCGCCCGAGTCGGAAAGGTACAGCCCGCCGTCGGTCATGATGCCGTCCACGTCGAAGGCGATCAGGCGGATGTGTTTGGCGCGGTTCAGCGGCATCTTGGGCACCTCAAAAATCCAAGTTTCCATGCCAGGCAAGGCGCGAGCAAAAAATCGCGACGCCGCATATGGCTGATATGCAAGGAGTGTTTATTTGTGAACAACGCAGCATGGCGACGAGACTTGGCTTTTGAGCGGCGCCCATCAGATTACTTTCGCATGTAGCAGGTCATGCATATTCAGTGCACCGACCAGTTGGCGTTCCGCATCCACCACCAGCATCTGGCTGATGTTGTACTGTTCCATCATTTGCACCGCTTCTGCCGCCAGCGCATCCGGGCCTATGGTGCGCGGATTTCTGGACATCACCTCGCTGACGGGGGTGGACTTGAAATCCAGGTTCTTTTCCAGGGTGCGCCGCAGGTCGCCGTCGGTATAAATGCCCAGCACGTGCCGCGCATCATCCACGATGGCGGTCATGCCCAGGCCCTTGCGCGAGATTTCCAGCACGGCATCGGCCAGTGAGGCCTTTAGCCCCACCGCCGGAATGCGCTCTCCGCCGCGCATGATGTCGCGCACATGGGTGAGCAGGCGCCGCCCCAGCGCGCCGCCCGGGTGCGAGCGCGCAAAGTCCTCCTCGCCAAACCCCTTGGCGTCGAGCAGCGCCACTGCCAGCGCATCGCCGAGTGCCAGTGCGGCGGTGGTGCTGGTGGTGGGCGCCAGCCCCAGCGGGCAGGCTTCCTTGTCCACCGCACCGTTAAGGTGCACGTCCGCCTCGCGCGCCAGCGACGACTGCGGCTTGCCGGTGAGGCTGATCAGTTTCGCGCCCTGGCGCTTGATGATCGGCACGATGGCGAGCAGCTCCTGGCTCTCGCCCGAGTAGGACAGGGCGATGAGCACGTCTTCGCCCGTGATCATGCCGAGGTCGCCGTGCGCAGCCTCTGCCGGATGCACGAAATATGCCGGCGTGCCGGTGCTGGAGAGGGTGGCGGCGATCTTGCGCGCGATATGGCCAGATTTTCCCATGCCGCTGACAATCACCCTGCCCTCGCAGGACAGGATGACGGCGAGCGCGCGCAGGAAATCATCGCCTATGCGCTGGGTAAGCGCCTGCACGGCGGCGGCTTCGGTGCTGAGGACCTCGCGCGCCAGGTCGAGCGCGTGGGGCGATGCGGTAAGTGCCCGGTTCATGCGCTAATTATAACAGCGCGCCCATCCGCGGTGGAACTTTGAAAATCCCGGCGAGTCAGGGCATCATATTAAACATTGATCTGTCAGGCTTTCAGGGAACACATTAAATGACCGACTTGCTGCA
>DATDDB010000042.1:0-22347 GCA_036524005.1 Gallionellaceae bacterium | reverse complement strand
CACGCTGCGCCGTTCCGTCTGCTGCCGTGGTCAGAGCGGACGGACTGTACGGCCGGTCAGCCTTGTGCGGCCAGTGCCTCCCACGGCACGGATGTTGGAACGTTGGACCGCACCAGTTCTCCCGTGCTTTGCATGTCGTGGAGGGCGCGCAGAATCATTTGCTCCAGCACGCGTTCGAAGCCGACGTTCGGCGTAACGACCTCGACGCCCTCAGGTGCGCTTCCGCTGCCCACGATGGTATGGAGCGAGTGCCTGATTGCCGAGCGCTTGATGGTCTTGCCGTTCACGGTGATCGAGATGGTCATTTCATAGTCGTCGGTGACCGTGGAGCCAGCCAGACCAAGGGTCAGTCCTGTGGCGAATCCCTTTGCGCGCGCGGCAGCCAGGTCCGCGATGTTGTTCACCACGATCTTGATCTCTCCTGCCGGCATGTCCTGGGTGGCGACGATCACGCCGCTGCTGCGCAGGACCTTTTCCGCGTCGTTTCTGAGGGTGGCGTCCACCTTGGGCAGGTGTTCGCCGTTGCGCTGGAACTCCGCTACCAGGTTGAGCTTCAGCGGCTCAGCACGTTTCTTCACATCCTCGTATGAGACCTTGGGCGTCGCAGGGTCCACGTAGGATTTCGGCGCGGCGCATCCAGCGAGCACCATACATGCAGCAACGGCGAACGTCATCAAGCGATCAGTACTCATGCAACTCCCCTTATCGTCGAACAGTCATGGTTTGGTTACTTCGACTCTGGCCCTGCTTCCCCGTGCCGCGCCTACATTGCGCCGGCGGTCGGCAACATTGCGTTTCTTTCGAGCTTAAGTCAGCTGCACCAGCGGGTGCAGGCCGGTGGCCGATTCGTGCACTTCCAGGCGCAGCACGAATTCCTTGATCTTGGGGATTTCGTTGATGAAGAGCGCGACCAGGGCGGGGTCGAAGTGGCTGCCTGCATTCTGGCGCAGGTGGGCGATGGCCTCGGCGTCGGTCCAGCGGTTCTTGTAGGGGCGGCTGGAGATCAGCGCGTCGAACACGTCGCAGATTGCGACGATGCGCCCCTCGATCGGGATGCTCTTGCCGGAAAGCCCGTGCGGGTAGCCGGAGCCGTCCCATTTTTCGTGGTGGCTCAATGCCACCACCTGGGCCATTTGCATCACGCGGGTCTTGGAGTTCTTGAGGATTTCGGCGCCGATTTTGGTATGGCGTTTCATTTCCTCGATTTCCTCATCCGTCAGCTTGCCGGGCTTGAGCAGGATGTGGTCGGGTATGCCGATTTTCCCCAAGTCGTGCAGCGGGCTGGCATACATCAGGTTCCTGGCGGCTTCTTCGCTGAACCCGGCTGCGCGGGCCAGCAGGTAGGCGGAGTAGCCCACCCGGAGCACGTGGTCGCCGGTGTCGGAATCGCGGTATTCTCCGGCCTTGCCCAGGCACACCAGCGCCTCGAATTCCGTTGCCTTGAGCTGTTCTGTGGCGTCCTGCATCAGCTCGAAGTGGTGGCTGTATTTGTATGCGGTGTACAGCGCGAACACGGTTCCGATCAGCAGGAACAGGGCGGCGGTCACATGGATTTGCGTGCCATTGGCCAGAAAGGTGATGATCAGCGCCAGCAGCATGGGCAGGGCGAAAGCGAGATAAACGCCGAAGGCCGCACCCACGGTGACGATGGCCGCGCTGGCCAGCCCCATGCCGAATACCATGGCCAGCAGGTGCATTTCGGTGGAGGGCTGCTGCATGATTTTGACGAACAATACCGCCCACAGCGTGCCGAGGAAGAACAGCGGCGCCACATAGTTGGTGATGGCTGCCCGGCTGGGCCGGCCGGCGCTGAACTCGCGGCCGCGATACCAGCGCCGGTAGCTCAGGTAGCGGTAGACGATCAACAGCGCGGCGCAGGCATCCCACAGGTAGAGGTTCAGTTCCGGGAAGCCTACTCTCAGCAACAGCGGGGAGACCAGCAGGACAGTGAGGAATTGTCCGATTACGCCCTGCGGCGTCTGGGAAACGATGTATTGGAATTGGCCGGATGTGACTTTGAGCATGTTTCAGTATTGCGAGCTTGCTTGATGGAACGAGCCATCAACCATGCAGGCAGGGTACTTTAATTTGCCGGGGTTGCCAAGACGCCAAAAAGCATAAATGACAGGCGGCAGCCAAAAATGACAGGCGGCGGTGCCGCCGTAAGTGGTTCTGCGGCCAGCTTATTCTGCGGTCGGTTGCGGCCTGGACCGGAACAGGGCAGCGACCTGTTGCTGCGGCTTTTTTGGCGCGGCGGGAGCAGGGGGCGGGCTGGCCGTCGCGGACGCGGAGCTGACGCTGGGTTCGTAAGGCTTGGAGAACCAGTCGTCCTGCGCTGGCTGCTTGCGCTGGGTGGCAGGCGCCCTGGCCGGGGCCGCGTGGACGTGCTTGTGGTAGCCGGGTTTCGGCGTGATGGTTTCGCGCGGGAATTTGCGGTTGAGCAGTTTTTCGATGTCCGCCAGCCGCTTGGTGTCATCGTCATCCACGAACGAGACGGCCTCGCCGGATGCGCCCGCGCGCCCGGTGCGGCCGATGCGGTGCACGTAGTCCTCGGCGTGGGTGGGCAGCTCGTAGTTGATCACCAGCGGCAGCTGGTCGATGTCCAGGCCGCGCGCGGCCACGTCGGTGGCCACCAGTGCCATCACCGCGCCCGACTTGAAGGCGTCCAGCGCCTTGATGCGCTCCTGCTGCGACTTGTCGCCGTGGATCGCGTCCGAGGCCACGCCGCTGCGCTCCAGCTGTTTGGCCACGTGCGCCGCGGCCAGCTTGGTGCGGGTGAAGATCAATACCTGCTTCACCTCGCGTTCGCGGATGAAGTCCACCATGGCGTGGAACTTGTCGCGCTCGTCGGCCATGCACACCGACTGCTTGATGTTTTCTCCCGCCGCGTTGCGGCGCGCGGTTTCCACCGTCACGGGATTGTTGAGGAAATCCTGCGCCAGTTTCTTGATGTCGTCGGAGAAGGTGGCCGAGAACAGCAGCGTCTGGCGCTGCTTGGGCAAGAGTGCCAGGATGCGCTTGAGGTCGGGCATGAAGCCCATGTCCAGCATGCGGTCGGCCTCGTCCAGGATCAGCATCTGCACCTGGTTGAGCTGCAAGTTGCGGCTTTCCACATGGTCCAGCAGGCGCCCGGGGGTGGCCACCAGCACCTCCACGCCCTTCATCAGCGCAGGTTTCTGCGCCTTGATGTCGGTGCCGCCGTACACCACGGTGGAACGCAGCGGCACATGTTTGGAATAAGCGGTCACGCTCTCGCCCACCTGGATCGCCAGCTCGCGCGTCGGCGCCAGGATCAGCGCGCGTATAGGATGGCGCGCAGGCGAAGTGCTGGTGCTGGCGTGCGGCAGCAGGCGCTGCAGCATGGGCAGGGTGAAGGCCGCGGTCTTGCCGGTGCCGGTCTGCGCCATCGCCATCAGGTCGCGCCCGGCGAGCACATGCGGGATGGCCTGCGCCTGGATGGGCGTGGGTTCGGCATAGCCCAGCTCGGTTAGCGCGCGCTGGATCAGCGGGTCGAGGGCCAGCGAGGAGAACAGGATTTTTTCGGGGGAGGTTTCCATAAGCAAGTGATTATATCAGGGTTGGGGGAGCTTATGACTCCCGCCTGATAGGCCCTGCGAAAACATTGTCCACGAAAAGCACGAAAATCACGAAATAACCAAAGGCGCGAAAATGCAGTCTATTTCTGCCTATTTCATGAAATATCTGGAAAAAACCACCTAAAATTTTGATAATCTTCTTGGATCGGTTTTATTCATGTCCCGCCGCTTCCCTGAGCGCCTCGGCAAATGTTTCCACCGGCTGGGCGCCTGAGACCCCAAATTGGCCGTTGAAGGCGAAGAATGGCACGCCGGAGATGCCTAGCTCAGTTGCGCGCTGCTCGTCGGCGCGCACGGCATCGGCGTAGTCGTTGCCTTCCAGCAAGGTGAGCGCTTCGGCCTCGGTCACGCCGAATTCCGGCGCCAGCCGGGCCAGTGCGGCGCGCTCGCCCACCGGCAGCGCCTCGGAAAAATAGGCCTGCATCATGCGTTCGGTGGCGCGGTCGCCGAGTCCTTTCGATTCGGCGTAGTGCAGCAGGCGGTGGGCGTCGAAGGTGTTGCCGGGGCGGGCCTGGCTCAGCCGGTATTCGAGGCCGGCCTCCTGCGCGATGCCGGTCACGCGCGCGTTCATGCCCGCGGCCTGCTGGGGGCTCACGTTGTATTTGTGCGCAAGCATCTCTTCCAGCGTGCCGGGGTATTGCCGCGGCGCCTTGGGGTCCAGTTCGAAGCTGCGCCAGATCACCTGCACTTGGTCACGCTGCGGGAAAGCGGCCAGCGCCTGCTCGAAGCGGCGCTTGCCGATATAGCACCAGGGGCAGATCACGTCGGACCAGATTTCGATTTGCATGGGGATTCTCGCGGGAATGGGGCCGGAGCGGAAAGGTATGACGGGATTTTATCCCCAAGCCCGGAAAAAGTCCCCCGGAATGGAGTTTGCCCGGACAAACCATGGACTATGGTCAACGGATGGCTTGATTAGCCGAAATAGTTTAATATTTAGCTGGTTAAATTTGGCTGGTCAAAAGTTCAGGGTGGTTGGCTGATGAATAAGATGCTGTTTTGGAAGTCCGATTGGTTCGTCGGGCTGGCTGTGGTGCTGGCATTTCTGTTCAGTTCCAACACCAGCCTGATGCGGGGTCTGGAAAACAAGGCGTATGACCTGGGCGTAAGCTCTTCCTCGCGCACGCCCAGCGACAAGATTGCGGTGATCGCGATCGACGACCAGAGCATCAACGACATCGGGCGCTGGCCCTGGCCGCGCGAGGTACAGGCGCAGTTGCTGGATATTCTCGCCCCGGCCCGCCCCAAGGTGATCGGCAACGCGACCTTCTTCTCCGAGCCGCAGCTGGACCCCGGACTGGAGTACATCAACCGGATCGGGGATTTCTTCGACAAGTCCAGCCTGAGAAACCTCCGTTCGGAAGATGCGCAAACGCTGCGCGGGATGCTGCAGGAAGCCTCGCAGCACCTGGACAACGACAAGATTTTCGGCGCCAGCCTGCAAAAGGCGCGCATCGTCGAGCTGCCGATGTTTTTCGATCTGCACGGCGAGCCCAAGGGCAAGCTGGACCAGCCGCTGCCGGACTATATCCAGAGGAACGCCCTGACCCGCATCAACCGCGGCAAGGAAACCGAGCCGCTGCTTGCCTCGGGACATATCATGCCGATTCCGGAACTGGGCGAGAACACCGCTGCCATCGGCCACCTGAGCTTCGTGCCGGATGTGGACGGCGGCATGCGCGCCGAGCCGCTGGTGGTCAAGTATTATGACCAGTATTACCCTTCGCTGTCGCTCATGCTCGCGGCCAGGAGCCTGAACCTGGGGCCGAAGGACATTCAGGTCAACCTGGGCGAGGGGGTGAAGCTGGGCAACCTGTCCATTGCCACCGATTCCACGCTCAGCATGCGCACCTATTTCTACGCGGACCGCGCCCTGGCGGGCCGCGAGCCCAAGCCGGCGTTCCAGGTGGATTCGTTCGAAGATGTGCTGAACCACAAGATTTCACCCGAAAAATACCGCGGCAAGATCGTGCTGATCGGCGCCACGGCCACCGGCGTCAGCACCAACAAGGTGACGCCGATTTCGGCGGGCATGCCCGCCGTGCTGGCGCTGGCGCACACGGTCTCCAGCATCCTGCAGCAGGATTTCTTCGTGGTGCCGTCCTGGGCGCCGCTGGCCGAATGGGGCGTGTTCCTGCTGATCGCCCTGTACCTGATCCTGGGCCTGCCGCGGCTGGGCGCGAAAATGGGGGTGCTCATCACCACCGTGCTGTTCGTCTCCCTGCTGGTGGCGCATTTCGAATTGATGATCGGGCGCGGCATGTGGCTGCAGCTGATGCTGCCCGCCAGCATGCTGCTGATCGGCTTCCTGGTGCTGGATGCCAAGCGCTTCCTGGTGGCCGAGCGCGGCAGGCTCAAGTCCGATGCCGAGTCCGCCGAGAGCAACCGCATGCTGGGCCTGGCGTTCCAGGGCCAGGGCCAGCTGGACATGGCCTTCGACAAGCTGCGCAAGGTGCCGCTGGACGACGGCCTGATGGAGGTGCTGTACAACCTGGGCCTTGATTTCGAGCGCAAGCGCCAGTTCAACAAGGCCGAGTCGGTGTTCAAGTACATGGCCGACCACAACCCGAAATTCCGCGACCTGGAACAGCGCATCGAGCAATCGCGCCAGATGTCGCAGACCGTGGTGCTGGGCGGCGGCGGTGCCCGCTCCAATGCCAGCACCCTGGTGCTGGATAAGCCGGGCGTGTCCAAGCCCATGCTGGGACGCTACGAGATCGACCGTGAACTGGGCAAGGGCGCGATGGGCGTGGTGTACCAGGGCAAGGATCCCAAGATCGGCCGCATCGTGGCGATCAAGACCATGGCGCTGTCGCAGGAGTTCGAGCCGGACGAGCTGGATGAGGTCAAGGCGCGCTTCTTCCGCGAGGCCGAGACCGCGGGCCGCCTCAACCATCCCAATATCGTGACCATGTACGACGCGGGCGAGGAGCACGACCTGGCTTTCATCGCCATGGAATTCCTCAAGGGCCGTGATCTTGCGGCCTACACCAAGGCAGGCAGCCTGCTGCCCATACCCAAGGTGCTGGACATCCTGGCCCGGGTGGCCGATGCGCTCAACTACGCGCACAGCCTGAACGTGGTGCACCGCGACATCAAGCCGCACAACATCATGTATGACCCGGATTCAAACATGGTAAAAGTGACCGACTTCGGCATCGCGCGCATCACCGACTCCTCCAAGACCAAGACCGGCATGGTGCTGGGCACGCCTTCCTACATGTCGCCGGAGCAACTGGCGGGCAAGAAGATCGAGGGGCGCTCCGACCTGTTTTCCCTTGGCGTCAGCTTGTACCAGCTGATTTGTGGTACCCTACCGTTCCAGGGCGAGTCGCTGACGCAATTGATGTTCCGCATCGCGAACGAACCGCATGGCGACATACTGAAAATCAGGCCGGATGTGCCGCGCTGTGTGGTGAGGATTATCAACAAGGCGCTGGACAAGGATGTAAACCAGCGTTACCAGTCGGGAAGTGAGATGGCCGAAGCAATGCGCAAATGCGCGGCCAATTTGCAGGGGGGGCAATGAATATCGAACAGGCGCTGGAAATCGCAAGCCAAACCCATCCTGGGCGGGTGCGGGCGCATAATGAAGACAGCCTTAGCTGTGAACCGTCGTGCGGCCTGGTGGTGCTGGCTGACGGCATGGGCGGCTATAATGCGGGCGAAGTGGCCAGCGGCATCACGGTTTCCGTGCTGACCACCGAAATCAAGCATAGCCTGCAAACCAGCCGTCCCGAGGAAAAGGGCGAGGACGACGAGGATGTCGCGGTCGTGCTGCTGCGCGAGAACGTGCAAAAGGCCAATGCCTCGATTTTTCACGCGGCGCAAAGCCAGCCGCAATATTCGGGCATGGGCACCACGGTGGTGGCCGGACTGTTTTACGACAACCGCGTGGCGGTCGCCCACGTCGGCGATTCGCGCATGTACCGCCTGCGCGGTGACGAGTTCGAGGCAATCACCCGCGACCACTCGCTGCTGCAGGAGCAAATTGACAGCGGCATGATCTCCAAGGAAGATGCGCGCCTGTCGCGCAACAAGAACCTGGTCACCCGCGCCGTGGGCATCGATTCCGAGGTTTCGACCGAGGTGCACGTGCACGACGTGGAGGTGGGCGACATCTACCTGCTGTGCTCGGACGGCCTGAACGACATGGTGGAAGACGAAAGCATCGGCGGCACGCTGCGCGCATTGCGCTCCAACATCACGCTTGCCGCGGACCAGCTGGTAAAAATGGCGAACGAGAATGGCGGACGCGACAACGTGTCGGTGATTCTGGTTAAAGTTAAAAGCGAGTTTGCCGCCCCGCGCGGGGTGATGGCAAAATTGCTATCTTGGTTTGGGAAATAAGCTTACGAGGATTATGACATGGCGGCTAAACTGATACTCAGCATGGATGGTGCAGTGCTGAAAGAATACGTCCTGAACAAGGAGCGCATGACGATTGGGCGCAAGGCGCACAACGACGTCGTGATAGACAATCTCGCGGTGAGCGGCGAACACGCCGCCATCGTGACCATCCTCAACGACTCGTTCCTGGAGGATCTGGACAGCACCAACGGCGTGATGGTCAACGGTGCGCAGGTGAAGAAGCACTTCCTGCAGAACAACGACGTCATCGAGATCGGCAAGTACAAGCTTAAATACCTGAACGACCAGCCCAGCCAGGCCACGGCCGCGGATTTCGAGCGCACCATGGTGCTGCGCGCCCCGGCCGCCGCCGCCGCCAAGAAGCCGGAAGCCGTCGCCGCAGGCGCGCCCGTCGCCCAGACCCAGGCCAAGCCGGTGCATGCGGCGACCCTGGAGGCGACCGGCAAGTATGCCGAAATGTCCGACACCACCGCCCAGCAGCCGGTTGCCGGCGGCACATCGGCTGCGGCTGCCGTGCAGATCCTCACCGGTCCGAACGCCGGCAAGGAACTGGAGCTGGTGAAGAACCTGACCACCCTGGGCAAGCCCGGCCTGCAGGTCGCGGTGCTCACCCGGCGCCCCAACGGCTATTTCATCACCCACGTGGAAGGCGCGACTTTCCCCGTGGTGAACGGTGCGCAGCTCAACGAGCACCCGCACCAGCTCAAGGATCACGACATCATCGAGCTGGCCGGCATCAAGATGGAATTCTTCTTCAAGACCTGACGGTGATGGGTGCAGCCGGCTCCGCCGGACTGCACCCTATCCGCAAACAATGGACTTCCTGCACACTGGCCTGGGGGAAACCGGGTGAGGCGACATGCGCTGCTAATCGGTCTGGGGCTGGTCATGACGCTGTTTGTCCTCGGCAGCGTTGCCAACCTCTATAGCGCCCCGCTGGCGCGCAAGCTCGAACGCATCACCTACGACACCAAGCTGCGGCTGTTCATGCCGGGCACCCGGGACGACCGCATCGTCATCCTCGACATTGATGAAAAAAGCCTGAAGGAAGAAGGGCGCTGGCCGTGGAGCCGCAACCGCCTGGGGCTGCTGATGGACAAGTTGTTCGACCACTATGGCGTGGCAACGGTGGGCTTCGACGTGGTGTTCCCGGAAAAGGACGAGAGCTCGGGGCTGGACATCCTGGAAAACCTCGGGCGCAACCAGCTCAAGGGCGTGGCGCAATTCCGCTCCGTGCTGGAAAAGCTGCGTCCGCAGCTGGAATACGACCGGGTCCTGGCCAGCAAGATCAAGGGGCGTCCGGTGGTGCTGGGCTACTACTTCACCTTTGGCAGCACCACCGGCGCCCTGCCCGAGCCGGCGCTGCCGGGCGGCGCGTTTGCCGGGCATGCCGTCGCTTTCATGCCGTTCGACGGCTATGGCGGCAACCTGCCGGAATTGCAGAAGAATGCCGCGAGCGCAGGGCATTTCAACCCGGTGGTGGACGAGGACGGCATGGTGCGGCGCTTGCCCATGCTGGTGGAATACCAGGGCGCATACTATGAATCGCTGTCGCTGGCGGTGGTGCGCACGCTGCTGGGCGGGGCCAAGCTGGCCCCGGTTTTTTCCGGCAAGAGCGGGGCTGGCTACTCCGACGTGGACGGGCTGGAACTGCAGACCGCCAGGGGCAGCCTCAGGATTCCGGCGAACGTCGACGACGATGGCTTTGGCGGCAAGGCGCTCAGCACGCTGGTGCCGTATCGCGGCAAGAGCCACAGCTTTGCCTACGTTTCCGTGACCGATGTGCTGCACGACCGGGTCGCCCCGGAAGCGCTGCATGACAAGATCGTGCTGATCGGCACCTCTGCCCCGGGATTGCAGGACTTGCGCTCCACCCCGGTGGACGCCACTTATCCCGGGGTGGAAGCGCACGCCAACATGATCGCCGGCATCATGGACCAGGACATCAAGCAAAAGCCCTCCTTCATGCTGGGGGCGGAATTCGTGCTGGTGCTGCTGCTGGGCGTGGCTCTCAGCCTGCTGCTGCCGCGCATGACCCCGGGGCGCATCGCGCTGGCCGCCGGCGGACTGCTGCTGGCCGTGACCGCCTTCGATTTCTGGCTGTGGCGCAGCGCCGGCCTCGATCTGCCGCTGGCGCACAGCCTGATGCTGGTCTCCGGGCTGTTCGTGCTGAACATGTCCTACGGCTATTTCTTCGAATCGCGCACCAAGCGCCAGATCACCAGCCTGTTCGGGCAGTATGTTCCCGCGGCGCTGGTGGAGGAATTGAGCAAGCGCCCGGAGGAGGTCTCCATGGAGAGCGAAAGCCGCGAGATGACCATCCTGTTTTCCGATGTGCGCGGCTTCACCTCGATTTCCGAGCAGCTGGACCCCAGGGAATTGAGCCACCTGATGAACGAATTCCTGACCGCGTTCACCCGCGTGATCCACAGGCACCGCGGCACCATAGACAAATACATGGGGGACTGTATCATGGCGTTCTGGGGCGCGCCCCTGCATTCAGATAGCCATGCGCGCGACGCGGTGTATGCCGGCATGGAGATGTTCGAGGCGCTGCATCAGCTGCAGCAGGAATTCAAGGCGCGCGGCTGGCCTGAGATCCGCATGGGCGTGGGCATCAACACCGGCAAGGTGGTGGTCGGCAACATGGGTTCGGAAGTGCGCGTGGCCTACACGGTGATGGGCGATGCAGTCAACCTGGCCTCGCGCCTGGAAAGCATCTCCAAGGAATACCGCATCGATTTCGTCGTGGGCGAGGCGACCCGGGCGGCCGTGCCCGGCGTGGTCTACCGCGAGCTTGACCTGGTGCGCGTAAAAGGTAAAGATAAGCCCGTTGCCATTTACGAGCCGGTGGGCCTGGAAGGCAAAGTGGGGCCGGAAGTGCTGGAGGAGCTCAAGCTGTACCACCAGGCGCTGCGCCTGTACCGCAACCAGGAGTGGGACAAGGCGGAACAGCAGTTCATCAGCCTGCAGCGCATGTACCCGAAAAACCGGCTGTACCAGGTGTTTGTGGAGCGCATCGCCCATTTCCGCGCCAATCCGCCTGAGGCGGGCTGGGGCGGGGTGTATGACTGGCATATCAAATAGGTGCCTACGGAATTGAGCCAATGAAACTGAGAATCCTCGGATGCAGCGGTGGCATAAGCGGCAATTTGCGCACCACCTCGATGCTGCTGGACCACGACGTGCTGATAGACGCGGGCACCGGCGTGGGCGATCTCAGCCTGGCGGAACTGAGCGTGATTGACCATATATTCGTCACCCACGCCCACCTGGACCACGTCGCCTGCATCCCGTTCCTGGTGGATACGGTCAACCCGATGCGCGACAAGCCGATTACCGTGCATGCCACGTCGGCCACGCTGGAAATCCTGCACCAGCACCTGTTCAACGGCAAGCTGTGGCCGGACTTCACCCGCATCCCCGACGAACACCACCCGTACATGCGCTTTTCGGCGATGGAGCTGGGGCAGACGGTGGACCTGGGCGGGCGCCGCATCACCGCGCTGCCGGCCAACCATATCGTCCCGGCCGTGGGTTTCCAGCTGGACAGCGGCAAGGCGAGCCTGGTGTTCAGCGGCGACACCACGGTTCAGGAAGCCTTCTGGGAGGTGGTCAACCGCATCGGCAACCTGCGCCACCTGATCATCGAGACCGCTTTTTCCAACGAAGAACGCGAACTGGCGGTGCTGGCCAAACATTTGTGTCCCGACATGCTGGTGGGCGAACTGGCCAAGCTGAAACTGAAACCGGAAATTTATATTACGCATCTGAAGCCGGGCGAGGCCGGGCTGATCATGCGTGAAATCGGCGAGTGCGTGCGTGGCGTCAACCCCGTCATGTTGCAAAATAGTCAGGTGTTCGACTTTTAGCGCGGGCAGTGGGAAAATGAGAGCTGGAGAGCATAGATGAGTACTGTAATGACTGCCAATCCGAATGATATGGCGGCCAACCTGCAATTCACCAAGAATTTGGGGTTGGTCACCAACAAGATCCACGCTGCCAGCAACGTGGATGAGATCATGATGGAGATCAGCAAGGACATCTGCGCCTTGTTCAATGCCGACCGGCTGACCATCTACACCGTGAGCGACGACAAGGCGATGCTGGTCTCCAAGGTCAAGACCGGCCTGAATTCCTTCAAGGAGCTCAAGCTGCCCATCGCCGAGCAGAGCATTGCCGGGCACGTCGCCCTGCACAAGAAGATGCTCAACCTGAAGGACGTCTACGACGACAAGGAGCTGGTGGCGCACAGCCCGCAACTGCGCTTCCTGCAGGACGTGGACAAGCGCACCGGCTACCGCACCAAGCAGATGCTGGTGGCGCCCATCGTGGAACAGAGCGGCGACCTGGTCGGCGTCATCCAGCTGATCAACAACAAGCTCGGCCAGCCGTTCCCGCCGATGGTGGAAAACGGGGTGCGCGAGCTGGCGCAAAACCTGGCGGTGGCGCTGCGCCAGCGCCAGCAGATGTCCGCCGCCAAGACCAAATACGACCACCTGGTGACCGACGGGGTCATTTCCGCCGCCGAGTTCGACCTGGCCACGCGCCAGGCGCGGCGCCAGAACAAGGATCTGGAGGCGGTGCTGATCGAGGAATTCGGGGTCAAGCCAGAGGCCATCGGACAGGCGCTGTCGCGCTTCTTCGGCGTGCCCTACGAGCCGTTCAAGGCGGACCGCATCAAGCCGGCCGACCTGCTCAAGAACCTGCGGCGCGAATACGTCACCAGCAGCCACTGGATCCCGATCGAGGATACGGCCCAGGGGCTGGTGATCCTGTCCACCGACCCGGAGCGGATCCAGGCCTCGCGCGTGGTGAACAACATCTTCCCCAGGAACCGCCTGGTGTACAAGGTGTGCTCGAACCGCGAATTCAAGTCCACGCTGGACGCCTTCTATGGCGGCGGTGGCGGCAGCGAAGTGATGATGGGCGCCGGGGGGGAAGAGGTCGACATGGCCGGCCTGCTCGGCGAGATGGAGCGCGAGGACGAGGAGGCTGCGGAACTTGCCGGCGGCACCGACGACGTCAGCGCCGCGGCCGACAACGAACTGGTCAAGCTGGTCAACAAGATCATCATCGACGCCTACAAGATGGGCGCTTCCGACATCCATATCGAGCCCCTGCCGGGCAAGGCCAAGACCGGCATCCGCCTGCGCAAGGACGGCAGCCTGATGAACTACATCGAAGTGCCGGCCAGCTACCGCAATGCGCTGGTCACGCGCCTGAAGATCATGTGCGACCTCGACATTTCCGAGAAGCGCAAGCCGCAGGACGGCAAGATCAAGTTCAAGAAGTTCGGCCCGCTCGACATCGAGCTGCGCGTGGCGACCATCCCCTCGCAGGGCGGCGTGGAAGACGTGGTGATGCGTATCCTGGCTTCCGGCGAGCCCATTCCCATCGACCAGATGGGCTTCTCCAAGCGCAACGCCGAGCTGATCAAGAAGACCGTCACCAAGCCCTATGGCCTGTTCTTCGTGTGCGGCCCGACCGGTTCCGGTAAGACCACCACGCTGCACTCCATCCTCAAGTTCATCAACACGCCCGACACCAAGATCTGGACGGCGGAAGACCCGGTGGAAATCACGCAGAAGGGCCTGCGCCAGGTGCAGGTGAACAAGAAGGCCGGGCTGGATTTCGCGGCGGTGATGCGCGCCTTCCTGCGTGCCGATCCGGACGTGATCATGGTCGGTGAAATGCGCGACAAGGAAACCGTCTCCACCGGCATTGAGGCCTCGCTCACCGGCCACCTGGTGTTCGCCACCCTGCACACCAACAGCGCGCCGGAATCCATCATCCGCCTGCTCGACATGGGCATGGACCCGTTCAACTTCGCCGACGCGCTGCTGGGCATTCTGGCGCAGCGTCTGGCCAAGCGCCTGTGCAAGGACTGCAAGCGTTCGCATGCCGCCACCCAGGATGAACTCAAGGCGCTGCTCACCGAGTATGCCGAGGAGCTGAAGGCCACCGAGACCTGGAAGAAGGATCCGGCCGGCGCATTCAAGGCGCTGTATACCGAATGGAGCAAGGATTTCGGCGACGGGAAGGGGCAGATCATGCTGTACGAAAAAGTTGGCTGCGAAAAGTGCGGCAACACCGGCTACCGCGGGCGCGTGGGCCTGCATGAATTGCTGATCGCCACCGACCCGCTGAAAAAGGCCATCCAGGAAGGCGAGCGCGTGGCGACCCTGTTCGCGATTGCGCTGGAGGAGGGGATGCGCACCCTAAAGCAGGACGGCATCGAGAAGGTGCTGCAGGGCATCACCGACATCCACCAGGTGCGCGCGGTCTGTATCAAGTAAGCGGGACACGAGCCCTACGCCACCAGGAAGAAAAGTGCCGCACACCTTCGCCCCGGCAGACATGGCAACCGCGAGCAGCGGTGACTTGCTGCGCCGCCTGGACGAGCTGAACGACATCGGCGTCGCGCTCTCCAGCGAGCGCGACATCAACCGCCTGCTGGAAACCATCCTGGTGGCCGCCAAGCGCATCACCAATGCCGATGCCGGCACGCTCTACCTGATGGAGCCGGACGGCGGCGCGCTCAAGTTCGAGATCATGCGCACCGATACGCTGAACATCGCCATGGGCGGCACCACCGGCGTCTCCATCCCTTTCCCCGCCATCCAGCTGCGGGACGGGCAGGGCCGGGAAAACAACACCATGGTGGTGGCATACGTCGCGCTGCACGACGCCACGGTGAACATCGCCGATGCCTATGCGGCGGAAGGCTTCGATTTTACCGGCACCCAGAAATTCGACCAGAGCACCGGCTACCGCTCCACGTCCTTCCTCACCGTGCCGATGAAGAACCATGAAAACGAAATCATCGGCGTGCTGCAGCTGATCAATGCCATGGAGCGCAAGAGCGGCAAGATCGTGGCCTTCTCGCGCGACGACCAGCACCTGGTGGAATCGCTGGCCTCGCAGGCCGCCGTGGCGCTCACCAACCGGCGCCTGATCCAGCAGATGGAAGAGCTGTTCGAATCGTTCGTCAACCTGATCAACACCGCGATCGACGCCAAATCCCCCTATACCGGCGGGCATTGCGAGCGCGTGCCGGTGCTCACCATGATGCTGGCCGACGCGGTGACGCGCACCCGGGTCGGCCCGCTCAAGGATTTCGTGATGACCGACAAGGACCGTTACGAACTCAAGATCGCCGGCCTGCTGCACGACTGCGGCAAGGTCACCACCCCGGTGCACGTGGTGGACAAGGCCACCAAGCTGCAGACCCTGTGCGACCGCATCCACCTGGTGGATACGCGCTTCGAGGTGCTCAAGCGTGACGCCGAGATCGCCATGCTCAGGGCGGGCGGCGGGGCGGAAGCGCGCGCGGTGTATGAAACGCGCCTGCGCCAGCTGGAAGATGACCGCGAATTCCTGGGGCGCTGCAACATCGGCTCGGAAAAAATGGCCGAAGCTGACCAGGAGCGCGTGCGCCGCATCGGCGCCTACCGCTGGCGCGACGAAACCGGCAACGAGGCCGATTTCCTCAGCGCGGAAGAGGTGGAGAACCTGACCATTCCGTTCGGAACGCTCAATGCCAAGGAGCGCCAGGAGATCAACAACCACATCGTGCTCACCATCAAGATGCTGGAATCGCTGCCCTGGCCCAAGCACCTGAAGAATGTGCCGGAATACGCGGGCGGCCACCACGAGCGCATGGACGGCAAGGGCTATCCCAGGGGGCTCAAGCGCGAGCAGATGTCGGTGCAGGCGCGGGTGATGGGTATCGCCGACATCTTCGAGGCGCTCACCGCGCGCGACCGCCCCTACAAGAAGGGCAAGACCCTGACCGAATCGCTGGAAATCCTGGGCAAGTTCAAGCTGGGCGGGCACATAGACCCGGATCTGTTCGACATATTCGTGCGCGAAAAGGTCTACCTCGACTACGCCAACGAATTTCTCGACCCCGAGCAGCGCGACCAGGTGGACGAGAGCAAGATCCCGGGTTACAACCCGCCGGGGTAAGGCACCGCAAGAGGGTGACGAAAATTGTCACTCGGGTGACGGAGGTGGGCAGGCTGAGGAGGTTGGACAGCGCGACCCGTAACAGTTTTGTAACACAGGATGTGGGAATTAATTGTTATCATTGAAGAATATTTTGCAGGGGCGGAAAGCTTAAATCTGGCACGAATCCTGCATATATCAAGGCGCACACGGAGTGTGTAAAAATTTAAACCTCTCAAGGAGCACTAACATGAAAAAAATTCAAAAAGGTTTTACCCTGATTGAATTGATGATCGTGGTTGCGATCATCGGTATTCTGGCTGCAGTGGCGATCCCCGCCTACCAGGACTACATCGTCAAGTCCAAGCTGACCAAGATTCTGTCCACCATCGACCCGGTCAAGACCGCACTGACCATGTACTTCCAGGAACAAGGCGGCTTCCCGATCGCTCAAGCCAGCGACCAAATCGGCTGGGCAGGTTCTGGCGCGCCCAACCAACCGGGCCAACCGACACTGCAGGGCACCTTCTGGGCCTCGCTGGGCTTCTCCGTGTATCCTTCGCTGCCCACCGAAGTGAAGACCATGGCCGTGCATGACGTGGCTGGCGCCAACCCGCTCGCCGCCTCCAACGTGGCACTGATCCTGCAAATTCAATCGGTCAAGACCGCCTCGATCGACGGCGTGCTGCTGACGATTTCCCCGAACGTCTCCGGCGCCCTCGGCCCTGGCTCCATCGTTGCTGCTACCCCGACGACCACCAACCTGGCCGCGACGGACAGCGTGAGCGGCGCTTCCGCCATGCTGTGGTACTACGGCTGCACCAAGACTGCCGCCATCACCACCCCGCAAGTGGACGCCGTGTTCAAGAACTTCTTCAAGAACGGCAATGCTCCGCTGACCGGCTGCTAATCAGGGCTCATGTCTGATCCAGGCCCCTCTCCGGAGGGGCTTGTTTTTTGTGGGATGCGTATATGTCTTACCGAGTCAAACTAACCTCTTATCTGGTCAACCGCGACCGCGGATGGATACTCGCTCTGCTGGCGGCCGTATTTGCCCTGTATGCCCCGTTTCTGGGCAGCCCGCTGATATTCGACGATTTGCCCTTTTTTCTGGGTGGTGTAGCCAAGCAGTATGCGCACTCCCTGCCCAATTTCGGCTTGCGCTGGCTGCCGTACGCCACCCTGGGGTGGACGGAAATGGCATTCAGCAATGTGGTGACCCACGTTTTCCATCTGGGCAGCCTGCTGCTCCATGCGGCCAACGTCATCCTGCTGTTTTACCTGCTGCGGCTGCTGGCCGGAAGCGTTGCGCCTGACGGCAAACAATCAAGCGCCGTCATCTGGGGCGCATGGTTCGGTGCGCTGATTTTCGCGCTGCACCCGGTGGCGGTGTATGCGGTGGGCTATGTGGTGCAGCGCAGCACCGTGATGGCGCTGTTCTTCGTGCTGATCATGCAAATGGCCTATTTGCGCGGCCTGCTCAGCGGGCGCTGGGGCTATTTGCTGCTTGCCGCCATCGCCTATTTCCTGGCGGTCTTTTCCAAGGAGCATAGCGTCCTGGCGCCGCTGCTGCTGGCGGCGGAGACCGTGCTGTTGCGCGGGCAGATCCGCGCCGGCAAGCGCGGGCTGTGGCTGATGTGGGCCGCGCTGTTCCTGATCGCCCTGGCAATTGTCCTGATCGCCCGCGGCACATTCGGCACGCCCTACGAGGCCATGGCGGCGGACCTGTTCAAGCAGGAGGGAGTGGCCGAAAGCACCCCCGCCTTGCACCTGCTGAGCATCCTGACCCAGATGGGTCTGTTCTTCAAATACCTGCTGTTGTGGATCTTGCCCAACCCGGCGTGGATGTCCATCGACATGCGTGAGCCGTTCGTGGCATCGCTGACGGATTGGCGCGGCTGGCTCGGGGCAACTGGTTTCCTGCTGTATGGCTATGCCGGCGTGCGCCTGCTGCTGCGCAGAGGGCGCCTGGGACTGCTCGGCCTGGCCATGCTCTACCCCTGGCTGCAATTCGTGCTGGAATTTTCCACCATCCGCGTGCAGGAGCCGTTCGTCCTGTACCGCAGCTACCTGTGGATGCCCGGACTGATGCTGCTATTCCCGTGGCTCGCGGAAAAGTGGCGCGGCAAGCTGGTCTGGCTGGCCGGCGGCGTGCTGGCGGTCTTGCTGGGCGCTGCGGCGGCCGAGCGGCTGTGGGTGATGGCCGACCCGTATCGCCTGTGGAACGATGCAGCACTGCTGCTGCCGGGCGAAAAGGTGGCAGGCGCGGACCGCATCTACTTCAACCGCGG
Source organism: Gallionellaceae bacterium (assembly GCA_036524005.1). Classification (GTDB taxonomy): domain Bacteria; phylum Pseudomonadota; class Gammaproteobacteria; order Burkholderiales; family Gallionellaceae; genus DATDDB01. Next base: position 4,139 of record DATDDB010000042.1, on the reverse strand, counting down.
CCAGATTCTGGGGGGCAGGGGGAAGCTGGATGACGCCATCGCCGACTTCAGGCGCTCGCTCGCGGTCAGCAACCAATACGCCCCGGTGCATTTCGAGCTGGGCTGGGCGCTGGCGCGGCTCAACCGCTTCGATGAGGCCATGGTGGAATTCGACCAGTCGATCGCGCTGGACCCCAAATTCCCCAACGCCTATTTCGGCAAGGGCCTGCTGCTGAAAATGCGCGGCAAGCCCGTGGAGGCGGCGCAGCTGATGGCCAAGGCTTGCGAGCTCAAGCACGCGATGGCCTGCCTGATTTCGAGGGGATATATCGAAAACGAAAACAAACAGTGAGGCCACCCCATCGCATGGAAGACAGGGTCTCCATGTGATGGCGCGGGCTCAGCGCTTCCCGGAGTGAGCTGCCGCCACCTCGCGGAACTGTTTGAGCTCGTTTTCGATGACGGACAGCTGGTAGAAATCGTTACCGCTCTGTTTCGCCAGCACCAGCTGTTCGATCGCGCCCATCAAATCGCCGTGCGAAATGCGGGCATAGGCCAGGGCATGGTGTTCCAGCTGCGGCTTGCCCTGCGCGGAATAGGTGCGCGCCTGAAGCTCATACAGGCGCGCATCGTTGGGGTGGCCGGTGATGCGGCCGTCCAGCAGGTCGAGCGCCGCCTGGTACTGGCGGCCCGCGATCAGCGCCTCGGCGTAGGCGTAGGCCAGGGCGCGATGCTGCGGGTGCGCCTGCACCGCATTGCGGTAATACTCGACCAGCTTGGCATTGCTCATCCCTTCGGCATGGTAGATCTGCCCGGCCAGCGTCTTGACCATGGGGTCTGCCGCGGCATCGGGTTGTTTGAGCAGCTCGACGAGCTCCTGTTTCGCGCGCGTCAGGTTGTGGCCATGCAGCAAGGCCAGCGTCAGGCCATAGCGCTGCGCCACCGGGTTGCCGAATTTGCGGGGGCCGGACAGGGTATCGCTGAAATAGGTGACGGCTTCGCGCGGCGACATGTTCAGCACCTTCAACTTGCTGCGCACCAGCTGGAACTCCAGGCTGTCCGGCACCGGGTGGAAGGGGAGCTGGCGCACGCGGTTGTCGATGTCGGAAATGCGGTCGGTGGTGAGCGGGTGGGTGCGCAGCCAGGAGGGCGCGTTGGTATCCAGGATGCGGGTTTCAAGTTCCAGGCGCTCGAAGAACACCGGCATGGCGTAGGTATCGAAACCGGATTTTTGCAGGGTGGCCAGGCCGATGCGATCGGCCTCCTTCTCATGCTCGCGGCTGAAGGCCAGGTGGTGCTGCATGGCGCCTCCCCCGGCGGCCACCACGGTTCCCATGCTGGCATTGGGGTGGTTGCGCGTAGCGAGGATGGCGATGGCGGCCGCTGCGATCGTGGCCAGCGAATCGTATTTTTCACCGGCCATCATGCGCGCCAGGTGGTGCTGGGTGACGTGGGAGACTTCGTGCGCCAGCACCGAGGCCAGCTCGGATTCGCTGCGCGTGGTGAGGATCAGCCCGGTGTTGACCCCGACAAAGCCGCCCGGCATCGCGAAGGCATTGATGTTGCGGTCATGCAGCGCGAAAAACTCGAAATCCAGTCCCGGCTCGCTGCTGTTGGCAACCAGCTTGTCGCCCAGCCAGTTCAGGTAATCGTTGACCTCCGCGTCGTCGAGAAAGCTCTTGTCGGCGCGGAGCTCGATCATGGCCTGCTCGCCGATCTGGCGCTCCTGCTCCGGAGACAGCACCTCCTGCGAAGGATCGCCCAGGTCCGGCAGGGTATCGGCAGCGGGGGCGGGGGCCGCCAGCAAAAGCAGCGGCAACAAGAGGGATAAGCGTTTCATATCGAACAATATGATACCCGTTTTGGCCCGAAGTTCTCAAACAAGCGCATCCCGGCGGGCGCCTGCGGGAGCTATGGACAGCCAGGGGCAAAACCCTCAAAATACCCTGCTCAACTGGCGGCAGTTGGGATTTAAGGGTGGATAGGGCTGGTTTTCATGGACAAAATAGGCAAATACGAGATCATCAAGGAATTGGGCAGCGGCGCCACCAGCACGGTGTACCTCGCTACCGACCCGTTCGGCGAAAAGGAGGTCGCGCTCAAGCTGTTCAAGGAAGAGGTGATGCGCGATGTGAGCACTGGCGCCGCCTTCCGCAAACTGCTGCGCAACGAGGCCTCGCTCGCCGGCAAGCTGATCCATCCCCACATCGTGCACGTCATGGACGCGGTGATGGATGAAAACCTCAACTACATGGTCATGGAGTATGTCGAGGGCGAGACGCTGGAAAAATACGCCGAGGTCGACCACCTGCTGCCGATCAACACCGTCGCCGAAATCGCCTACAAATGCTGCAAGGCGCTGGAATACGCGCAAAGCCAGGGCGTCATCCACCGCGACATCAAGCCCGCCAATATCCTGTTCCAGGGCAGCAGCGAAATCAAGATTTCCGATTTCGGCGCGGCCATGATCGAAAACCACGAAGGCACCCAGATCTCCGGCGTCGGCTCCCCGGCCTACATGTCGCCCGAGCAGATCAAGGAACAGCCGCTCACGCACCAGACCGACATCTATTCGCTGGGCGTGACCATGTACAAGCTGCTCACCGGCAAGCTGCCGTTCGACGCCACCAACAACTTCAGCATGATCTACCAGATCATGAACCTCGAGCCGCAGCCGCCCAGCGCCTGGCGTCCCGAGATACCCTCCGACCTCGACGCCATCGTCCTGCACGCCATGCAGAAGGAGCCGAACGGCCGTTACTCCACCTGGGAGGCATTCGCCAACGAACTGGTGCACTTCTTCAGCAGTGAGGCGCCCACCAGCAAGCAGATATTCGACACCGAAAAATTCTCGGTGCTGCGCGAACTGCAGTTTTTCAAGAAGTTCACCGATGTCGAGCTGTGGGAAGTGCTGCACTTCAGCGAGTGGCGCAAGGTGGACAAGGAAGAAGCCATCATTCGCGAGGGCGACGTCGGCAACGACTTCTTTATCATCGCCAGCGGCACGGTAAAGGTGATGAAGAGCGGCCGCCTGCTCAACCTGCTGCACAAGGGCGATTGCTTCGGCGAGATGATGGTGCTGGAAGAATCCGAATCCAAGCGCACCACCGACATTACCGCCAAGACCGACGTCACCCTGATTGAAGTACAGCCCGAAGTGCTGGAAAAAGCCTCCGCCGGCTGCCGCTTCAAGTTTTCCGACACCTTCCTGCGCATCCTGGTCAAGCGCCTGGCGGTGGCGAACACGCGCATCTCGCACCTGCTGGCGGACGACACCGCACAGCAGCAATAAGGCTGCGCCATTCAGGAACGATCCAGATGAACGGCTACAAGAACATCGGCGTCGCGGAACTCCAGGCCATGCTGGATGCGGGCGGCACCACCCTGGTGGACGTGCGCACCGACGCCGAAATCGCGCGCGGCGCCATCCCCGGCGCCACCAAGTTGCCGCTGCACCTGCTGCCGCTGCGCCTGAACGAACTGGACAAGAACCGCCCCACCGTCTTCTACTGCCAGATGGGTGGGCGCTCGGCGCAGGCCGCGGGCTTTGCCACCGGGCAGGGATTCAGCGACGTCTACAACCTGCAGGGCGGCATCACCGCCTGGGTGCAGTCTGGCGCCACCCTCGCCACCTGAATCTGAAACCCACTGCGGTGGCCGTCTGCGGCTTGACTCACCGCTTATCCCGGCGCCACATGGCCAAGAAATTTCCCCTCCACCCCAAATTCCCCGAGCGCATCTGCTGGGGGTGCGACAAATATTGCTCCGTGAATAACCTCGGCTGCGGCAATGGCTCGAGCCGCACCATGCATCCCGCCGAGATCTTCGGCGATGATTGGCATTTGCAGGGGGATTTTGGGTTGGAGGTTGCCGGTGAACCGGATGCGGTTTTCGCAGACAAGAAAATGTAGGTTGGGTTAGCGCGTAGCGCGTAACCCAACAAACAAAACCAGCTCAACTTCAGTAGTCCGGCTGCGCTCGTCGTTTAGCGCCGGGGGCAGCCCGGCTGCTGGTTACCTTTCTTGCTTCGCCAAGAAAGGTAACCCAAAGAAGGCGACCCCGATCCGCCATCCCCTGCGGGGATACCCTCCGTTGCTCGGCCGGTCAGGCCTCCTCATAAACTCGCACGACCGGCTACGCCGTCACGTGCTCGAACATAT
>DATDDB010000041.1:0-27513 GCA_036524005.1 Gallionellaceae bacterium | reverse complement strand
CGCCAGATCTAGCGTTCTGCGCGGAATTCACTCTTCCAGCCGCTCCAGATTGTCGCGCGCCTTGCGGTAATCCGGCTCCAGAGTGAGCGCAATGGCATATTCCTGGCGCGCCTCTGCCGTGCGTCCCGCCAGTTCATAGGCAGATCCCAGATTGTTGTGTACCCTGGCCTTGCCCGGCGAAACGCTTGCCGTGCTCTCCCACAGCGCGATCTCGCTGCGGTAATCCTGGTTGCGCAGCACGGTGAGCGAGCCCAGCGCTGCCGCCAGCACCACGCCCGCCAGCACCAGGTTCTTCTGATTCATCCACAGCGAAATCTCCGCCACCAGCGCCAGTAGCAGCGGCCAGCTCGCCAGATACATCTGGCGGTCGTTGGCCACATCCAGCCTGGGCAGAAACAAGTACAGCGGCACCAGTTGGATCAAGACCCAGGCCAGCGCAAAGCCCAGCCAGGGGCGGCGCCGGAACACGGCCAGCATCACGATCGCCACGCCAGCCAGGAAGGCCATCTGCGGCAGCCTTTCATCAAGACCATGCGCCAGCTTCAAGTCGGGATCGATATTCAGCCACAGCGGCAGCAGCCATTGGCGCAACAAGTATAAAAAGGCATCTGCCTGCGTGGCCAAATTTCCTTCCAGGCTGTTGAGCCCGGCGCTACTCTCCATCATTGCGAGATAACCGCCATGCCACAGGAAGAACATGCCGCCCATCACCAGCACCGCCCAACTCGGCCATTGCGACCTGAGCGCATCCTTCAGGGTGCCGCCGCTGGCCAGATGCCACACCAGCAGCGCCAGCGGAAAGGTTGCCGCCGTCTCCTTCACGCCGAGCGCTGCGATAAAGCAAAGCGGCGTCACAATATACAAAAGCACCCTGTCTTGCTTAACACGCCCGGACGCATACGCCAGCAGCCCCGCCAGGTAGAACAGCGTCATCAGCGCAATGGAACGCCCGCAAATATAGGTGACGGCTTCGGTATGGATGGGGTGCAGCGCAAACAGCAGCGCGGTGATGAACGGAATGCCGAACAGACCCTGCGGTAGCCTGGGCTGCGCAAGCAAGAAATGGCGCGTCAGCGCAAACACCAGCAGGACATTGCCGAGGTGGATCACGATATTCAGCAGGTGAAACCCGGCAGTGCCTGTGCCTAAAGTCCAGTTCAGGGTATAGGTGAATTTCAGGAGCGGGCGTATGCCGGAGCCCAGCCCGTGCAGCCACGCCTGCCAGGAGTGCACCCCCGGATTGAACACGATGACGTTGTAGTCGTCGAACTGAAACGCGCCGGAAATCGAATTAGCGTAACCTGCAAACACGGCCAGCGCCAGAAGGACCCAGGCGGCCCGGCGCGGCTCAGGAAGGGTTCTGATTATGGTTCTGGGCATGGGCGAACGCGATGTCGAGGATGTCCGCAGCATCCCACCAGCGATCGTTGCCGTGCAACATCACCAGCAGCACCTCGTCCTCTCCCCGTCTGGCATACGCCACCAGGCATTTTCCGGCCTTGGCGGTCATGCCGGTTTTCAGGCCGATTGCCCCCTCGTACCTGCCTATCAGTGCATTCGTGCTCACGAAATGGTAGCCGTGCGCGCCATCGAGCGTGGCAATGCTGGCCTCCTGCTTGGCGGTGAGCAGGGTAATCTCCGGATGTTTCAGCAGCTCGCGCGCCAGCAGCGCCAGATCGCGCGTGGTGGAATAGTGATTCGGCGCATCGTGCCCGCAGGCGTTGACGAAGTGGGTGTGGCGCAGGCCAAGCTCGCCGGCGCGCCGGTTCATCAATTGCACGAAGCGCTTTTCATCCCCACCGGCATGATCGGCCAGCGCATGGCAGGCATCGTTGGCAGAAGCAATCAGCGTGGCCGCGAGCAAATCTTCGGCCCGAAACCGTTCACCCTCCTTGATGCCTATATGGGAACCGGTTTCGTGCTGAGCGGCGCGGCTGACCGTAACGGTGGACTGCAACTGCCCCTGCTCCACCAGCAGCAGGGCAGTCATCAGCTTGGTCAGGCTGGCCGGCGGCAGGCGCCGGCCGGACTGGCGCTCCCACATCAGCTCGCCATTCACCTGCACCAGGTAGGACGAAGCCACCTTTGGAAAAGGGTCACGGGGAAAAGGATCGGGCTGCGCCAGTGCCAACTGGCACACCAGCAACAGCCCGCTCGACAACAGGTAACGCATGGAACTCAGAACGGCAGCAGCCCCTTCAGCTTCTTGGCGCCGTCCAGCACGGTATCGGTTTTGGACTTGCCGGAGTCCTTGGTCTTGCCCGGATCGGTGTTGACCACATCCTTGCTCCCGCCGACATTACCGTCTTTCTCCATGCAATCTATCCATTCCTGCTCGGTATATTTCGAGCACTTCCTGCACGCCGCACGTTGATCAGGCGCGGTGAAATCGCGCGAGCATTGGTCTCCGCCAGCGGTCTGGTTCTTGTTCGTCTGGGCGCGCGCATACTCGCGGAATTCCTTCGCCTCCGCCGCGGTGCAGTATTTATCCAGGAAGTCGGCCGGGCCGCGGTGCACTGAATTCTTGCATACGGACTTCTTCATGCTGGCGAGGTCCAGGCCGCAGATGTGCATGACGGAAGTTTCATCCGTGCCTTTGATGCCTTGGGCCACATATTTCTTGCGCTGCTCTTCCTGATTGGCCAATTGTACATAGGCGTTCGGCTCGTTCGTGACTTTGTCCCGCACGGCCTGGCAATACTCTTTCTTGTTGGTGCAAAGCGGCGCCGATCCGCCGTAATAGCCGCCTGCCATGAGCAACTGGTCGGAATTCGTCGTATCGCAGGCGCGGGCCTGCAGATCTTTTTTCGCATTGGCAGACTGCGCGCGTGCTGCCTCGCCCTGGGCCTGAGCTTTCTTGGCCGCTTCTTCCGAATCGCAGCTGCCGCCCACACGTTTACCGCTGCTGTTCATGCTCATTTGCCCGCCACGGCCTGCGCCGCTCATTTGCATCGCGGTCTTGAAGCTGTTGGCATCGTGGGTGGTTTCGCCCGACACATTCATCTTGTCGCCGCGGCCATTGACGCAAGTCCCCTTGAACTTGACGGTGTTGCCGGAGTGCTGGACATCGGTGAACGTGCAATTGCTGTCCTTGCTCTGAGTGCGGCTGGGATCGCTCTCGCCGCCCTTGGGTATGCATACCTTGACCTTTTGCGCCGGCATGGCCATCGGCATGCCGGGCATGTCCATCTGAGAGGTAACTTCCCAGTATTCGCCTGGCGCAGCGTGCGCAGACCAGGAAATCGCAGCTAATAACCATCCCGCACAGAAAAACAAACCGCGTTTCATATTCCGTCTCCCTTGAATTCTAATCGTAAACCTCACCATCTGCTTCACCCAAATGGTATGCGCACTTTCGCTTTTCCGCAACCCGAAGATGGTCGGCACCTGCAGCAGATTCCTCGGGTCACTGCACCGTGATGATGGAAGAAGGGTTGGCCCCCGCGGCAAACGGACTGCCCGCTATGGCAGTCAGCGCCCCGGTCGCAGAAGCAATGCCATAGACATAGATGGCGTTGGATCCGAAATCGGCCACGTAGGCGAAGTTGCCGGAAGCATCGACGATAACAGAACGCGGATTGGTCCCCGCCGCGAACGGGCTGCCCGCAACTGCCGCAAGCGCGCCAGTCGTGCCATTGATAACGTAGGCCGAGACATTACCCGAGACGGAATTTGTCACGTAGGCATACTTTCCCAGGGGATCAACGGCGACCGAGTAGGGTTTGGTCCCGGCTGCGAAATTGGTCGGAACGGCCGCGCCAGTGCAGCCCGCCGTTCCGGCCGGCCCGCAACTGATCCGCGTCAGCGCGCCGGTCGTGGCATTGATGGTGTAGGCCGAGATGTCGTTGGAACCGTAATTCGCCACGTAGGCGAATTTGCCGCCCGGATCGATAGTGACTGCATACGGCAAGCTCCCCGCCGCATAAGGGCTGCCCGCAATGGCTGTCAGTGCGCCGGTCGTGGCATTGATGGCGTATACCGAGATGTTGCCGGAGTTGGAATTTGCCACATAAACGAACAGCCCCGTGGGGCCGATGGCAACCGATGCGGGAACCGCGCCTGCTGCAAACGGGCTGCCCGCCACAGCGGTGAGCGCCCCGGAAGATACATTGATGGTGTAAGCCGAAATGCTGCCGGAAACCTGGTTGGTCGCATAGACAAATTTTCCGAAAGGATCGACGGCAATGGAGTTGGTGCCTGTGCCCGCGGCAAAATTCGCCGGCGTAATGGCACTGCAACCCGCAGCACACACCACCTGCGTGAGCGCGCCTGTCGTGGCATCGATGGTGTAGGCCGAGATGTCATTGGAAGCCATGTTCGCCACATAAGCGAACCTGCCTTTAGGATCGGCACTGATGGAGTTGGGCCCGGCTCCGGCCACGAAGTTATTGATGAGGCTGCATGCTGCACCCACACACTTGACCGGCGTGAGCGCGCCGGATGCGGAATTGATGGTGTAGGCCGAGACGTCGTTTGAACCCCAATTCGTCACGTAGGCAAGACGTCCAAAGCTTGGGGCAGGTGCTGTTCCGCCGCCGCAGGCGGCGAGCCATGCAGCGAACATGAATGCCAGGACCCAAACTGCAACTGCGTGTCTGCGCTGAAACAAGGCCATGATTTCCTCCTTTGAACAGCAAACAAACGTTCAACATCAGGAAAAAGGGCCGCTACGCCGCTCCCCATCTGCGGCGGGAGCAGCTAGCGAGGACTGGACTCGGCACTACTATAGCTTACTCTTCACCCAATTTGGAACTGCGGCCAATGCGCCTGACAAATTCTCCGGTTGCGTGCCGCCAGCCTGGGCCATATCCGGTGCTGCTGCAACACGGTGGCGACGAAGTCGCACGGTGCGGGAGCAGCTAGCGAGGCCGGACTCACCAATCTATAGCTTTGCCTTCACCCAGTCTGGAACGCCGGACAATGCCTTTGCAAGATTCTCCGGTTGCGTGCCGCCTGCTTGCGCCATGTCCGGCCTGCCCCCGCCCTTGCCGCCGACCTGCTGCGCGACGAAGTTCACCAGTTCGCCCGCCTTCACCTTGGCGGTTTGATCCGCGGTCACGCCCGCGATCAACGACACCTTGCCTTCGCTGCTGGATGCCAGCACGATGGCGGCGCTCTTGAGCTTGTCCTTGAGCTTGTCCAGGGTCTCGCGCAGGGTGGCAGCATCCGCGCCTTCCAGCTTGGCGGCCAGCACCTTCACGCCGTTGATGTCCTGCGCCTGGTTAAGCAACTCATCGCCCTGGGCCGAGGCCAGTTTCGATTTCAATGCGGCCAGTTCCTTCTCCAGCGCCTTGACGTTGTCCAGCACCTGGTTGATGCGCACCGCGGCCTCGGCAGGCTGCGCCTTCACGGCACGAGCCACCTGCAGCAGCTGGTCTTCCTGTTGCTGCACCAGCGCCAGCGCGCCCTCGCCCGTCACCGCCTCCACGCGGCGCACGCCTGCGGCCACACCGCTTTCCGCCACGATCTTGAACAGGCCGATGTCGCCGGTGCGCTTCACGTGCGTGCCGCCGCACAGCTCGCGGCTGGAGCCGATGTCCAGCACGCGCACTTCGTCGCCATACTTCTCGCCGAACAGCATCATGGCGCCGGTCTTCTGCGCATCCTCGATCGCCATCACGCGCGCCTGGCATGCCGCATTGGCCAGGATCTCGGCGTTGACGATGTTTTCGACCTTGCGGATCTCCGCATCGCTCATCGGCTGGGTGTGCGCAAAGTCGAAGCGGGTCTTGTCCGGGTCAACCTGCGAGCCCTTCTGCTGCACGTGCGCGCCCAGCACCTCGCGCAGCGCCTTGTGCATCAGATGCGTGGCGCTGTGGTTGCGCATGGTGCGGCTGCGCGCCGCGACATCCACGCGGGCGGTGATGCCGCTGCTAACAGTGATCTTGCCGGTCTTCACCACGCCGTGATGGCCGAACACAGTTGCCTGTATCTTCTGGGTATCCTCCACAGCGAAGATGCCGCTGGCGGCGCGCAACTCGCCGCGGTCGCCCACCTGACCGCCGGATTCGGCGTAGAACGGGGTGTCATCGAGCACTACCACACCCATGTCGCCTTCGTTCAATTCCTTCACCTGCACGCCGTCTTTGTAGAGCGCGAGGATGTTGCCCTTGCATTCCAAGTTGTCGTAGCCGTGGAAGGTGGTGGGCTTGCCTTCGTATTCCAGATTCGCCGCCATCTTGAACTTGCCCGCCGCACGTGCCTGTTCCTTCTGACGGGCCATCGCATGATTGAACGCCGCGTCGTCCACCCGCACGTCGCGCTCGCGGCACACGTCGGCGGTGAGGTCCAGCGGGAAGCCGTAGGTGTCGTGCAGCTTGAATGCCGTCTCGCCGTTGAACACGCCGACGCCCTGCTTGGCCATTTCAGCCAGGTCGGCTTCGAGTATCGCCATGCCGTGTTCGATGGTGGCGAAGAAGCGCTCTTCTTCCTGGCGCAAAATATCCATCACGCGGGTCTGCGCGCTGGCGAGGTCGGGATAGGCCGCGCCCATCTGGCCCACGAGATCCGGCACCAGCTTGTGGAAGAACGCGGCGCGCGCGCCCAGCTTGTAGCCGTGGCGGATGGCGCGACGGATGATGCGGCGCAGCACGTAGCCGCGTCCTTCGTTGCCGGGGATGACGCCATCGGCGATCAGGAAGGAACAGGCGCGGATATGGTCGGCCAGCACCTTCAGCGAAGGCGAGGTCATGTCGGCGCTGGAAGTCTCGCGCGCGGCGGCCTTGATCAGCGCCTGGAACAGGTCGATCTCGTAGTTGGAGTGCACATGCTGCATCACCGCCGAGATGCGCTCCAGCCCCATCCCGGTGTCCACCGAGGGCTTGGGCAGCGGGTGCATCACGCCGTGCTCGTCGCGGTTGAACTGCATGAACACGTTGTTCCAGATTTCGATGTAGCGGTCGCCGTCCTCGTCCGGTGTGCCGGGCAGGCCGCCGGCAATCTCCGCGCCGTGATCGTAGAAAATTTCGGTGCATGGGCCGCAGGGGCCGGTGTCGCCCATCATCCAGAAATTGTCGGAGGCGTAGCGCGCGCCCTTGTTGTCGCCGATGCGAATAACGCGGGAGGCTTCGAGGCCGATCATCTGCGTCCAAAGTTCATAGGCCTCGTCGTCCTCGGCGTACACCGTGACGTAGAGCTTGTCCTTGGGCAACTTGAGCACGACGGTGAGGAACTCCCAGGCGAATTCGATCGCGTTGCGCTTGAAATAGTCGCCAAAGCTGAAGTTGCCCAGCATCTCGAAGAAGGTGTGGTGGCGCGCGGTGTAGCCGACGTTTTCCAGGTCGTTGTGCTTGCCGCCCGCGCGCACGCATTTCTGGCTGCTTGCGGCGCGGGTATAGGGGCGCTTGTCGAAGCCCAGGAACACGTCCTTGAACTGGTTCATGCCCGCGTTGGTGAACAGCAGCGTGGGATCTTCGTGCGGCACCAGCGAACTGGAGGCCACCACGGCGTGGCCCTTGGAGGCGAAGTAGTCTAGGAATTTCTGGCGGATTTCACTGCTTTTCATTGCACACCCTGGATTTCCAATGCTTGTTATCAGTTCAAAAAGCGCATTCTACCATGCGCGGCGGCCCACCTGCCGCCTGCTAAACCTACTGCCCGATCTTGAACGAGAATACTCCGGGCGCGGTTTCCGGCCCCAGGTGGTGCAGCAATTCGGTGAACATCTCCCGGCCCGGGCCGGTGGCGCTGGCAGCGGCCTGGAACGACAGCTTGCCGCTGCTCTGCCATGCCCCCTGCCCATTCAGCTGCAAATCGCCGGAGACCGTGCCCAGGCTGATTTGCACCCGGTCGCCCTGGCCTGCCAAGTCGAAACGGTAATTGCCGAAAGGGTTGACCGGGCTGAGCGCCGAACCCGCGCCCTGCCAATCGGCGGCCACATTGCCGGTCACCTTGCCGTCGCGCTCCAGCACCAGCTTGCCCGCCGCGATCAGCACCTGCCCCTGGAAACGCATCGCCTGCAGCATGGGGTCCAGCTCGCCCATCGCGGCGGCAGGCAGCTCGATGGCAAAATTGCGCAGCTCGACCTGGCGCAGCCCGATCAGGATTTCGGCGGGCGGTTTCGAAGGCGCCGCGCTTTCGCGCAGCCGCAACAGTAGGCCGCCGGAAAAAATTCCGCGAAATGAGATGTCCCAGTCCATGCGCACCAAGGGCATGGGCGCGCCCTGCCTGAAATGCAGCACGGGCGTGGCCGACCCGCTCCAGATCGTGCCTGCCGGATAAGCCAGCGACACCGCGCCGTGGGTCGCGCTCCCCACCCAGACATCCAGCAGCGCTGCCGGCGCCAGCGCCAGCAGGGTGATGAGGAATGCCGCCGAAAAAATCAGGACGGTTTTTTTGCTGATTATTTTCATCGGGCGACGCCGTTCACCAGCGTGGCGCTGATTTTCACCATGCCTTCGGTTTGCAGCGCCACCACGCTGAGCGATTCCACGCGGATATGCTGGTCGCGCTGCAGGCTGCGCATCCATTGCAGCCACCTGGCGTAAGGCACGGCAGCGAAGGTGATGCGCACGCCGTTGGGCTCCATGCCTTCAAGCGATTCGATCGCGCCGCGCAGCTGGAAGGTCGCGGCAGAATTTTCCAGCACGGATTTCATGGCCGTGGGGTTGAGTACGGCGGGCTGCGCTTGCAGCCGCAACACATCCACCTCGGCCGCCTGGCGCTGCATCTGGGCCGCCTGCAGGCGCATCAGGGGCAGCCGCTTCTCGAGCCGGGCGATGCCGTCATGTGCCGGCAGCCACAGCAGGAAATACACCACCACGGGCGCCAGCACAGCCATGCCTGCAGCCAGAATGCGGCGTTCCCGCGCAGGACGGCTGTCCCACGAGGTTTTCTTCCATTCGTGCAGTCGCGTTTTCAGGCTCATGACGAAGCCGCCAGTTGCAGGATGAATCGGGCGCTGTAGCCGTTGCCGGCGGCGTGCGTATCGGCGCGCACAGCAAAGCCGCTGTTGCGCAAGCCGGCCTGCAGTGCATCCAGCTCGGCGGTGCTGGCGGCATTGACCTCCACTTCGAGCTGCCCGCCCTCATAATGCACTTCGCGCACGCTGCCAGCGGGCAGCCTGGACAGCGCCCGGGCGGACAAATCCATCAGCGGGAAAAAATCGTTGTCGTCTTCCAGTCCCGCGCCGTGCCTGATGTCGGCCATGCTGCGCCGCATTTGCAGGGGGGCATTGACCATCGCCGCCTCGTTGCCGAATGCCTTGCGGAACGCGCGCTCCATCGCACCCTTGAGCAATGATTCCTCGTGCGCCAGCAGCCCCCATTGCAGGTTGCTGCCCAACATTTCCACCAACAGCAAAGCCAGCAGGATGTATGCTGCCGGGCGCAGCCTGGGCCACCATTCCTCTGGGCGCGAGGGCGGCGCAAGCTCGCCTGCCAGGAGGTTGGGCACATCCGCCGCAATCGGCGCGCGCCGCCAGTCCCAGGGCTCGCCCGCTTCCAGCGTCACGGCAAAATCCTCCCAGTGCGGCAAGGCCGTTTCGGCACCCGGCAGCATCCGCACCCGGATTTGTTCCGGCCGCCGGGTTGCCGCCTGGTTCAGCATCAGGCGCAGCGCGACGGGCGCATGCGCCGCATCGCCCGTATCCAGCGCCATGCCGGAACTGGCACCGGTGCGCACGAAGCCGGTTGCGCCATCCCACACCAGGGTCCAGCCGGATTTCGCCCGCTCCGGCATCAATACTTCCGGCAGCGCGCGGCGCAAAGGCAGGCCCGCCGTGCGGCAGGCATCCGCCACGCGCCGCAGCCAGGCCTTGTCGGCCACCGCCAGCACGGCCTGGCCATCCGCGGGGGCGGCAGCCAGCACCACGTGGTTTTCCTCCGGGTCGGGCAGGGTCAGGTTTTCGGCGAGGAAAGGCAGCGCCGCTTTCCACTGGCGGCGCGAACCGGGCGGGGTTTTCACTTCGATTAGCAGGGTGCGGTCGGGCGCAAGAATGGCCACGCACTCGGATGCCCTGGGCATGGAGGCGAGCGTGCCCGTGCCGGACTGCACCACCGCGCCCGAGTCTTCACACAGCGCCCAGGGGCAGGCTGACGCACTGTCGCGCCACTGGGACGAAAAATAAATGCGCAATACGCTCATTCGATATTCTGCCAAACCACGGTGGACTGCATCCCGGTGCGCTGCAGCAGCGCCTCCATCACCACCTGCGACTTCCCGAAACTGGCATACCCTTTCACCATGAAATACTGGGTGCTCACCGTCGCCAGCGCATCCCCCACCTGCAGCTGCGAGGGGAGGTGGCTGTTGAATTCCGCCAGACTCTTGAAAGGCTGGGTGGCGCGCTGCTGCAGCAGCGTCCTGGCCGCGGTGACGGAGAGTCCGTCTATCACCGCCGCCAGCACCTCCGGCGGAGCAAAGTTTACATTGATTGGCGTCTGTGCGGGAAGTACGGTGACATAGGGGCGCAGCCGCTTGAGCGTTTCCGCATCATAGCCCTTCACCAGCAGCAGCTCGTCCAGCTCGACCAGCGGGCGGTTGGCGGCACGGTAGGGCTGCGGCAGCGCGAGGTAATAGGCGTCTTCCGCGCCGCCCGGATGCTGGGTCACGCTGTCCTTGTCCATCCAGTCGGCCAGGGAAATTGCCAGATCCCCCGGCAGGCCGAGCAGTGCGAGCAGGCGCTGGTAGCGCGCCACGTCCGCCGCGCTGGTTGCGCCATTGCGCACCAGGTTGTTCAGGTTGAACAAGCCCTGGCGGTCCTCGATCACCCCGGCAACCTTGCCGTTTTCCACTTCGGCGGCAGGCAACTGCTTGGTCCACATTTCTCCCGCGTGGTCGTAAGTGCTGGCGGAGGCGTCGTCGGCCAGCACTGCGCGCGCCCAATCTATGGCGGCGCCGCCTACGCTCTTCGCCTGCTCGCGGTTGAACTGGTTCTCCAGCTGCAGTTGCCACATATCCTGCTGCTGCGCCATGCGCACGGCCAGCATGGTCGCCAGCATCACGATCAGCAAGGCCAGGATGACCGCCACTCCCCGCTGCCGCAGCGGGTTCATCGCGGAATGGGTTCGCGCGCGCATCATCGCGTGAGGAACAGCCGGGTGATCTGCTTTCCGCCATCCAGCGTCAGCTGCACCTCGACCGCCAGAGGGATGCCGCCGTCCTGCCCCTGGAGCGGCCACTGCCGGTTCCACTGGCCATCCGCAGACATATAGCGCAAATTGAACTCGCTCACGCCCTGCAGCAGCGCATAGCGCCTGGGCTCGGCATCCGCGGGCTGGTCCAGCGCCATCCAGCGCAGGAGATAAACCGTTCCGTGCTCCAGCCGGTAGCCGATGCGCTGCGGCCCGACCTGCGCGCCCTGCTCATCCTGCACCCCCGCGCGGGTCAGGGTCAGCTGCGCATCGTCCGGCGAGACCGGCTGGCTCAGGCCCACCCATTCGGGCTGCGTCAGTCCGGCGCGGTCGCGCACCGGGCGCTTCACGGCCAGCGCGATGTCCTGCTCCATGCGCGAAAAGAAAAACATCAGCCCCTGCCACTTGCGCGTCTCCGACTCCACCGCCTTGCGCGTATCCTGCACGGCATTCAGGCCGCTGAATCCGGCGACAGTCAGGATCGCCAGCACGAACAGCGCCACCAGCAATTCGACCAGGGTGAAACCGCGCGCGCGCGTGGCGTTCATGGATTCAGCGCCTGTACATGGTGAGGAAGCCCACCAGCTTGCGCAGCACATGCTTGGGGTCGTCCGGCGAAAAGACGGTGATTTCCATGCGGCGGAACGCGGGGTTGGGGGTGTTGCTCACCTCCTCGTGCCACATCAGGCGCACGCCGGCCTGGGTCTCTTCCCCTTCCTGCGATCCGGTGCCGGGATAATCGCCGCGCGCCATGTGCCAAGCCAGGCGGTTTTGCGCCACCCAGTCGGCCAGCAGGCGCATGCGCATCTGCTCGGCATGCGCAGTCGAACCGGCGCTGGCGCGCAGCGCCGCGGCCAGGGCGATGGCCAGGATAGCCAGCGCGACCAGGGATTCCAGCAAGGTGAAGCCGCGCTGGAGCTTGAAGTTGCCTTGCGGTGATTTATTTTGCGGTTTGCGCATAGGCATCCTTATCCAGGGTGACCGTAACTGCACCGACCCCGTTCCCCACGACATACAAGACCGCCGTGCCCGCGCTCAATTTGACGCTGAACGGCGAGGCAAATGAAGTGGCGGAGAGCGGCACACGGCTGCCGAATGCGATGGGCTTGCCGTCCAGCTCCACGGCAGCGATGGCAATCCCCTCCTCCAGCGCGCGCGGGCGGTACGGGCCGCTGTCGACCGCCTCCCAGATGCCCTGCTCGTTGCGCCGGAAAAACCGGTATTCGCCGCGTTTCGCGGACCATGCCATGGGCGCGCCGCTGCTGCGCGCTTCCAGCCCCGCGTTTTCCAGCAGCAGCGCGAGCTGCTCGCCCGCCTGGCGCAGGCGTGTACTGTCGTCCGGCATCAGCCGGAGGGTGACCATGCCGAGCGCGATGCCCATGATCGCAAGCACCACCAGCAGTTCGAGCAGGGTAAAGCCGCGCGCCCTGTCGCCGCGCCGGAAAGGGCCGTTACTGATCCCAGGAATTGATGTCTGCATCGTTGCCCTCACCGCCGGCAACCCCGTCCGCCCCGAAGCTCACGATGTCCACGTCGCCATGCAGCCCAGGCTGCAGATACTGGTAAGGGTGGCCCCATGGGTCATTTCGCAGCACGTCCAGGTAGCCTTCCTTCCAGTTGGGCGGAACCGGCGGAATCGTAGGCTTCTTGACCAGCGCCTGCAGCCCCTGCTCGGTGGTGGGATAGCGCATGTTGTCCAGCTTGTAGGTCCTGAGCGCCTGCTTGATGTTGGCGATGTCCAGCTTGGCGACGGTGATGCGCGCCTCGTCCGGCCGGTTCATGATTTTGGGCACGATCATCACGGCCATGATCCCGATGATGGTGATGACCACCAGCACCTCGATCAGCGTGAAGCCGCGCGAGCGCCTGCTAAATTTAAACCCGCTGCGTAAATTGAGCATAACGAATTATTTGTCCTCTGAAGAACGCCAAGGCATAGTCTAGCAAAATTCCGGCGTGGCCACGGACTGCCTGTTTTATGCGAAACCGGGGAAATGCGCGCAAAGCCCCCCACGGAAGACCGGGTTGTGTATACTGTGCAAACCGGAAAAGTACAAAAAAAGTATGCAGTTAGGCATGAAGATCTGGCGCATCAAAATCTGGCCGCATGGAAACATGCCGGCTGTTTCAGCAGCGCTTTCCGGCGTGGCTGGCGTGTTTGCGCGGGTGTTTTCCTGGCAGGCGCTGGGTGCGGCTTTGCTGGGCATCATGCTGGCGCGCTGGGCCTGGGCGCTGTTCGCCCCGGCCAGCCCGGCCATGCCGCCCGCAAGCTGGGAGGCCGCCGGAGATGCGGAACGGCTGTTCGGCACGGCAAGCATTGCGGACGCCCAGGCTCAGGCTCCGCAGGGCAACATCAAGCTGATCGGCGTGTTCGCCCACCGCACCCAGGGCTTCGCGGTCATGCAGGTTGACGACAAACAAATCGGCGTGGCGCAGGGAGAGGAATTCAGG
Source organism: Gallionellaceae bacterium (assembly GCA_036524005.1). Lineage (GTDB taxonomy): Bacteria > Pseudomonadota > Gammaproteobacteria > Burkholderiales > Gallionellaceae > DATDDB01. Next base: position 13,990 of record DATDDB010000041.1, on the reverse strand, counting down.
CCGGGCTTGCGCCTGGTGGAGACGCAACCGGACCATGTGGTGCTGGAGCAAGGCGGCGTGCGCCGGCGCGTGGACTTGAGCGGCGCAGTCGCACAGGGGGTCGCGGCAGATGTCCCCGCCCCGGGAATGCAGGCGCCCATGGCCGCGCCACCCCAGCTCGACAGCGGCGCGGCCCGGCCCCAGGCAGCAACAGGGCCATCCGGCGCGGCAATGGCGCCCGGCAGCCTGTCATCCACGCCTGAGCAAATTCAGGCGTTACAGCAGCAACTCGATTCAAACAACAATCTGACGCCGGAAACACGCGAGGCAATCAAGCGCAGAATAGAACAAATGAAGAGGCCATCGAGATGAACAGGGCATACCTCCGCAACACGGCATGGCGACATGCAATCGCGCTGTTGCTGGCATTGGCCTGCGTACCCCAGGCCTTGGGCGCCGAGTCGGACAAGACGACGCTGAATTTCGTTAATGCCGACATCCCGGAAGTGATCCGCGCGATTTCGCACATCACGAAAAAGAATTTCCTGATCGACCCGCGCGTGAAGGGCACGATCAACATCGTCTCGGCCACCCCCGTCTCTTCCGACGAGGCCTATAACATCCTGCTTTCCGCCCTGCGCCTGCAAGGCTTTGCCTCGGTTGAATCGAACGGCGTGACCAAGATCATGCCCGAAGCCGACGCCAAGCTCTATATCGGCGAAGTGAGCGGCGGCGGCGCGCGCAAGGACCAGCTGGTCACGCGCATCTTCCCGCTGCAATACGAATCGGCAATGCAGCTGGTGAACGTGGTGCGCCCGCTGATCGCGCCGAACAACATCGTGGTGGCTTATCCCAACACCAATACGCTGGTGGTGACCGATTACGCCAGCAACCTCAAGCGCATCGAGCAGATCGTGCGCGCCATCGACAAACCCAACAATGAAGAGCCGGTGGTCATCCCGGTGCAGCACCTTTCCGCGGTTGACTTGGCCATGACCATCAACCGACTGATGCAGGATCCGATACAAGGCCCGGCCGACGCCAGCAACCGCTTCATTCTGATGGCCGATGCGCGCTCCAATTCCCTGCTGCTGCGCAGCACCAATGCGGACCGCATCGCGCGCGTGCGCGAACTGGTGAAGAGCCTGGACATCAAGACCGTCTCGCCCGGCAACATCCATGTGGTTTACCTCAAAAATGCCGATGCCACCAAGGTGGCGCAAACGCTGCGCGCCGTCATGTCCGGCGAGGCGCCGCCGCCAACCGCGCCTAACGCGCCCGTGCCTTCCGCAGCGCCTGCACCCGGCGGCATGATCCAGGCTGACCAGGCTTCGAATTCTCTGATCATCATCGCCCCGGACGCCGTGTACAACAACCTGCGCGCGGTGCTGGAAATGCTCGACGTGCGGCGCGCGCAGGTGTTTGTCGAGGCGCTGATCGCCGAAGTATCGGCAGACAAGGTGGCGAAATTCGGCATCCAGTGGCAGGCGCTGTCCAATGCGAATGGAGCCAGCACCGCGGCTAAGACCATAGGCGGCACCAATTTCGGTGCACGCGGCGCGGGGGGCAACATCCTGGATGCCTCCGCCAACCTCAGCACCATCTCGCAGGGCCTGAACATCGGCGTGGTCAAGGGCCAGGTCACCATTCCGGGCGTGGGCACCATACTCAACCTGGGCGCCCTGGCCAACGCACTGGAGACCGATGCCAACGCCAACATCCTGTCCACGCCGAATTTGCTGACGCTGGACAACGAAGAAGCCAAGATTGTCATCGGCCAGAACGTCCCCTTCATCACCGGGCAATATGCGCAGACCGGCAGCACCGCCACCGCCACCCCGTTCCAGACCATAGACCGCAAGGACGTGGGCCTGACGCTGCGCATCAAGCCGCAGATTTCCGAGGGCGGCACGGTCAAGCTGCAGATCTACCAGGAGGTGTCCAGCGTGGATGCAGCCAGCCTGAGCAACCCGGCGGGCCTCATCACCAACAAGCGCTCGCTCGAATCCAGCGTGCTGGTGGACGAGGGGCAGATCATCGTGCTGGGCGGACTCATCCAGGACCAGGTCACCACAGGCGAGAGCAGGGTCCCCCTGCTGGGCAGCATACCCCTGATCGGCGCGCTGTTCCGTTCCGAAACGCGGCAACATACCAAGACCAACCTGATGGTGTTCATCCGCCCCCATGTGCTGCGCGAAAAGAGCTCCGGCAACAGCCTGACGCAGGACCGCTACGATTACCTGCGCATGGAGGAAGCGGGCACCCAGCCTTCCTGGAACCTGATGCTGCCCAACATGCAGGCGCCGCAGCTGCCGTTGATCGACTTCTCCAAGGCATCGGCGCCCGCGGCAGCCAGCGCGCCCCAGGCTGCGGACAAGCAGGCCGAGTTCAAAAAGAAGCCCGCAGAAAATCCCGCCCCGGAAAAACCGGCAGCGCCCAGCCCCGCCGCGCCTGACACCAAGGCTTCGGCAGCGGATTCAGGCAAGGCGCCCTGAGCCGCATGAGCACCAGCAGCGACATGGAATCCCAGCAACCCCTGAGCCTGCGGCATGTTGCGCGCCGCGTGCCCTATTTCTTTTCCAAGGCCAACGGCGTGATGCTGCAGCAGCTTTCCGCCGACCACGCCGAGGTGCTGGTGCGGGAGGACGCCGCGCCCGCAGCCCTGGCCGAGGTGATGCGCGTGCTGGGCGTGCCGTTGCGCGCCCGGCTTGCCCCGGCTGCAGAATTCGAGCAGGCGCTGGCCGCGGCCTTCGCGCAAAGCGAGGGCGATGCCGCCGCGCTGGTGGACGATGTCGCGCAGGGCATGGATTTGTCGCAGCTGATCCACGACCTGCCGCAGACCGAGGATCTGCTCGACGCGGAAAACGACGCGCCGGTGATCCGCATGATCAATGCGCTGCTGGCGCAGGCGGTGCGCGAAAACGCCTCGGACATCCACATCGAGCCCTTTGAAACGCGCTCGGTGGTGCGTTTCCGCACCGACGGCACGCTGAAGGACGTGGTCGAGCCGCACCGCGCGCTGCATGCCGCGCTGGTTTCGCGCATCAAGATCATGGCCGATCTGGACATCGCGGAAAAACGCCTGCCGCAGGATGGCCGCATCACGCTCAGGCTGGCGGGGCGCCCGGTGGACGTGCGCGTCTCCACCCTGCCCACCGGCCACGGCGAACGCGTGGTGCTGCGCCTGCTTGACAAGGAAGCGGGCCGGCTGGAACTCGCCCGCCTCGGCATGGATCGCCGCACCCTGGAGGAGATGGACCAGCTGGTGCACCAGCCGCACGGCATCGTGCTGGTGACCGGCCCCACCGGCTCGGGCAAGACCACCACGCTGTATGCCGCGCTCTCGCGCATCGACGCCAGCGTGACCAACGTGATGACGGTGGAAGACCCGGTGGAATACGACCTGGACGGCATCGGCCAGACCCAGATCAACCCGCGCATCGACATGACTTTCGCGCGCGCGCTGCGCGCCATTTTGCGCCAGGACCCGGACGTGATCATGATAGGCGAAATCCGCGACCTGGAAACCGCGCAGATCGCGGTACAGGCCAGCCTCACCGGCCACCTGGTGCTCGCCACCCTGCACACCAACGACACCGCCAGCGCCGTGACGCGCCTGACCGACATGGGCGTGGAGCCCTTTCTGCTTTCGTCCAGCCTGATCGGCGTGCTGGCGCAGCGCCTGGTGCGCTGCCTGTGCCCGGATTGCCGCGAGGCATACACCCCGGATCCCGCCGAGCTGAAATTGCTGGACGGGGCCGGGATGAGTGGGGCATCCCCCGCCCTGCTCTACCGCCCGCGCGGCTGCAACGCCTGCAACATGAGCGGCTATCGCGGCCGTACCGGCATCTACGAGCTGATGAAAGTGGACGACGAGATGCGCCGCCTGGTGCACGACCGCGCCGCCGAACAGACGGTATGGGCCCACGCCCAGCGCAACGGCATGCGCAGCCTGCGCCAGGACGGCGTGCGGCTGGTGGCCGCGGGCCAGACTTCGCTCGAGGAATTGCTGCGCGTGACGCGCGACTGATATGGCGGCCTTCCAGTACAAGGCGTTCGATGGCGGCGGCCAGGTGATAGAGGGCGTCATCGAGGCGGACAACCTGCGCCTGGCGCGCCAGCAATTGCGCGAATCGGGGTTCACCGTGCTGGATGCGCAGGCCATCGCGCACGACACGCCGGACAGGGCGCAGAAAATCTGGCGCCTGCGGCGCGGCATCTCAGCAGCCGACCTGGGGCTGCTGACGCGCCAGCTCGCCACGCTCCTGCAGGCCGGGCTGCCGCTGGAACAGGCGCTTTCCGCGCTGATCGAACAGACCGAGGCCGAGCCGGTGCGCCGCGTGCTGGCCGGGGTGCGCGCCGAGGTGCTGGGGGGAAGTTCGCTCGCCAAATCCATGGAGCGCTACGGGACGGTGTTCCCCGAAATCTATCTCGCGCTGGTGCGCGCCGGGGAAAGCTCGGGCAACCTGCCGGAGATCATGTCGCGCCTGGCCGACTACACCGAGTCGCGTCACGCCCTGCAGCAGAAGGTGGGTCTGGCCTTCGTCTATCCCGCCATCGTCACGGTGGTGGCGCTGTCGGTCGTCACCGGCCTGCTCATCTACGTGGTGCCGCAGGTGGCGGGCGTGTTCCAGCATTCCAAGCAGACCCTGCCCTGGCTGACGCGCATGATGCTGTTCATCAGCGCCATGCTGCAGGAGGGCTGGCCCTACCTGCTGCTGGGCGGCGCGGGTGCCGCATTCGGCGCGCGCGCGCTGCTGAAACAGGAGGAAATGCGCTTTCGCTGGCATGCCCGGCTGCTGCACCTGCCGCTCGTCGGACGCCTGCTGCGCGGCATCAACACGGCGCGCATGGCGAGCACGCTGGCGATACTGGTCGGCAGCGGCGTGCCGTTATTGACCGCCCTGCGCGAGGCCGCGCGGGTGGTGGCCAACCTGCCGATGCGCCGCGCGCTGGAAGAGGCCGCGCAGAAAGTGCGCGAGGGCGTGACGCTGAGCCGCGCGCTGGCCGCATCCGGCCTGTTCCCGCCGATACTGGTACACCTCATCGCCAGCGGAGAATCGAGCGGCAAACTCGATACCATGCTGGACCGCGCCGCCGCCCAACAGGAGAGGGAGGTGGCCAACTTCGTCACCCTGCTCACCGCCCTGCTCGAACCCATGCTGATACTGGCCATGGGCGTGGTGGTGCTGATCATCGTGCTGGCGATCCTGCTGCCTATCATCGAAATGAACCAGATGGTTCATTGACCAGCCTTGTCCAGGGCGTGCAGGATGCCTCCCTCGATCATCCGCCCTGCTTCGACGTCTTACCCATCTCGCGCACGCTCGCTGCCGTCTGCCCGAACAGGAATTTCCGGCTCTCCTCGGTCACGGCAGGCCTGTTGGCATAGGGCTGCGCCTGCGCGTAGGCCCTGACCGTGGCGGGACGGCTGGCGATGGCCTCCAACCAGCGCTTGACGTTGGGGAAGTCGTCCAGGTTCTGCTGCTGCGCCCTCCACGGCACGATCCAAGGGTAGGAGGCGATGTCCGCAATCGAATACTCGCCTCCGAGTATGAATTCGCGTCCTTCCAGCCTGCGGTCGAGCACGCCGTACAGGCGGTTGGTTTCTTTCACGTAGCGCTCGATGGCGTAGGGGATTTTCTCCGGCGCGTAGTTGGAGAAGTGGTGGTTCTGCCCCGCCATGGGCCCCAGGCCGCTCACCTGCCAGAACAGCCACTCCAGCGCGCTCTTGCGTCCGCGCACATCCTGGGGCATCAGCTTGCCGGTCTTCTCGGCGAGGTATATCAATATCGCGCCGGATTCGAATATGGAGATGGCTTCGCCGCCGTCCGCCGGGGCGTCGTCCACGATGGCGGGCATCTTGTTGTTGGGGCTGATCTTGAGGTAATCGGGCTTGAACTGGTCGCCCGCGCCGATATTCACCGGGACGATGCGGTATGGCAGGCCGGCCTCCTCGCAGAACATCGTGATCTTGTGGCCGTTGGGCGTGGGCCAATAGTAAAGGTTGATCATGGTTCTCTCCTTTCCGACTGCCAGGCTTGAGAGACTATCTTCCCGCTTTTTGTCTCCACCCTTTGCTCACTTCACCGCTCCATGTCCTGCAGGCGCCCGCGCACATAGTCCACATGCTGCAGCAGCACGTAGTACTGGTCGCCGAAGAAGCGCGGCACCTTGATGCGGTGCACCGCGCGCTCGACATGGTCCAGCCGGTGGATCAGCTCCGTGCGTTTCCCGGGCTCCTGTATGTGCAGCAGGTCTTTTTCCAGTTCCAGCAGAATTCCGTACCATTTGGTGATGCGCGAGCGCATGCGCCAGCGGTACACCACGGGCAGCATGCGCAAGGCGGGGATGAGCAGCACAATGATGGGTACGATCACCACCACGATGCGGCTCACGAAAGTCGCCAGCCAGAACGGCATGTTGCGGTAAAGAAAGCTCTTGCCCGATTTGTAATAGCGGTCGGCATCGTCGCTGATGCGGAATTCATGCTGCAGCGGCGCGGGGAATTCTCCTTGCCGCTGCAGCAAACCGGCATTGCCGTTCACCTCATGTGCCGCCTCCAGCAGCAGGTCGGAAAGCGCAGGGTGCAGATTGCCGCGCGCCACCAGCTCGACAGTGGGCCCGACCAGCTCGATGTCGCGCTCGGGGATGTTCTTGCCCAGGTCTATCGAGCCCTGGAAAAAGCCCAGCTTGTTGAGGTAATTGATGCGGCGCGTGTAGGCGTCGGCCTGCTGGAAATTCACCAGGCGGATGCCCGGCGTGCGCAGCAGCCTGCCCATGATTTTTACCGAGGCCGAATCGCCCATCAGGAACACGGCATCCAGCTTGCCTGCGATCAATGCATCGGCGGCATTTTCGGGATTGTCATCCAGCAATTCCGTCTTGCCGCCCTGCTCGATGCCGTTCGCCTTGAGCAGCGCCGTGGCCAGTGCATGCGTGCCGCTGCCCACCTGGCCTATGCCCAGGCGCCTGCCCTCGAGCTGGGAAAGCCTGTTGATTTCTTCCCTGCTGCGATAGAACACCATCAGCGGCTCATAGAACACGCTACCCAGCGAGACCAGCTTGCCGGTATCCAGTCCTTCCGCCAGCCCGCCCTGGATCAGGCCGCCCTGCACGAAGCCCACGTCCACCTTGAACGAAGGATCGGCCAGGTGCACCAGGTTTTCCAGCGAGCCCTGCGAAGGCACCATCACCAGCTTGATGCCCTCGCGCTCCAGCACCTTGCGGTATTTTTCCGCATTGCGCTGGAACACGCTGCCCTCCGGGCCGGTGAGCATGGTGATGGATTTCGGCGGCGCCGTATCCACGAACCAGAACACCGCCGCAATCAGCACCATCACGACGAAGGCCAGTGCGGCTGCGCCCACCCTGGGGTCCACCCCCATCATCTCGAAGAGGGCCATCAATTTTCTGAACCAGAAGAATTTGCGCATGATTATCCTTAGGTTAGTCGCTCGGGTCTGCCGCTTGCGCCCCGAATCACGGCTAGCACTTGGTCTTCCGGGCCCGGCCGGCTTTTTCCCGCTCCAGGCGAGCAACCTTTTCCGCCCGCTCAAGGTTGAGAGTCAGCGCCTTTTGCACCAGCGCGTAAAATCCGACCAGGTCCTGGTTGGGATGATCGTCCAGCACGCCGCAGTCCTGGAAGAATTCGGCGACCCAGAGCGAATCCAGCTCCGCTTTGCCCGTCTCCTGCCAGTATTCCGCAGCGGCGGTTTCGACATAATCGCTGAGTTTGCGCATCGCTCCACCCGAAAATATGGCAAGCCGCCAACCTGGTACATGGAATTGTAATCCAGCATCCCGCTGCGCTGCCTACTTCTTTTCCCTGTCCAGCCTGTCCACAAATGCCTGCAATTCCCGGGGCAGCGGCGCCATCAGCCGCAGCGGTTCGCCGCTGAGCGGGTGGGTCAAAGCCATGGCGTGGGCATGCAGGAACATGCGCTTGAGCCCCTGCTTCGCCAGCTCCTTGTTGCGCGGGAAGTCGCCGTATTTGTCGTCACCCGCGATGGGGAAGCCCAGGTGCGCCAGGTGCACACGGATCTGGTGGGTGCGCCCGGTCTTGAGCTGGGCTTCGAGCAGGGAATATCCGGCCCAGGACTGCTGCAGGGCGAAGATGGTGTGGGATTCCTGCCCTTCCGGGTGCACCATCACGCGGCGCTCGCCGTCCGGGCGCGTGAATTTGTGCAGCGGCAGCCTGACGTGCTGCTTGGCGTTCTTCCACTGCCCCAGCACCAGGGTGAGGTAGCGCTTGTCGGTCTTGCCCTCGCGCATCTGTTCGTGCAGATTGGTGAGCGCGGAGCGCTTTTTCGCCAGCAGCAGGATGCCGGAAGTCTCGCGGTCGAGGCGGTGCACCAGTTCGAGGAACTTGGCCTGCGGGCGGGCGCTGCGCAATTGCTCGATGACGCCGAAGCTCACCCCGCTGCCGCCATGCACCGCGACGCCGGCGGGCTTGTTGATCGCCAGCAGCGCATCGTCCTCATACAAAACAGGGAATTCCGCCGCCGGGACATAGTCTTCCTGCGGCTTTTCCTCCATCCGCACCGGGGGGATGCGCACCACGTCGCCCAGCTGCAGGCGGCAGGTCTGGTCCACCCGCTTCTTGTTGACCCGCACCTCGCCGCTACGCAGGATGCGGTAGATATGGCTCTTGGGCACGCCCTTGAGATATTTGGCCAGGAAATTGTCGATGCGCTGCCCGGCGCTGTCTTCGCCGATTTCGGCCCAGTTCACGGATTCTTTGCTTAAATCTTTCATTTTGAATATAATTGGGTCTGGCACGCGCGCCTTCACCTGTTCCTTATACCGATTTTAAGGACAGGGAGAGCGGGACGTTTATTACATTTCCCCGCCTCCGCCCAGGCAAGCCATCCCTGCATGATATGCAAGCGGCCGCCCGAGAAGCCAGCGCCAGCCCGGTTAACCACACTCACCGGAACCAAGCAGTGATGGTAATTGATTTACGCGCTCCAGGCATTGTGGATTTTTTCGTGCGGCCCGGCAATATCGGCGGCACGCTGTAATTAAGACAAACGGACTACGGGAAAATATTTTGAATAGCAGTCGGCTTCATCAACCATTGATTGCTGGTATTGCCCTGCCCCTACCGCGCGGCTGATCGCGCGGCGTATTGTCTTGCCCGTGCAGGAGCGCGGGAGAAAATATAATGAAACGCATGTTATTCAATGCGACGCAGCCGGAAGAACTCCGCGTCGCCATTGTTGACGGTCAGAAACTGATCGACCTCGACATTGAAACCGCCGGCAAAGAGCAGCGCAAGAGCAACATCTACAAGGCCGTCATCACCCGCATCGAGCCCAGCCTCGAAGCCGCCTTTGTCGAATACGGCGGCAACCGCCACGGATTCCTGCCCTTCAAGGAAGTCAGCCCCCAGTATTACCAAGCCGGCGCCGGCAGCCGCCCCTCGATCAAGGAGGCCCTGCGCGAAGGCCAGGAGCTGCTGGTCCAGGTGGAAAAGGACGAGCGCGGCAACAAGGGCGCGGCGCTCACCACCTACATCAGCCTGGCTGGCCGCTATATCGTATTGATGCCGAACAACCCCAGCGGCGGCGGCGTTTCGCGCCGCATCGAGGGCGAGGAGCGCAATGAGCTGCGCGACATCCTGGCCCAGCTGGACGTGCCGCACGGCATGGGCATCATCGTGCGCACCGCGGGCATCGGCCGCTCGCTTGAAGAGCTGCAATGGGACCTGAACTACCTCAAGCAATTGTGGGATGCGATTGACGGCGCCGCCAGGACCGAAAAAGCCCCTTCCCTGATCTACCTGGAAAGCAGCCTGGTGGTGCGCGCGATACGCGACTACTTCCACCCGGACATCGGCGAGATCCTGGTGGACACCGACGAGATCTTCCAGCAGGCGCAGGCCTTCATGGGCACGGTGATGCCCGCCAACGTCAACCGCGTGAAGCGCTACCACGACGACGTGCCGCTGTTCTCGCGCTTCCAGATCGAGCACCAGATCGAATCGGCCCACGCGCGCGAAGTGCGCCTGCCCTCAGGCGGCGCGATCGTGATCGACCATACCGAGGCGCTCACCGCCATCGACATCAACTCGGCGCGCGCCACGCGCGGCTCGGACATCGAGGCCACCGCGCTCAACACCAACCTGGAAGCGGCGGACGAGATCGGCCGCCAGCTGCGCCTGCGCGACCTGGGCGGCCTGATCGTGATCGACTTCATCGACATGGAAAGCAGCCGCAACCAGCGCGATGTGGAAAACCGCCTGCGCGATGCGCTGCACTATGACCGCGCCCGCGTGCAGGTGGGCAAGATTTCGCGCTTCGGCCTGCTGGAGCTTTCGCGCCAGCGCCTGGCGCCCAGCCTGGAAGAAGGCAGCTTCACCCCCTGCCCGCGCTGCAACGGCATCGGCCATATCCGCGGCACCGAATCTTCCGCGCTGCACATCCTGCGCATCATCCAGGAAGAGGCGATGAAGGAAAACAGCGCCGCCATCCACGTGCAGGTGCCGGTGGATGTCGCCACCTTCCTGCTCAACGAGAAGCGCTCGGACATCCACCGCATCGAATCGCGCCTGAAGGTTGACGTCACCCTGATCCCCAACCCGCACCTGGAAACGCCGCATTACAGCGTGACCCGCCTGCGCCACGACGACCTGGTGGGCGAGGCGCTCCAGGTCAGCTACAAGCTGGTGGAAAAACCGGAAGAGAAATCCGCTGCCGCCGAGGCCGCCCAGGAAATCAAGGCGCAGCGCCCGCAGGCCGTGGTGCAGGGCATCACCCCCGCGCAGCCCGCGCCGGTGGCCCGCGAAAAAGAAAAGGCGGAAGAAAAGAAATCGGCCGGATTGTTCGGCTGGCTGTTCGGCTGGATGAAACCCTCCGAGCCGGAAGCGCCCGCCGCCAAGCCCGCCGCCAAAGCGCGCGGCCAGCAACGCCGCGAAGGCGGACGCGAGGGTGGTCGCGAAGGCGGACGCGAAGGCGGACGTGGTCGCGGTCGCCAGGAAGGCAAGCAGCGCCGCGAACGCGAGGAAGGCCAGCGCCAGGAGAAAGGCGCGCGCCAGGAATCCGCACGGGAGCCGCGCCAGGAACGTCAGGAGCGCCCGGAAAAGCAGGCGCGCCAGGAACGTCAGCCGCGCCCGCAACAGCAGCAGCAACCGCAGCGCGCGGCACCGGAACAGGCCGCGCCCGAAGGCATTCCGCCCATCGCTCCCGAGCAAACCGAAGGCGGCGGCGGTTCGCGCAGGCGCGGACGCCGCGGCGGACGCCGCGAGCGCGAGAAGCGCGAGCAGCAGACCGGCCAGCAGCCGGCCGACATGGCAACAGCAGCGGGCATGCCAGCCGCCCCGGTGGTGGAACACCATCACACCGAGGCAGCCGCGCACATGACCGAAGCCGCCGTGGCCGAGGCAGCCATGCCTTACGTCGCGCCCGAGCAAGCGCCGATGCAGGAGCCGGTCATCGAAACCGCGTCAGATGCCACCAAGAGCTTCGACGAACCATTGGTTTCGGCCCATGAACTCGCTCCCGCGCCGGTTTACCACGCAGAGCCTGCGGTGGCGGCCGAGCCTATCCAGGCGCCCGCACCCGCCCCGGCTCCTGTTGTCGTCGACCTCGGCGGCAGCGGCCTGGAGATGATCGAGACCGACCCCGGGAAAGCGGCCACGGCACCCGTGATCGCCCCCCAGGAACCGCATGCTCCGCGCCGCCGCACACGTCCGCGCGAGGTATACACGGCGGATGAACCGCTGGTGCAGGTTGAGACCAACAATCCCAACTAGCGGCACGGAAGTAAAAAACCCGCATGGTGCGAATCATGCGGGTTTTTTTATTGGCCACTCCTCTGCGGAGGATCGTTGACGGTATGGCTCGCTAAAGGGAATGCGCCTGGCGAATATGGGCCAGCAACCCCTCCGCCGCATCCTCCACCATATCCAGCACGCGCTCGAAACCATCCGCGCCACCGTAATAGGGATCGGGCACTTCGCGCTCCTCGTGGCGATCCGCAAATTCGAGGAACAGGCCCAGGTGCGACTCCGCATCGCGCGGGCGCAGGCGGTTGAGTATGGCGAGGTTGTTCTCGTCCATCGCCAGCACGTAATCGAAGCGCGAGAAATCCTCTGCCCCCACCTGGCGCCCGCGCAGCGCGGACATATCGTAGCCGCGCTTTGAGGCGGCCTGGCGCGTGCGCGGATCGGGCGCCTCACCGATGTGGTAATCGTGCGTACCTGCCGAATCGATGGCGATGCGGTTCGCCAGCCCCGCCTGCTTTACGTATTGGCGGAACACCGCCTCCGCCGTGGGCGAGCGGCAGATATTGCCCATGCAGACGAAAACGACGCTTATTTTGTCCTGCTGTTTCATTGCGTGAAAGTGTAAGAAAAACTCAGGGAGCGGATTTTACGCGAAATGCTTCCCCACACAGCAGTTTTGTTTGGATCGTGAATTGACATACAATCGGTCAGCTTTACTTACCAAAGCGGAAATATGCGGGATGACTGAAGCGTCCCAATTGCGGACATATGGGAGCAGCCTCCAAATTTTCGGGTCAATCAAGTCTGGCCCCATTGATTTGAATTCCTCGTGGCCTTTGAGGAGGTATTTTGACGATTAATTGGGGAATGTAGCCGACCAGAGAATGGCTGAAAATGGGCGGTGAAAATTACTGGCAAATAATATGGTTGCAGTTTTCACAGGTTGGCATTTATGAATTCCGTTGATCCGCGTCGCCAGACCGCATACAGATACCTGCTCTATACAGCGATGCTAGATATTCGCCGCCTGCGATGGAGGCGTAGTTTCTGGGCGATGCTATGGGATACGATCACGGGCCGAGTGAAGCACGGGATGGGGCTGCGCGAGCTCTGTAATTACGCAGATGACCTTCGTGATTATTCAGGTGAGCTTGCGGAATGGCTGCATAACATGGCGCAATTTGCTGCGACTGACTTTTCTCATTTCGACGAATCATATTTTTGGGCGCAAGGCTACCGTCTGGCACAACGGTATCCCATGATTCATGAGTATAAATTGGTGTTCGAGTGTCGACTTTTTGAACTCGAACATGGCCGATGGCCAGAGGTGGGCGAAGGACCAAACAATACAGATAACAAGATTCCACCGCCAATGCCAGACCCTTCGTTTCCCAATGGGACCAGGCTCGACACGCGCATCATATCCAACGAGCAACAACCAAAACAGTCATTGATGAGCCGTGAGCTTCCCGTGCGCGCCAGCGGGATCCTGCTGCTTGTCTCTGGTAGCGTCATCGCATACTTCAGCGTAGTTTCACCGTTCTTGGCTGCATCTAACCACGAGGAGAGCGTCAGTACCACGCTCACGGGCACAGGCCTCACTCCGCTGGCTCTCGCACGCCTCATGGGCGCGGGGGTCACTCCGCTGATTCTCGCGCTTGGTGTCGTTTACACTTTCTTTCCGGCTCGCGCGACTACGCTGCTCGGGCATCCGCAGCGAATGACGCGATTGGGTTCGGTGTTCAGTCTCGTTTTTGCGCTCATGGGCATTCCGCTTTATCTTTGGCTAAAGAGCAGACTTTGAGAGTATGGATATGGGGTTTGACATCGTGCCGCTGTCCGAGATGAGCAATTCGTTGACGATGCCAAATGGCTGAAATGGGCACGCAGCAGACCCGGCAGCCCCCCTCCGCACTTCCGCTTCTCAAGGAAGGGCTTGGTAGGCTAGTATAGTGTCAGTGTTCCAGCGCCTTGATGATGTCTTCCACGACGTTTTTCGCGTCGTCGAACACCATCATGGCTTGGTCCATGGAGAAGATGTCGTCGCAGGCTAAAGGGGTCAGTTTCGCATTGTTCAAATAATGTGATGCTGCCCCTTTAACTTTACCGGCTATTTTTTGAGTCGCCGCGTTCGCAACTCAGTGGCATGGCGTATCCATGGCCATTAAGTACCGCGATTCCGTTCTCTCGGTCTACCCCGATAATAAAATCAGCGCCGGATTCGCCGGTGCCTGTCCACTTCAGCTTGTGCGCCGAAAATACGAGGTGGCTGCCGTTGCCAAG
>DATDDB010000040.1:0-22915 GCA_036524005.1 Gallionellaceae bacterium | reverse complement strand
GACTTGCTGCTTTTCGGATGGTTGTGACATCAATTCACCCTCATTCAATGATGAAATTCTTTGCCACAGAGAACACAGAGAGCACAGAGAAAGTTCGGCAAACGCTTCTGTCGTTCTCTGTGACCTCTGTGTACTCTGTGGCTAAATGCTTTGGCGTTCTCGTCATTGCAGACACCGCATTACTCCCCCAGCAGCGTGGGCTTGTTGAGCTTGAGCGCATTGGGGTCCACGCCGGAGGTGCCGGTGAGGAAAGTCTGCGCCACGCCCTTCTGCCCGCCCGCCTGGCCCGCGCCATTCAGCCCGCCCATGATGCCCTGGATGCTGGGCGATTTCTCCGGCTGCGGCGGCGGGGGCGGCGGCGGCAGGTTGGGCATTTGCGGGGCTTGCTGCTGGCCGCCCATCAACATGCCCATGGCAGCCATTGCGATATAAGGTCCGGCCCCCATCAGATAATCTCCTTGCTGAAAATAATGTCCTGCACGGCATATCCCGTGCGCGTCATGAGCTTTTCCAGGGTGGTATCGGTCTTGGCGTGCCACATCATCATGCGTGCACCCTTCTCCTTCGCCAGCCGTTCTGTCTCGCGCATCAGGCGCAGCCCCAGCCTGCCGCCGCGATGCTCGGGCGCCACATACAGCGCATCGTTGTGCGCATAGCGCAGGCCGGAATAATGCATGTGCTGGCCTATGAAGTTGATGGAATAACCCACGATTTCCTCTTCCCGGTACGCCACCAGCGCGAGCAACGCCCCGCTCTGCTCCAAAGCGCGGTATGCATCAACATTGGGCGCGAGCTCCATCAGCGCCTTGTTGGTCGCCAGCTCATCGCGGTGCAATTGCAGCAAAGGAAACAGCTCGGCGACCTTGTCCGAGACGGTGGTTTCAACGATCTTGAATTCCGGCATGTATGCTCCGCTGTTTTACGTGGAGCGGATCATATTCACGGCACAATGCGTTAAGGGCACTCGGCCGTGCCCCGGGAGGGATGCTTGCGTTCCAGCCAGCGCGATCAGCTTGCGGGGGCTGGCGCGGGCAATTTTTTCTCCAGCCACAGCAGCGCTTCGGTTATGCCTATGCCATAGAGCAGGTTGGGAATGAAGCCCAGCGCCAGGGAAAACACTCCATAGAAATACGCGGTCTGCAGGGCGAAGAGCTCAGGGCTTTGATGGGTGGGGAATCGCGGAAAGAAATAGGCATAGAACAACATGAGCAGCGCGTAGGCGGCATGGGCGCCAACGACTCCAAGCAGCGTCCAGCCATACAGCGGCAGCCTGCGCCCGGTGCGCACCGCGCGCATGAATGGGATATGCAGCGCTGCTGCCGCGATGACAGCCGCCATGCCGGGCATGATGTCGGTCAGCAAATGGTCCCAGTTGGTGAAGCGAAAATGAAAGGCGAAGGCATTCGCCCCGTCAATCAGGTAAAAGGCGAGAAACTCGGTGGACAACCCCGCGATGAAGATAAATGCGTACGCAGCAATGCGCTTTTCCATGAACGTGCTCCTATAGTGTGGTCAGGCAGCCTGCATGGTGCGCCCGCCCTGTGTGGGGACGATGGGGCCGTGTGTGGCGTATGTGTGGCGCCGCCCGGATGCCTGTTCATCCGGGCGGCCCGGGCACCCTATTTGATTTCGGTGACGAATTCCGCGCGCGGGCGGCGCGCCTTTTTCAATTTCACCAGCCAGTCCTTGTCCGTTTCGCGGTAGCCCAGCGGCAGCAGCAGCACGCTGCGCAGGCCGCGCGCGCGCAAGCCCAGCAGTTCATCCAGCGCCTCGGGATTGAAGCCTTCCATGGGCGTGCAGTCCACGCCCTCCACGGCGGCGGCGGCGATGGCCACGCCCAGGCCGATGTAGGCCTGGCGCGCGGTGTGCTGGAAATTCACTTCCGGCCCGCGCGCGGGATAGCTCGCCAGCAGGTGCTTGCGGTAGTTTTCCCAGCCTTCGTTCGAGCCGCCGCGCACGGCGCTCACCAGGTCGAACATCCTGTTGATGCGCTCGGGGGTGTAGTCGTCCCAGGCGGCGAAAACCAGCAGCTGGGAGCAGTCGGTGATCTGCCCCTGGTTGTTGGCGATGGGCTTGATCTTCTCGCGCAGCCCGGGATTGGTGATGACGATCACCTCGAACGGCTGCAGGCCGCTGGAGGTGGGCGCGAGGCGCACCGCCTCGAGGATGCGCTCCACCTTTTCCTGCGGCACCTGCCGGGCCGGGTCCATTTTCTTCGTCGCGTAGCGCCATTCGAGTTTTTCCAGCAAATCCATGTTCCGTTTCCTGTCGGTAAATAAAAAAGCGGCACGAGCCGCGAATTGGGGATGAGGAATTGTAACCCGAATGGCTGGCGCAAAACCCTGCGCGCGGCAGGGCGGCGCCGTGCTCTGCTACCTATTGCGCCTTGGCTGGCGCGGCCTTATGCGTGCGCAGGTAATACCAGCGCGCGGCCGTCACCCACAACGCGACCCAGGGAAATTCGAGCAGCATGCCCAGCAGCAGCATGGAGGCGCCGCGCCCCACCCAGGCATGCAGGGCGGCATAGGGCGCCAGCACCACCACGCCCGCATAGCCCAGCACCACGCCGGACAGCCCCTGGCCCTGGAACGACATGAGGTAGATGCCCAGCGGCATGGCGAACAAACACGCCATGGCGCTCATGAGCACCACGAATTTCAGTTCGCGCCGCATGTCGTGCTCCTTGCTTCCCGCCGGTGAGTTATGCATGATGACAAGCCCTACCTGACCACGGCCGGCGCCATGATTTCCTCGATGGCCGCTTCCACGATTTGCCAGTTGGTTTGCGCTTCCTGGTTCAGCGCATCGTGGAAGGCTTCGTAGCGCCGCGCCTGCTCGCGCACCAGGTAGTCTATGTCTATGCGGATTTCCGGGGATAGCGCGCCGGCCAGCACCTGCTCGACCCGCTCGGCCATCTGGTCCATCAGGCGCGTGTGGAAGGTCTGCACCTCCTCGATGAAATCGCGGCGCGCCAGATGGAATTGGCCGTATTGCGCAGTCCAGAGCTGCTGGCCGTGCATCGTGTCGTGCCGGTTGTCCCAGGCGAAATGCACGTTCGTCTCGTCCGACCAGCTGACAAAACGCGTGGGCTGGGCGAGGTAACCCGCGAGGTGCTGGCGCCCCGAGGTGAGCGCGAGCAGGGCCTCCTCCAGCTCGAGCGCATGCCCCTCCCCCAGCTCACCGGCATGGCGGTCGCACCAGGATGTCCAGGCTTCCCAGCAGGCGGCGGCCCGCTCGCCGGACAGATACGGCACCAGCGATGCCGGCACCGGCTCCAGAATGGAAGGCAGCATGCCCATCAGGTCTTCGTGCAGGCGCGCCACCTTGTATCTGCAATGGCGCCTGCCGTCCGGCCAGGTGCCCTCGCTGTATTCGAACAGCGTGCTCTCCCCCAATTCGATCCAGTACTCCCCCTCGGTCAGGGCAAACCAGTTCAGGCCGGGCTGGCCGGGTTTGGCTGATGCGGCGATGGTATCGAGGGGGGCGAGCTTGAAGTTGATCAGCATGGCAGGATTCTAAAGGCGCATAAAATATGTGGTTATGTGCCCATTCTGCCGGGGGCGGAGGGAAATTACAATGGGGCAGAGCCAGGGCAGCCAGGCAACGGGTTTACGGGTAGAATAGTATTGCCTGGCATGGGGTTAAAGCAAGGAGCCGCCTGTCGCAACCGGGACATGAAGAAACGCTCCAATCCAATACTTGCAGCGCTTTGTGGGAAGTCAACGTAACGCAGAATTTACTGTTACTTAATCCTTTAAGGAAACCCTTCATGAACAACGTCAAGTCCATTACTACGGTGAACACAAGCAGCGGCTGGGCCGTGCGCCAAATCAACAACGACGGGACAGAACTCTACGTGATCCCAGACATATTCGAACCGCAGTACTCCATGGAACACGCGCAGCTGGCTGCGGAATCCCTCAAGCACCACCTGGAGTCAGGGGGAACGACCTACGCAAAGCCGCTCCCGTCCAGCGTCCGGATAGTGAGTTAGCCATCCGCGGGCGGGCGACGAATCTTACAAGCGCTCCTTGTGTCCGGCTGTGGAGCCGGAGAAACCAAGCGCCAAATGCCGAGAGCAGCGCCCCCGGAGGCTTGCGCATCAGCACGTAGGTTGGGCTGAATGAAATATCAGGGAATAAATTGCCATGACCGGAACCTATGAGTGGAATCCCATGCCCCACAAGGTGGATGTAAGGTGTCCGCATTGCGGTGAGCGTGCCGAATTCGAGTTCGCAGAAATTTGCCGCATTACGCTCAAAAATGACGTGGAGTTCTTCAAGAGCAGTCCTCTGTTCGAGTATCAGCAGTTTCAGGATTCCTGCGGGCATTTCTGGCATGGGGCGATTTATTATCCGGGCCTGCATGGCGATGCACTGGCCGCCATCCATGGCTTGCCGCCAGGATACGAACCGGGTAACTGGGCGCACTCGAAATACCTGTATCGCAGCCATGGCCAGGACATAGGCTCGGTTCGATGTGAGCATTGCCATCTCCGAACCAGGCACAACCTGAAGTGGCCCGATGAGGCCTACTATTCGGTCTCCCACAAGAACCAAGTGCTCTGGGCATTTCATCGAGAGTCGGCAACTGATCTCAAGGATTATCTGCTTTCGAAATCTCGCGAAGTATCGAGGTATCGCTGGTCATCGTTTTTATTGCACGTTCCAACGATCTTCAAAACGCACAAGGCACGCGAGGCGATTTCGAAGCAGCTGTTACGGCTTTTGGCAAGATAGGATGGGTGAAGAAGCATGGGCAGGCTGATATTTCTGGATTTCGACGGCGTCTTGCGGCGGGAAACCTCGCCACCACACAGTTTCGATCAGGACTGCGTGGATAACTTCGAGTCGGCAATCAGGCAAGATGCAATATCGAAAATCGTGATCTCTTCCACCTGGCGCCTCGCCTTTCCCCTGCAGGAACTTCGCAGCAGGTTCTCCCCCGACGTGGCGGCGCGTATCGTGGGAAAAACGCCGGAGAGCCTGGAAGAGGAAACGTATGAACGCCATGCCGAGATCATGGCATTCCTGGAGAGCAAAAACATAATGGCCATGCCCTGGGTCGCGATAGACGACAATCCGGATCACTTCCCCAAGGGGAGCCCTGTAATCATTACCGACCCCCAAAAGGGATTCGATGCGGCATGTGCCGACAAGCTAGTGCAGATGATGCTTGGTCGGGCATGAGCGCTATGAGACCGTGCCACCCTGTCAGCTTGCTCGCGCACTTACCGTCAGTAATTTATCCAGGCAAAATGGAGGAAATCCTTTGAGATACCTGTTGCTGTCAGCATGTTTGTTATTGGCCGCTTGCGAAACCGCACCACAAAATGGCGGCACCGCAGAACGGGATTCGCACAAGAGCCAAAGAGATTGTTCCGCCGAGTCCTATCGTCAGTACCCCGTCTCCCCGACTTCCATCGAGGCGAACGTGGGATACCCGGCGCCGGGCCAACTGAATTGCAGCGGGGCCGCGAATAGCGTCAACTGCACCAACGCACAAGGCCAATATGTCCCCGGCGGAACCGACGCAAATGCAGAATCGAGGGAGCGCGCATACAACGGTTGCAGAAATCAGGACGGCATTGCGGATGGAATCTTTAGCTTCCTGCTTAACCTTCTGTTCAATTAGTCACGCGAGCAAGGCTCGCGACCTTTCCCAAACCAGTTCCCTCAGCAAGCAAGGAAGGGTAAAAGGTTGGTCTTGCCCAACTTTTTTCTCAACGCGTGCATGGCCTTCGGCCCTTTCCCCGAAATAATTCCGCTAACGAGAGCGCTTGGGGGAAGGTTGGGCCGTGGCCCTACCCATCAGTGCGGGTCACGCGTTGGGTATAACTACCTTCCACCCTCGTACGTCTCATTTCCCCCTCAAAACGTGAAGATCACGCTGATCTCGGGGTAGGCCTGGCTGCATGGGCCGAAGGCGCGCTGGCAATTCATGTAATTCTCCGCGCCCACGCCCACGCCGATGGCGGTGTGGCGCCCAGCTCGCGTAGGTTGGGTTGAGCGTAGCGAAGCCCAACGTTTGCCCGCAAGATGTGATGTTGGGCTTCGCTACGCTCAACCCAACCTACGGGCTCTGGAATGAGGCACCCCATCCCAGGATGCCCAGCATCCACCCGAAGAAGAAACTCAATACAGGCGTGGGAATGATCAGCAGGAACAGGTGCGCAAGAGTCATGGCGGCGACAGTCAGATCATGTCGGAACTAGTACAGATTAACGCCGGTTCCCCAGCGAGCATTTGCCGTAGTATTTTCACTCACCCGCCTCCGCCAATGATTTGACCGGGCTGGGCTGCGTGGCGAGCTGGCCCGCCGCTTCGCCCTCGCGGAACAGCCACAGCGAGCCGGGCGGCATGGCGGTCCAGTTTTCGTTGTCGGTGAGCGGCTGGGTGGCGATCACGGCCACGCGGTCGCTGGGTGTGGTCACCTGGCTGAAATCCACCATCACGTCCTCGTCCTTGAGGTGGGCGCTGGCGAAGGGGGCGCGGCGCTGGATGTAGGCCAATTCAGTTGAGCAATGCGCCATCAGCCATTCGCCGTTGGAAAGCAGGAAATTGAAGATGCCCATGCCCGCGAGCGGCAGGATGAGGCGGTGCACCTCGGCGAACAGGGCGTCGCTGTCTGGGGGCGTGTCGCCGAAGCGGCTGCGCAGGCTTTGCAGCAGCCAGCAGAAGATGCGCTCGCTGTCGGTATTGCCCACCGGGCGGTAGCTGCCGTCAAGCGTGGGCTGGAACTGCGGCAGGTTGCCGTTGTGCGCGAACACCCAGTAGCGCCCCCACAGCTCGCGCTGGAACGGATGGGTGTTCTCCAGCGATACGACGCCCTGCGTGGCCTTGCGGATGTGGGCGATCACATTGCAGGAGCGGATGGGATAGCCGCGCACCAATTCCGCCACCGGCGACTGCGCCGAGGGCTGCGGATCGAGGAACAGCCGCACGCCGCGCCCCTCGAAAAACGCGATGCCCCAGCCGTCCGCATGCACGTCCGTCTCCCCGCCGCGCTTCTGGAAGCCGGTGAAGGAGAAGCAGATGTCGGTGGGCACATTGCAGTTCATGCCCAGCAGCTGGCACATGGTCGTTCCTTGATTCAGCTCGCGTAGGTTGGGCTGAATGAATTGAAGCCCAACGTTTGCCCGCAAGATGTGATGTTGGGCTTCGCTACGCTCAACCCAACCTACGGGCTCTAGTCAGGAATTCCCTGCCAAAGCATGTCGTAGCCAAATTCTTTGCTGTCGGTACAAAACTCACCCACTGCCGTGAATTTGGCCTTGAAAGCCGCATCGGCATGCGACTTTTCATGCTCATCGAACGAGCGCCAGTAAGTGACAATCGCGATGTGCTCGTCCGCCGACCTGGATTCGCTCAGGGAGCCCTCATCCGAAACAAAGCCCGAGAACTTCAATACCTGCCCAGCGATGAAGCCGCCCTTGTCGCCGCCGTATGTATTTTTCACGACATTGCACATCTCGCCGAGCGCCAGCTCGACCTCGTCAAAGTCCACGCCAGGCTTGAGCTTGAGCACGTTGAACAATATCTTCGCTCCGAACGGTACCGTGATAGATGCAAACATGATAGTCCTCCATAACGGATTGAACTGGCTAACCTGCTGTGGCTCGCATACTTAAACATTTCCGACTATATTAGTCAAGCCTTATGGAGCGAAGGGCAACGGTCCTTGGTTTCTCGGCATAGCAAGCATAGGATGGGTGGAGCGCAGCGATACCCATCACGTCTTTAATGCGCCCGTTGGGTATCGCTACGCTCCACCCAACCTACAAAAAGCCAGCCCACCTCAACGCTAACGGCAGTTCTGGGCAGCCGCCCCTCCCCCACTGAAAGCAGACGATTCCCTCAGAACGAGAAGATCAGGCTGATCTCGGGGTAGGCCTGGCTGCATGGGCCGAAGGCGCGCTGGCAATTCATGTAATTCTCCGCGACCACGCCCACGCCGATGGCGGTGTGGCGCCCAGCGTGGATGTAGCCCCCGGCGCGGATGCCGGCCGAGTTGAAGCCGGTGCGCCCGGATACGGAGGTGTGCCGGTAAAACCCGCCGAGGTAGGGCTTGATGTAGGGCGCGTCGTAAAACACGTACAGCACGGAGGGCGTGACCTGGGTGATGCCGGGGCTGGCGCCGGACCAGCTCTCGTAGGATAGCCCTACCGCAAGACCATCCATCACGAAGTAATGCGCGCCCACGCCGAGGATGGTGTAGCTGTTGTTGTAGGCGGTGCCGCCGCCCGCCTCTATCATGAACGAGGCATTGCCCTGACTGAACATGCCCGCCACGCCTGCCGCGCGCGCCGCCATCGGCGGCCACGCCAGCAACAGGGCCAGTGCCAGCTTCGGTATGGACGTTTTCATTGGCAACCTCCTCGTCCGGGCGCGCAAGATGCGCTCACCTGTATCCTACTCTCATTTCACGGCGGGCGCGGCGGAAGGTGCTGTGCCTGTGCTCCTGTTCTTGTCAGGAGGAAAACACGAGCAGTACTCGATGCTCCTGTCTGCCGCCGCGGCGCACACCCAGCCCGGCGGCGCGGCGCATTGGGCAGGCGCGCTTTCGCTGTAGCAGGCGCAGTATGTGCCATGCTCATCCACCCTGGGCTTGCACGCCCAGCCCGGCGGCGGCGTTGCGCAGGCAGATGCCTCGGCGACGGGGCTGAACAGCACGCAGTGCGGGGCTGCATGCTCCCCGCCCATCACCACCATGCCGTGCCAGACGCTGGCATCGAATGCCACCGCCCCAAAGCCGCCCGTTTCCACCACGCGCACCCAGCGCCCGTCTTGTTCCCGATACAGCGCAGTGGCAATGACGGGAAATCCCGAACCGTGGATGTGCACGGCGAGATAGGCGCGGCCAGCGGCGTTCAGTTGTTGCACATGCCCACCGGCAAAGCTCGATTTTGCAAAGGCTTGCGCCTCCGCCTGCGAGCCGAACACGGCGGGGGTCATGAAGGGTGCGGGCGCCGGGCAGGCCGGTGGTTCCGCGCCCGCTGGCATGGAGGCCCATGCCACGGCCAGCAGAATTGCGCTGATGCCGGTTTTTCTGTTCATGCGGTAAGCCCTCCTCACCCGTTCCGCGCGGCCTTGGCCCAGTAGCGCGCCAGCGCGAGTGCGCACAGGCCGATGAACAGTCCCGCCAGCACCGCGCCAAAGTTCCGCAGGTCGCGGCTGGACTCCGCCGCCGCGGCATCGGCCTGTTGCTGGGCCTCGGCCTGCACCCTGGCTTGGACAGCGGCGGCGGCTTGCGCGATGGCTTCGGGGCGCTGGTAGTTGCGGATGTAGATCGGGCTGCCCTGCTGGCGCAGCGTGGCGATTTCGATCAGCGTGTCGCGCCCCAGCAGCAGGAAGCGCACGGCCTCGCCGTGCGGGCCGCCCGGCGTCTCGCCCTCGTCGCACAGCATGAGTATCTGGCGGTAGCGCTGGTTGCGGTCCAGCGCCTCCAGGCCGAATATGCCGCGGCTGGCCGCGTCATACCAGGCGGGCGGCAATCCGCCGTACGGCTGCCTGCTCCAGATGGGGGTGAGGCTGCCGCTGTCGTGCAGGCGGCAGCCTTCCACGTCGCGCAGGCCATCCGGCTGCGCCGCGCCGGTCCTGATGACGATGCGCGTATCTTCCTTGGACGGCAAAATTTCCGCGCTGCCCTGCGGCTGCGGCTTGGCGAGCACGAAATTCTCGTAGCTTTTGACCAGCGCCCAACGGCCCAGCCAAGCCTCGTCCAGGCTGTCCGGGGCCGTGCGCGCGGGACGCCACTCGAGATGGCCCACGCGCCGCATCAGGAACACGCCCCAGCGCGCGTCGCGTTTCAGGTAACGCGCGATGTTGGCGTCTTCCTCATCCAGCAGGTGCGCCACCTCCTCCGGCAGCTTCTGGTCCAGCCCGGCGCCGGGCCCGCAAGGTTTGGGCGCGGGGGCGCGTCCCGCGGCCACGCGCTCGACCTGTTCCAGCAGCGTGGGCAGGTAGGCCTGCCTGCCGACGGTGGAAATGGTGGCGGGCCCCCAGCTCATCTCGCCCGGCAGGATGATTGCCTGGTTCAGCAGCAGCGGGGCGGCGATATTTTCCGTGGTGCCGGTGGCGCCGCTCTGCGCGGCCGGGCCGACGATGAACGCCTGGCGCGCGCCGCGCAGCGCCTCGCGGATCAGCGCGCTGTTGCGCGTGTACTCGGGTTCATCGGCCAGGCAGGCGGCGGCCTCGGGCGGCACGTAGCCGAGGTTGCCGTGGCGGATGGCATCGAGCACGGTCTTTTGCAGGGCCAGCCTGTCTTCGGGCGTCAGCGCGCCGTCGACATGGGGGGCTTGCGGCTCCAGCGCGGGCGCGAAGCCGATTTCCTTGAGCCGCGCGATGGCGGTGCGCCGCCTCTCGGGCGCGGCGTCGCAGGTGGATTCGAGCCTGCTGTGGTCCAGCACCGGGGAGACGGAGCACTGGCGCAGCATGACTTCCGCGACCGCATCGCCCTTCTGCGCCGCCTTGAGCAGCACAGGCAGCCAGGCGTCGTTCAGCGCCTTGAACGCCGCCATATAGGCGTCGTACGGCCCCCACAGCTTGGCGTGGCATTCCTTTTTCTGGCGCTCGTGCGCTTCCAGATCGCGCAGGCGCTGCGCTTCCAGCTTGTGGATGGCGGCCGCGCGCTCCTCGGGCTTGAGCTTGGGCGGGAGCGCGCCCTCGTCTTCCTCGAACGCGATGTCGCAGGGATCATTGCCCAATTGGCCCGGCAGGGCCGCGGGCGGGCGCTCGGCGCGCAGCGGCTCGACCCTGGCGACATCGGCCTGCAGCTGCCACACGTCGATGTAGCCGCGGCCATCGGTCTTGGCGCTGAACTTTAGAGGTTCGCCCTGCGCGACGCCGCTCGCCGCAGCCGAGCCCGTGGGCGGAACGTCGGCCAAGCCCGAGGCTGGCGCGGCAAGGAGCAGGAGCAGTGCGGCCCGCAACGCGTTTTTGGTTTGCATGATGCTGGTTGGCACGGTGCTAGTTTGCGTGACGCTGATTGGCATGTCCCCCTCTTCCCCGGCAAGGTTGCGGATAAACTTCAAGGCATGCACGATAGCCGGGGCGAGGCGCGCTGTCCAGCCCGCGCCCGCAGGCTGCTCCCCGGCGGCGCTTCATCAGTTTCCGGTATTGCCGCTACCGCAGGGCGGAGTACAATTTTCAGCGCATTGATCACACTGAACGCCCTGGAGGCATCATGCGGATTTCAATTTCAGGTTCCCGCCCCGGCGCATTCGCGGCCGCGCTGGCGGCGCTGGCCTGGTGCAGCGCAGGCTACGCCGCGCCCGATCCGTCCTCCGCGCAGGCGCTCACCGAGCGCTACAAACAGGCGATCGCCAGCCCGGTGCGCACCGATGCCGACCGCGCGGAGGACGCGCGGCGCAAGCCGCTGGAGTTCCTGCAATTCACCGCGGTTGCGCCCGGCATGCGCGTGCTGGATGTTTCCGCCGGAGACGGCTATACCACGCAATTGCTGGCGCTGGCGATGGGAAGCAGCGGGTCGGTATGGGCGCAGTCGCCGAAGGCGCGCCCCGGCCTGGTGGAGCGGCTGAAGCTGCGCCCGCAGGAAAACATCATGGTGACGGAGAAACCCTTCGAGGACCCGGCCCCGGCTGACGCACCGCCCTTCGACCTGATCACGCTGGTCTACAATTATCACGACATCGCCTACCTGCCGGTGGACCGCGCCAGGATGAACAAGCGCTTGTTCGCCGCGCTGAAAAAGGGCGGACACCTGGTGCTGCTCGATCACGCCGCGAGGGCGAACTCGGGCACGCGCGACAGCAAGACGCTGCACCGCATAGACGAGGAGCTGGTGGTGCTCGAGCTGGAACGCGCCGGTTTCAAGCTGGAACAGACGAGCGCGCTGTTCCGCAACCCCAAGGATCCGCGCGACCAGCTGATTTTCGACATGACCATGCCGGTGGACAATTTCGCCTTGCGCTTCGTGAAGCCGTGAACCAGGCCAGGAAACCATCATGCCCATGTCCCTCCACTCCCCCGCCTTCCTGAACCAGCACGCCATCCCCGCGCGCCACACCTGCGACGGGATGAACACCTCGCCGCCGCTTTCCTGGAACGGCGTGCCGCCGGGCACCCGTAGCCTCGCGCTGATCGTGGACGATCCGGATGCGCCCGACCCGGCCGCCCCGCAAATGACCTTCGTGCACTGGGTGCTGTACAACATCCCGCCCGATACCGGCGGACTGGAGGAAGGGGCCTCGCCCCGCGATTTGCCGCTGGCCGCCGAGCAGGGACTGAACGACTGGGACGACCACACCTGGGGCGGGCCCTGCCCGCCGAGCGGGCGGCACCGCTATTTTTTCAAGCTGTATGCGCTCAATACCACGCTGCCGCACCTGAAACACCCAACCAAGGGCGCGCTGGAGCAGGCCATGCGCGGCCACGTGCTGGAACAGGCGGAGCTGATCGGGCTGTACCAGCGCCATTGACCGTCCCCGTCCCCTGAATATCTAGTCCTATTTTCCGCTTGCCGCAGACATTGCGGGTTCGCTAATATGTCCCCGCCACCCTGGGACTCCCGTCCCGCGAGGGCATCGACAATTTCAATCTAGGAGCGGACATGAGGACTACTACGAAATTTCTGGCTGCGGCGCTGGTTTCCGCCGTTATGGCAACCCCTGCCATGGCAAGCGAGCCCTATGTGGCACTCGACATCGGCCAGACCACGGCCAAGGACGCCTGCGGCACCGCCGGCCTGCCGGCCGGCACCACCATCGCGGGCTGCAAGGACAGCAGCGCGGGCTTGCGGGTTTCGCTCGGCTCCGAGTTTGCTCCGGGATTCTCGGGCGAGGTCAGCTATGCCGCCTACGGCAGCGCATCGCTGGGAGTTGCCACCATCCCCGGCGTGGGCACGGTTGCCGGCGGTGACTGGAAACTCAGCGGGTTCCAGCTGGCCGGCATCGGCGCCCTGCCAGTAAACGACGCCTTTGCCGTCATCGGCAAGGTGGGCCTGGCCTCCACCAAGATTTCGCTCAGCGTCGGCGGCTTAAGCGCCACCAGCACCAACCTGATGTTCGGCATCGGCGCGCAGTTCAGGATCAACAGCGACGTGTCGGTGCGCGCGCAATACGAGAACCTGGGCACGGTGGGCGACGCCGCCACCACCGGCACCGCCAAGGTATCGGTGATCGGCGCGGGCGTGGTCTACAAGTTCTAATAAGTTCTAAAAAACAGAGGTTGGCTGTACCGTTCAGGCCGGGAGATGCTCCCGGCCTTTTTGTTTGGGGGATATTTTTGTTGGGGGATATTTTTGTTGGGGGGGATTTTTGGCCGGTCCGCAAAGCCCCCCGCACGAATAACTTAAACCCGGTATTCACAGGCATGGACGCCTCTGCTATACATACTCAGCCGCGCTGCCTCGGTCGAGGCGGGCTGCACGCAATCGCTCTGAATGGGTTCCCGAAAGGAGATTTCCATGAAAATCGGCATCATCGGTTCGGGCGCGGTGGCACAGGCGCTGGGCAGCGGCTTCCTCAAGCACGGGCATGAGTTGATGATGGGCACGCGCACCTCCTCGCATCTGGCGGAGTGGTGGGAGCAGCATCCCAACGCGAACATAGGCGGCGTGGCCGACGCCGCGAAGTTCGGCGACCTGCTGGTGCTGGCGGTGAAGGGTGCCAACGCCATGAATGCGCTGCTCCTGGCGGGCGCGGACAATCTTGCGGACAAGAAGGTGATAGACGTGACCAACCCGATAGCCGAGGGGCCGCCGGTCAACGGCGTGCTGAGGTTCTACACCAGCCTGGATGAATCGCAGCTGGAGCGGCTGCAGCATGCGTTTCCCAGGGTGCGCTTCGTGAAGGCCTTCAATTCCGTGGGCGCCGCGCACATGGTGAATCCGCAGTTCAATGGCGTCAGGCCCACCATGTTCATTTGCGGCAACGACGAGACCGCGAAGAAATCCGTGTGCCACATCCTCGATCAATTCGGCTGGGAAGCGGCGGACATGGGCCGCGTCGAGGCGGCGCGCGCGATCGAGCCGCTGTGCATGCTGTGGTGCATACCGGGATTCCTGCACAACGACTGGGAGCATGCGTTCAAGCTGCTGACGTAGCGGGCGGTCAGCAGCCGCTTTACGGTAACCGGCGCCCGCGCCGCAGCCTGGTCCAGGCTGACTGCCGTTCAACCAACCAAAAGGTGCTCATCATGCCCGTCAGCGAACTATGCAACCGCGAAGTCGTCATCGTGCAGCGCAGCAGCACGGTACAGGAAGCCGCCCAGCTGATGCGCGAGCATCACGTCGGCGACCTGGTGGTGGTGGAGAAGCACGACGGCGCGCAGATGCCGGTGGGCGTCGTCACCGACCGCGACCTGGTGCTGGAGGTCATGGCGCCGGAGATCGACCAGAAGTCCATCACAGTGGGCGACCTGGTGGGGCCGAGGCTGGCCGCGGTGAAGGAGAGCACCGGGGTGTTCGAGTCCATACAGTATATGCGCGCGCAGGGCGTGCGGCGCCTGCCGGTGGTGGATGACCAGGGCGCGCTGATCGGCATACTCACCATGGATGACGTGCTGGAGCTGCTGTCGGAGGAATTGCTCGAGCTGGTCAAGGTAGTGCGGCATGAACAGAAGAAGGAGTCCATGTACCGGCGCTAGCGCGGCACAGGGCGGCACATAACGCACGCGAAACCAGGACCCATCATGCAAATTCCGCTACAGATCACCATCCGCAACATCGCCCATTCCGAGGCGCTGGAAGCCCATATCCGCGAGAAGGCGGAAAAACTCGATGAATTCTTCGATCACATCATGTCGTGCCGGGTGGTGGTCGAGATGCCGCACAAGCACCACCACCAGGGCCAGCAGTACAACGTGCGCATCGACATCGGCGTGGTGCGCGGCGAGATCGTGGTCAACCACGACCACGGCGAGGACGTGTATATCGCCCTGCGCGACGCCTTCGATTCCGCCAAGCGCCAGCTGGAGGACTACGCGCGCAAGCTGCGCGGCGACGTCAAGACCCATCAGCCCAGGCCAGCCAGCGAGCTTTAGGTTAGGGTGTATTCATGCTGGGCGGCCGCCCTGCGCGGCCAGCCAATACCGTGTTCCCTGCATAGCCAGATTGTGCGCGCCAGAAGTAGACCTTGACGCCAGCCTTGCCATGTGTGAACCCCGCTCTCAAACGTAACAGGAGGATTGCATCATGCTGGACATCAACAAAGCCCTCAGCGAAGCCCAGAACGACCCGGAAGGCAATATGTTCGGCCTGGCCCCCTGGTCGCCGCTCATCGCGCAGCGCCAGGCCAAGGCCGAGGGTCTGTTTCTCACCGATGAGCATTGGGAAATCATCGTCTACCTGCGCGAGCGTTTTCGCAATTCGGGCGGCCCGCAAAACGCGCGCGTGGTGCTGAAAGAACTGGAAGAAAAGTTCTCGGACGGCCGCGGCCGCCGCAATCTCTATGAGCTGTTTCCCGGCGGGCCGGTGAGCCAGGGCAGCCGCCTGGCCGGATTGCCGGAGCCGCCCCACTCCAGCGACGCCTCCTTCGGCAGCGTGAAATAGCCTGCGGCAGGCCGCAGGGCTTGCAGCATGGGCGCGCCGCGCACGTCATTGAGGCTTAGGCCCCACGCGCTCCGCGCCCCATGCCCGCTATACCATCAGATGCACTTGAACGAAAACACCCCGATATACGTCGCGCCGTTGTTGAGCGTGGTGTTGTAGATGCCGTTGATGCGTATCGCGCCGCCGCCCCCATCGCTGAGGCCGATCTGTCCGCCGGTAAGTCCCCAGCCCACGCCACCCGAAAATGCCAGGTTGTTCAACAGCAGGTTGGTGGCGCTGAGAGTGGCTACGTTGGTGGCGCCCCCCGCGGTGGTGCTGAGGGTGACGGAGATGGCTGCGCCGGTGGCGCTGAAGCTCAGCGTGGCACCGCTGCCCGTGGTCGTGCCGCTGTTTACGCCTGTGGCTCCAGCCACAAAGGTGGGCTGGGTAAAGGTTCCTGTGTCGCAAATCTTGACGCCGGCGGTGGGCAGCGCAGCCAGGGTGTTGAACTGGATGTAGTGCCAGGCTTCATACGGCTTGGTGCCATTCATCGTGTCAAGCACTGTCGCGGTGGCGGTGTTGGTGACCGTTCCCCACACCCAGCGCCCCATGGCGTAATTCGCATCGCCCGAAATGTCCTGCGTGACGGCGGGGCTGCCGGTGAGCGTGTAGCTGCCCAGGGTGGTCATGGCTCCTGCGACCTGCACCGAACTGGCACCCGACCCGTAAACGGTAGTGCCGGTGGCACCGGTGAGCAGGAATCTCGGCGTGGTGGCAGTGGCCGCGAAATTCGCGCTGACGGATCCGCTCTGGGTGGGCACGCTGGGGGCGGCCGTGCCGGGAAGCACAGCCGTGCCGCCTTTCCCGCCGCCACAGGCGCTGAGCAGCGTGAGTGAGGCGAACAGCGCCAAAGTGAACATGCCTGCGGACTTAACAAGACGGCGGTGCAATTTCTGGCTCATGGCATTCCTTGTCGTATACGGGTTTTGTCGGCCGACTGCGCAAAGCCTGCAGTCGCACAATCTCGCGTGTCCGCGACCAACGAAGCACGCAAATTTGCGAGGCCGCCAATCTATCAGCTATCCCATGTCTTTAGCAAGGTTTAAGGCGCATTTTCGGCCATTCCCCTATCCTGGCGGCCGCGCAAAGCTCGCATCACGCATGAATTGGCGGCATCCGCCTCGCGACTTATGCCGCATGCATATTGAAAAGGTTTCAGCGCCCGATGGCCCGCCGGAATTTCAGCGCCCGCAGAGCTCCGGCGTTTCCTTGAACACCCATTCTATGCCGCGATAGAAAACCGATTCGAATTTGATGGTGTATTCGACGGAGACCTTGGCTTTGGCGAAGGCCTTCCAGTCGCCCCTGCAGTACAGCTCTTTCAAGTTGGCTTCGAGCAAGGGTTTGTGGTCATCGTTGACGGGAACCGAGTCGAGGATGGTGCCCACGGCATACACCACTTTTTTGTCATAGCGGAACTTTTCCAGCCTGACCACATTGTTGAATACCTTGGGCAGCACGGCGTTGGCTTCTTCCACCGCCCGGCTGACTTCCTGGTCGACTTTCCACGAGGGGTAATAATCGAGATACAGCTTCAGGCCCGCGATGCCAGCCAAAACAATGACGACATACTTGAACATACCGTTTCCCTTTCCGGTAATTTGTTTTTCTACCTGCCCGTTTCGGACATGCCCGGTTGTTTGGGACATGCCCGCTTGTTTCGGACATTGCCCGGGCCGCCAGCCCGATGCATGGGAAAGCACACTACCACAGCGGCTTGTTGCTGACCATATGCCGGAATAACGCGGCGCCAGCCTGCCATCCTGCGCAGGCTGCGGCTGCGCTTCAAAAGCTTGAGCCGGGCTGCCGCAGGAACTCGATTTCTTCGGGGGTGGAGGCGCGCCCCAGTACGCCGTTGCGGTGCGGATAGCGCCCGAAGCGGGCGATGATCGCCTGGTGCCTGAGCTCGTAATCGAGGCTGCCGGGAATGCCGTTGGCGCGGAACAATTCGAGCGCCACTTCGTGGATTTTCAGCGATTCGCTGTGCATGTAGGGCATGTAGAGAAAGCTGCGCTCGGCGGGATTCAGCGCCGCGTCCGCGCCGGCCGCGACGGCTTCCTGTGCCAGCGCCAGGGCCAGGGCATCCTGCGCGAAGCTTCCGGGCAGGCCGCGGAACAGGTTACGCGAGAACTGGTCGAGCACGATGATCTCCGCCAGCCGCCCGCGCGCCTCCTTGCGCCAGGCAAACAGCTCGCAGCGGGCAGCCTGGGCATGCAGCGCGGAAAAGCGCGCGCCGATGAGGCGGTCGAAAGCCTCATCTTTCTTCCACCACTGGGCGGGCTCGGCCTCCTCGAACCAGAACTTCAGGACTTCGCGCTGCATGATGTCCCCTGCCCGTCTCACTGCGCGTAGTGGATCAGCGGACTGTCCAGCCTGACGCGGTCCCAGCGCATCAGGCTTCCGGTGGCGCGGTCGATTTCCAGCACGTCTCCGGTGCAGGCGGCCGGCGCCCCCCTGGGGGTGACCCGCACCACCCATGAATCGCCATTGGTTTCCGCCGCATAGTCATACCTGACCGCCCCGAAACAGAGTTCGGAACTGGCTTCCAGATAATGGCGCGCCAGGCACATGGCCTGGGCGGAAGTGGCAACGGGAAGCTTGCCGCAACTTGAGTGCATGTCATTGGCCTGGCTCAGGCCCGGAAGAAGTGCGAGCAATATCACAAACAGACAGGAATGCAGCATGCTGGCTGTGCGCAAACGTGGCACACGCGACAACCTTGCCGCATCACCTGGAAGACCATGCCGGAAGATCGGGGCGTTCATGGTTCCCTCCATTGTTTACCAACCGGCTACAGTATAGAACTCCGGTTCGAGCTTGGCTATCGGGTGGCCGGACATCCGCTTATATATATAAGCGGAAGCGCTGTCGGCCGCATTATCTATGCCTTCAGGCATATTGCGCATGTAGTGCGGATTCACTAAAGTACCCCTATCGGCTGTAATGTTGATCGTCTGACGCTGTAAATATCGCTGCAACAATCGGTCCATATGATTTGACTCGATTCCATCAATCGACAGAATAAATTTGAATGAAAGGGATGACACGATGAGAAACCTCGTATTGTCACTGAGCTTGATGGCGCTGCCTGGCGCCTGCCTCGCGCTGAATGCGCAAATGCCGCCCCTCGCCGAGGAAGCCGGGTGCGCGCGCTGTCACGCCATAGACCAGCCGGTGGTCGGCCCGGCCTGGATCGACGTGTCCAAGCGCTATCGCGACAGCCGCAACAATCCGGCCACGTTCTCCCAGCTGGTCGAACGGGTATCCAAGGGCGGAGAAGGCAACTGGGGCAAGATCCCCATGACGCCCAGCGACCCGACCGGCAAGCGCCTGGACAAAATTCAGGAGCTGGTGAAATTCATACTGTCGCTCTCGGACCAGCTGCCGGAATACCAGGCCCGGGCAGGCAAGTAGCCTGGCCGCTCCGAAAAAAACCGGTATACTCCCACCAAACAAATGGCTGGCGTGTGGACACGGCGGCGCACCATGCAAGCGTGCGCCCGGGTCACAACGCCCAGCCAGCAGTGCCAGCCTTGGCGCTTGCGGCGCGCGCGGGATCAGCGACCGCCTGAGTAGGAGCTTCGTCCTGGGAAACCTGATACTGGAGCGATCTTATGGAAAAAATGCAACCCGGCAAGCTGCTGCAAAAAATACCACTCGGCAAGCTGCCGGCACGAAAACTGGCCATCGCAGGCGGTGCGGTGCTCGTCCTCATCGCGGGCGCACTGGCGTTTTCCCCGGCCGTGCGCGAAAGCCTGGCCTGCAGCGAATCCACCGAAGTGCAGTTCTCCCCCGGCGGCAAATACCGCGCGCAGCTGACCGAAAAAACCTGCAGCTGGGGCGTGGGCCAGGCGCCCAGGCTGACCGAGGTCAGGGTGGACAAGCAGGAGAAAGACGGCTGGGCCGTCGTGCTGCCGCTCGAGGTCGACGGCAACAGCCCCGCCATCAAGTGGAAGGGGGGCCATGCGCTCGATGTCACCGTGTACTCGAGCGAGGTCACCGGCGCGCTGGTGCGCCGCATCGACGAACTGGCGGTGACGCGCCGCTACGTCAAAGCGCCCAAGGGCAAGGCGGGCGTGGCCAAGAATGAATAAGCGCTTGAGGGACTCGCCCGCTCCGCCGGGCTGGGCCGAGCAATATGCGTGTATATCTGGATGATGAGCGAGCCACCCCAGAAGGCTGGGTGAGGGTGTTTTGGCCATCCGAGGCCATCGCGTTGCTCGAGTCGGGAGAGGTCACGGAGATCAGTCTTGACCATGATCTTGGCGACGACGAACGAGGAACCGGCTACGACGTGGTGCTATGGATGGAAGAGGCCGTCGCTCTTCGAGACTTCGCTCCGCCCGAAATACATGTGCACTCCGCCAACTCACCCGCCCGTGACAAGATGCTGGCTGGAATCCGGTCCATCGAACAACTGGCGGCAAGGAGAAGAATCCGATAGGGTGCATATCGAGCCCAGCTGCTCGATGCATGGCTGCGCGCGAAGGGCTATGCGCGTGTGTGGGATGAGTTGGCCAGCGCCTCCATTACTGTCTGCAGGTCCTCTACTTCGTAGCGCGCGTAGTCCATGGCCTGATCCGCCTCGACCACATGCACATCATCGCCACTGTCATAAATCAAAATTCCGCCGCTGATGGCGCACAGCACGGAGGCCGCCTCGATGACGGACATCCAACCTGCCATGTCGAGGAAGCCGGACGAGGTGAGCGTCACCCTGCTATCGCGATCGCCCGCGCTTTTTATGGCAGCCTGCTCCAGCCAGGCCGGCTCCAGGAGCGCCAGCGCATACCTCAATTCCGTCGCATTGCCCTGGTAGCTGCAGCGCATCAGCGCCGAGCTTTTCGTCGGGTCGAAATCGCCATCCAGCCTGAGCGCAAAGCCGAATTCCGTGATCGCCTGTTGCCACTGCTCGCGCGTCGGGAGCCTGCTTTTGCTCAGGATTACGTGAATATCAATTTCATCGAACACGGCTTGCGCCTCTTGTCATGAAAAAAATCGCGAGCCCCTTAGCGGCGCGCCTACCTGGGCTCTTCCTGCGAGGCATCGCCCTTCTGCTGGTCCAGGAGGACAGGACCGCCTTGTTCGAGGCGGTGAGACGCTTGTTTGGTGCGACGTACAATTTGATTCCTCCGTCGGCTATCGATACTTACGCGACACTCCGCGCGTTCCGGGCCGCGCCCTACTTCGGCGCGCCGCAGGTGACGTACACCTCGCCCGGCGTCTCCGGCATCACGGCCACCACTGGCGCGGCATAGGGCTTGCCGTCCGCGCTCCCGCCCAGCACGAGGTAGCGCACGACCACCGAACCGTCGTAGCTGAAGTAGACCGAGTACAGGCTTTTTTCGTTGGCGTAGCGCAGCCCGCGCAGGAGGAAGGTTTTGTGCACCACCCAGTTGACGGCGGGCTCCCCGGTGAGCTTTGCGGCCTCGTCCGGGCTGAGCGGGACAAAGGCGCGCTGCTTGAGCAGCCGGATGGCCTGCTCGCGCGCCTCGGGCAGCGCTTCCTTGAGGGTGGGCGCAAGATGCTCGGCCTCCACCGTGTCGGGCGGCAGGCGGTACCAGGGGTGCTCGTCGCACGCCTGGGCGTTGGCGGCGAGCGCGGCGAGCAGCAGGGCAAGGGCGAGGTGTTTATGCATGGCGCATCGCGGATGAATTGAGGTCGGGGCAGCTTAGCAGAAAACCCGGATGTCGGCGGGCGCTCAGTAGTGGAACGACACGCCCGCGTAGGGGCCGCGGTAGGTGGCGTGGTCCGCGTACAGGTAGCGGTAGCCCATGTTCAGCGTGGCGTAGCGCATGCCGAGATGCAAGGCGATCTCGCCGTCTCCCATGGGGAGCCGCGCCGAGCGGCTGCCGAACCCGAAAGTGAACGCCTCCAGCGGCAGGGTGCCGCCCAGCGACAGGGCGGTGTGTTCGCCGAACGCCAGCTTGAGGTTCACCCCAAGGGAGGCGACTGCCGTGCGCTGTGCGCCGTGAACGGCGGTGCGCCCGAGGCCAATGTCGAGTTCGCCGCCGTTTTGGCCGCGGATGTCGGGAATGCGCAAGCGCAGCATCTGCCGGTCCATCCTGAGCGCGGCCCCGCCCGCGGGCGCCTGGTCGAACGCGTATTGTTCGAGCTGCAGCGAATAGAACTTTGCGCCCGCCTCCAGGCGGTGATCGCTGGCATACAGCCCGGACGCCGGCACGTGATGCCGGGCAAAATCGTAACTCACATACGGCAGCAGGGTGTCTCCGTCGTAGCGGCGGAATGCCGTTTCGCTGGCGCGCTTGCCGGGCGCATCCATGGCGCCCGCGGCGGCATCCGGGGCATCCAGGCCGTAGGCGTTCGCCCCCTGCAGCGCCCACAGGATGAACAACCCGGCCGCCAGGCGCGGCACGGCGCCAGTTTTGTTCACTTCTTTCCGCATAGCATTCTGGTCTGTAGATCGGGAACGGCGGGAGTATAGTGCACTTTTATCCGGCTCACTTATTTCCTGCACCAAGCGCGGATAGCAGCGAAAGCAGGGAAGGCCGATTCCGCCCTCCCCGGCTTCCATTTCGTTTCTGTGTGTGCTTATTTCCTGCGCTTTTCCGCCGCTTGCTCAAACTTCTCGCGGCACGCCGGCGAAAGCTGGGCCTGGTGCGCCTTCAGGCACTGCACGATGCGGCCTTCGCCCGGCTTCACGTCCTTGCACTGCTTCTGCACGTCTTCCCTGCAGGCTTCGTGGAACTCCTTCGCCTCTTCCTTGAATTCGGCGATCTTGCCCTTGCAGGCAGGCGAGAGTTCGTTCTCGTGCTGCTTCATGCATTTCACGATGCGGCCTTCGCCCGGCTCCACGCCCTTGCAAAACTTCTGGGCGTCCTCGGCGCAGGGCTTGTTGGCTTCCTTCGCCATGACGCCCGCCGACAATGCCAGGCAAAACACGCCCGCGAAGACGGCGAACCTGCGCACTTGGACATTTGCATATGCTGACTTGCTTTTCATCACTTCCTCCCTGTTTAAAATATACAACGTTGGTTATGCATTGCCCTTGCCGCGCTTGAGGCGCAGGCCTAGTGCAGCCTGGCGTATTCCGCGCGCAGCCCTTCCAGCTCGCGATCCAGCGCCTGCAATTCGGCGAGCTGTTCGAAGCTGGCTTCTTCCGGGTCGCTGAGCGCCAGGAATATCTCGAGCTGGCGTTCGCGCAGTTCCTGGTAGCGCGGCGATTTCATGTAGCCGATGTCCACCGGGGTGGTGGCGCCCTCATGGGTGACCGCTACCTCGATTTCCGGCGCGCCGCCCGGCACGGCGGATTTTTGCGCGGACGGCACTCCCCCGCCCGACAGGGCGGCTTCCTGCGCGCGCGCGTATTCCACGGCGTCGTCCGCCTCGACAAACAGCTCCTCGG
>DATDDB010000039.1:0-14885 GCA_036524005.1 Gallionellaceae bacterium | reverse complement strand
GCCGATGCGCACTTTCAGCCCGGCGTTGCGCAGTATCTGCGCCAACTGCGCCACGTTCTGCAGATAGAACTGGTTGCGTGTGTGGTTCTCCGGGATCAGCAGCGCGCCGCGCGCCTCCGGGCAGATTTTTTCGATGGCGCTCTGCGTGGCCTGCACGCACAGCGGCAGGAAATCGGGGTTCAGGTTGTTGAACCCACCGGGAAACAGGTTGGTATCCACCGGTGCCAGCTTGAAACCGCTGTTGCGCAGGTCCACCGAGCTATAGAACGGCGGCGTGTGCTCCAGCCACTGGGTGCGCAGCCAGTGCTCGATGGCCGGCTGTGCGTTGAGGATGCGCTGCTCAAGGTCGAGCAAGGGGCCGCTCTGTGCTGTAGAAAGATGGGGAACCATAGTGTTTCCTGGTGTTCAAACTCCCGGCATTTTAGCCGATTGGGGATGCAGCTGCCTCATGGTGGTAAAATGCCCGACTTTCATTTAAAGACCCACTTTCCGTACCCATTTATGCTTTCCACCGCAAATATCACCATGCAGTTTGGCGCCAAGCCGTTGTTTGAGAACGTTTCCGTCAAGTTCGGCGACGGCAACCGCTACGGCCTGATCGGCGCCAACGGCTGCGGCAAGTCGACGTTCATGAAAATCCTGGGCGGCGACCTGGAGCAGTCATCCGGGGAGGTCATGATGGACCGCGGCGAGCGCCTGGGCAAGCTGCGCCAGGACCAGTTTGCCTATGAAGAAAGCCGCGTGCTGGACGTGGTGATGATGGGCCATGCCGAGATGTGGGCCGCAATGAGCGAGCGCGATGCGATCTATGCCAACCCGGACGCCAGCGAGGAAGATTACATGCGCGCGGCCGACCTGGAGGCGACCTTTGCCGAATACGACGGCTATACCGCCGAGGCGCGTGCGGGTGAGCTGCTGATGGGCCTGGGCATTCCCATTGAGCAGCATGGCGGACCGATGAGCGCAGTAGCACCCGGCTTCAAGCTGCGCGTGCTGCTGGCGCAGGCGCTGTTCGCCAATCCCGACATCCTGCTGCTGGACGAGCCGACCAACAACCTGGACATCAACACCATCCGCTGGCTGGAAGACATCCTCAACGCGCGCAACAGCACCATGGTGATCATCTCGCACGACCGCCACTTCCTGAACAGCGTGTGCACCCACATGGCCGACCTGGACTACGGCAAGATCACGATCTATCCGGGCAACTACAACGATTACATGCTGGCCTCCACCCAGGCGCGCGAACAGCAGGCCGCGGACAACGCCAAGGCCAAGGAAAAGGTCGCCGAACTGAAGGCCTTCGTGGCGCGCTTCTCGGCCAACGCCTCCAAGGCCAAGCAGGCCACCTCGCGCGCGCGCCAGATCGACAAGATCAAGATCGAGGACATCAAGCCCTCCAGCCGCCAGTACCCGTTCATCCGCTTCGACTATGATGACAGGGACAAGCTGCACCGCACCGCGGTGGAGGTGCAGAAGATGGCCAAGGGCTTCGACCGCATGCTGTTTTCCAATGTGAATTTCCGCATCGACGCGGGCGAGAAGGTGGCCATCATCGGCCCGAACGGCATCGGCAAGACGACTCTATTGCGCTGCCTGGCTGGCGACCTGGCCGCCGACACCGGCACCATCAAGTGGGCGGACAAGGCCAAACTCGGCTACTACGCGCAGGACCATGCCGCCGATTTTGCCGAGGACAAGCTGATGATGGACTGGATGACCGACTGGCGCGGCCCTTCCGATGACGACCAGGTGGTGCGCGGCACCCTGGGCCGCCTGCTGTTTTCCGGCGACGACGTGAAGAAGCGGGTAAAGGTGCTTTCCGGTGGCGAGAAGGGGCGCATGCTGTTCGGCAAGCTGATGCTGCAGCGCACCAACGTGCTGCTGATGGACGAGCCCACCAACCATATGGACATGGAGGCGATCGAGTCGCTCAATACCGCGCTGGATCTGTACAAGGGCACGCTGATTTTCGTCAGCCATGACCGCGAGTTCGTCTCTTCGCTGGCCACGCGCATCATCGAAATTTCGCACAAGGGCGTGACCGATTACCACGGAACGTATGAAGAGTATCTGCGCAGCCAGGAAGTTGGGGTATAAAGTGCTGCGCCCGGCATGACTGCGTTGCTCAATGGCTAACGATTTCAGGACCATAGGCGTTTTCGATTCCGGCGTGGGCGGGCTGTCCGTGCTGCGCCACATACGCCAGGCGCTGCCGGATGACCGCCTGATCTACGTGGCCGATTCCGGCCATGTCCCTTATGGTGACAAGTCTCCCGAATATATCGGGAGGCGGTCGCTGGCCATTTCGCAGTTCCTTGTGGAACAGGGCGCGGATGCCATCGTCATCGCCTGCAATACCGCCACGGCTGCGGCTGCCAGCCTGTTGCGCAGCCGCTTCAGCCTGCCCATCGTGGGCATGGAGCCCGCCATCAAGCCCGCAGTCGCAGCCACGCAGAGCGGTGTAGTGGGCGTGCTGGCCACGGTGGGCACGCTGGAGAGCGCGCGCTTCGCCGCGCTTTTGGAAAAATACGCGGGTAGCGTGAAAATCGTCACCCAGGGCTGCCCGGGCCTGGTTGAACAAATCGAGCGCGGCGACCTGGGCGGGGATGAAACCCGCGCACTGATCAAGCGCTACACCGCCCCGTTGCTGGAAGCGGGCGCGGACACGCTGATACTGGGCTGCACCCACTATCCCTTCCTGTCGCCGCTGATCGCAGAAATCGCCGGCCCTGCCGTTGCCCTGGTGGACACTGGGGAAGCCGTGGCGCGCCAGCTGAAGCGCCGCGTGCTGGAAGAACTTCCGGCGCGCAATTCACCGAAAGCCGCAACCGCGCTTTTTTTCACCAGCGGGAACGCCGACCAAGCCTCCGGCATCATGAGCACCCTGTCGCGGCAAGAGGTGGTTGCGCACAAATTGCCCGCTGCTTTCCGGTAATTTCTGGCTGTATCCATATGCTATGATGGGAACCGGGTGAGTCACCACCCGGTTTAGGCCGTACTCCCTGAGGCTCGCTTTCCTATACAAACTGGAGCAAAAGCATGCAGCATCATTTATCCCTGAAACCCCTTGTTTTCGCCTTGTTTGCCCTGCTGCTGGTCAATGTGCCCGGTGCGCGCCCTGCGCTGGCGGCGGAAATCAGCAAGTCCACCATAGAATCCGTGGGCAGCGCCACTTTCGAAGTGGTCGTGCTCAAGCCCACCGAGGATCACCTCTCCTACGAGCGCCCGTTGCCGCTGGACCTGATTCCGTTTTCCACCCGCAATGACCCCTATTACTCGGTCGGAACGGCCTTTGCGATCGGTCCCAACCAGTGGATCACCGCAGGGCATGTTTTCGATCTGGGCCACAAGAGCCTGCACAAGACTTACCGGCTGCGCGATCACGCGGGCAAGGTTTATGACATAGACCAGATCCAGAAATATTCCGTACATCGCGATTTCGTGGTGTTTTCCATCAAGAACCCGCCGCACATCAAGCCGCTTGCCACCAATACCGCCCCCAGCATCAACGAAAAAGTCTATTCCGTGGGCAATGCGCTGGGGCAGGGCGTAGTGTTCCGTGATGGCCTCTATACTTCTGCCACGCCGGAAGAGCAGAATGGCGAATGGAAATGGATGCGCTTTTCCGCGGCCGCCTCGCCGGGAAACAGCGGCGGGCCCTTGCTCGATGTAAAGGGCCGGGTCATCGGCGTGGTCATCGGAAAATCGGAAAATGAAAACCTCAATTTTGCATTGCCGATCAAGGAGGTGCTGAATGCGCCAGACAAGGTTGCCGACATAGACGCGAGGATGACCTACCGCATAGACAACATGCCCAACCTCTCCAGCACCGACCGCTTGCGCAAGAAATTTCCCCTGCCCAAGCCTTATGCAGAGCTGGATGAACAGCTGACAGCCGAATATTTCAACTTTGGCGTGAAACTCCAGAATGATTTCTTCGCGCGGGAAAAAGACCACCTGTTCCCGTCCGGCAAGGAGTCGCTGCCCCTGCTGTACTCCGACTACAACTCCGTGATGCTCGGCCTGGTGGCCAAGGGCGAGGATGGCATGTGGGATTCATATACCCCACGCAAAACGAGCACCAACGAGATCAGCGAAAATGGCTCACTGACCTACGGCGGCTTCGGTTCCTCCGATATGCTGCTGTTCCATAAGCCGGATGGGATGCAAACCAGCACGCTGTTCAAGGATTCCAAGCAGCTGATGGATGCGATGCTGAAGGGATACCCGCTGTACCGCACCGTCGCCTCGGAAAAGATCCGCATCACCTCCATGGGCAAGGCCGCCCAGGAATACACCCATACCGACCGCTATGGCCGCAAATGGCTGGTGCGGCTGTGGAATATCGATTATGGCGACCGCCAGCTCGTGCTGTTTGCGCTGCCGGTGCCCGGCGGTTTTGCCGGCATGCTGCGCATCGAATCGGCGGGACAGATGCCCTCGCACCTGGAAGATCTCAAGGTGCTTGCCGACTTTGCCTGCGTTTCCTATTACGGCACGCTGGCCGACTGGCGCGAGTTGCTCGCCCAGCGCGATCTGTTGCCGCAGGCCTTCGCCGACATCCGCATTGACTTCGACTATGGCAAGTCTTTCCACTATGCTTCCAAACGGCTGGATTTTTCCTATGGTCCCGCTGAAATGAATATCACGGAGAAAAGCGACCTGAAGCTGAAATTCTCCTACTTCCAGGAAAACGGCAAGACCGTGTGGGATGTCAACCAGGTCATCGCAGGCGACAACAAGGACACCTCGACCTTCTTCACCGTGGTGCGCAGGATGCAGCCCGCCAAGCAGCTGGACGACAAATTCCAGAGCGAATGGTTAAAAATTACCCAACGCCAGCATCCTTTCAACAAGCAGGCGTTTTTCGACAACAAGCGCACGATCATCGGCGACATTTATTCCCGTGACCTGGCGGCAAACCAGCTTTCCGGCGCGCCCATCCTGTATACGGCTTTTTACAGCGCCGAAGGCAACCTCGAGCAGAAGATGGTCCAGACCAAGCTGGATCACTTCATGGAAAAACTGAAGGTGAGGGAAAGCCTGCCCTGAACGGACGGCTATCCCCTGGCCGCATCGACGATCTGCCATTTTGGATACCGTACATCGCTACACCCTGACTATTTCCTGCCCGGATCGGGCAGGAATCATCGCTGCGGTCAGCGGCTTCATCGCCCAGCACCGCGGCTGGATAATCGAGGCGAGCTATCACACCGACCTGGAATCGCAGCGTTTTTTCATGCGCCAGGAGATCCGCGCGGACTCGCTCCCCTTCGATGCGGAGGAGTTCCGCCGCCTGTTCGCGCCGCTGGCACAGGAATTTGCCATGAGCTGGCAGTTGGCGGATTCCGCCGTCAGGAAGCGTTTGGTGCTCTTGGTCAGCAAGCAGGCCCATTGCCTGGATGACCTGCTGCACCGCTGGCGCAGCGGGGAACTGGCGGTGGACATTCCCTGCGTCATTTCCAATCATGAGGACTTGCGCGGCTTCGTCGAGTGGCACGGCATACCCTACATCCACGTGGCCATGGAGAACAGCAAGGCTGCAGCATTCGAGAAGATCGCCGCATTGTTTGAACAGCACCGCGGAGACACCCTGGTGCTGGCACGCTTCATGCAGATTCTGCCGCCCGCACTTTGCCAGCGCTTCCCCGGCCGCATCATCAACATCCACCACAGCTTCCTGCCTTCCTTCGCGGGCGCGAAACCCTACCACCAGGCTTATCAGCGCGGGGTGAAGCTGATCGGCGCGACCTGTCATTTCGTCACCGATGAGCTGGACGCCGGGCCCATCATCGAGCAGGATACGGTGCGCATCGACCATGGCGACAGCGTGGACGACATGGTGCGCTACGGGCGCGACATCGAAAAGACCGTGCTCGCGCGCGGCCTGCGCTACCATGTGGAAGACCGCGTGCTGCTGTGCGGCAACAAGACCATCGTGTTCAAGTGACTTTCCCGGGGCCACGCGCCTCGTCAGCAAACGCGCAGGAGCAAACGACATGGAGAGCACCGGCAGCCCGCAACACACTTCAGGCAAAAAGCTGACCCCCAGTGCCATCACGAGCTATCTCGACCAGTATGTGGTGGGCCAGACCGATGCCAAGCACGTGCTTTCCGTCGCGGTTTATAACCATTACCGCAGGTTGGGCGCGCAACGCCAGGGCGGCATAGAGCTCGCGAAAAGCAATATACTTTTGATCGGCCCCACCGGCACCGGCAAGACCCTGCTGTGCGAAACCCTGTCGCGCATCCTGCGCATCCCGTTCGTCATCGCCAACGCCACTTCGCTGGCGCAATCCAAGTACGTCAACGAGGAAATCGAGGCGCTGATGCTACGACTGCTGAATGAGGCAGGCGGCGACCTGGCCCGGGCGCAGCGCGGCATCGTGTTCATAGACGAAATAGACAAGCTGAAGTCGGCCCAGGGCGAACAATCGGGCACCTCGGGCGAGCGCGTGCAGCACTCCCTGCTGAAAATCATGGAAGGCGGGCAGGTCCGGCTGGACAACGCGCGCAGCCTGGACACCACCGGCATCCTGTTCATCTGCGCGGGCGCATTCGACGGTCTGGAGAAAATCACGGCCACGTCCCACTCATACGGTTACATTTCCGTCAGCGACAGCGACAGCCAGAAAATCCTCGACCGTCTGAATGCGCGCGCGAAGCCCTCAGATTTGTCCGAATACGGGCTGATCCCGGAATTCGCCGGACGCCTGCCCATTGTTGCCAACCTGCAGCAGCTTTCCAAGGAGCTGCTGGTCAGAATCATGATCGAGCCGCGCGACTCCATCTACAACCAGTTTCGCGAGATCCTCAAGGAGGAAGGCGTGGAACTTGAGATCGCACACACGGTGTTCGAGCAGATCGCGGAAATTGCCTTCGAGTATAAGGTCGGCGCACGCAGCCTGCGCGGGATATTCGAGGAAATGCTGCTGCCGGTGCTGTACCAGGTGCCAGACCGCCCCGAGGTGCGCCGCGTCGTGATCAAGTCGCTGTTTGAAGAGGCACGGCTGATTTCGGTGTAGGAGAACAATCGTAATGTCGCCTTCGGCCCATTTCAGACATCAGCATTGCACGAAAGCGGACACCTGGTTGGACAAAAGCGCAGCGTTGCCCACCGTTTTGTTCCGCGTGGGCACGGCCCA
Source organism: Gallionellaceae bacterium (assembly GCA_036524005.1). Classification (GTDB taxonomy): domain Bacteria; phylum Pseudomonadota; class Gammaproteobacteria; order Burkholderiales; family Gallionellaceae; genus DATDDB01. The sequence continues at coordinate 7,737 of DATDDB010000039.1, read as the reverse complement.
TGGCCTTTGCCCACCCCTACTTGGCCAAGGGATTCTCTCGCGAAGTCTGCTGCCCGAGCTGTTGGGCGAGGCCGATGAGAATTCCTTCGGGACCCCGGATGTAGCAGAGCCGGTACATGTTTTCATACTGGACCACTTCGCCGACGAGCGTCGCGCCGCGTTTGCCGAGCCGGGCGAGCGTGTCGTCGATGTCCTCCACGGTGAACATGACGCGCAGGTAGCCGAGCGCGTTCACCGGGGCGTTGCGGTGATCAGCGACCACGGGCGGCGCGAGAAAACGGGACAGCTCGAGCCGGTTATGACCGTCCGGCGTACGCATCATGGCAATCTCGACGCGCATGCCGCGCAAACCAGTGACGCCATCTGCCCAGTCTCCTTCGACTGGGGCACGCCCTTCTAGGTCGAGACCAAGTTCGGTGAAAAATTCGATGGCGGCGTCGAGGTCTTCCACCACGATGCCGACGTTGTCCATGCGCTTGACTGTCATGACGTGATGTCTCCTTGGCCTCTAGATGAGCCTACTGCTCAGTATTGTTAAAACAAGGGAGCGCACCTATTCTCCGCTCAGCCCGCACGCGACCGATCGAAGCTCTTCAGCCCCGCGATGCCATCCACCCACGGCACCTTGCTCTCGCAGTAGATGTTCACCGCCGGGGCAAGCGCCGCATGGCCAGTAAGCGTGCCGTAATACGCCATGCGCAGCCCGGGATAGCGGGCGACGACGTTGTACAGCGGGGTGCCGCAGGCGGCGCAGAAGTGCTTCTTCGCACCCTCCGTCACCTGGTAGGTGGTGAGTTGCTCCGCGCCCTTGGTCACCTCTAAGTCATCTTCCGCCACTACGCAGTAGGTGGAGTACGCCGCGCCGCTGCGCTGGCGGCAGGAGTTACAGTGGCAGTTCACCACCCCCTTCACCGCGCCGGAAATCCTGTAGTGCACCGCCCCGCAGTGGCAGCGGCCGGATCGTTCGTCACTCATTTGCCAACTTCCTTTCGTTTATCCAACGTTGAGACGTTGTTATGTCCGCTTTTGTAGTGCCAGCTCAACCGATCGACGCAACTCAAGCGAGCAAATCATACACCACCGTAAGGGTTACGGCACTTGGCATAAATGGCCACTTCTGAAATCTCGCACGAAAAAAAGGGCGCCTTGCGGCGCCCCTGAAGTCGGAAACTTTGGCGGTTTCCGGAGGAGTGAGGCCCTGGGGCCCCGGATGCATTTTTTAGTGGCCGTAGGCCTTTTCGCCGTGGTCGGCCAGGTCCAAGCCCTCTTCTTGAGCTTCGTCGCTGGCGCGGATGCCGATGGTCTTCTTCAGGATGAAGAGGATCACGAACGCGACGGCGGCAGACCAGATCAGCGAGGTGCCCACTGCCCAGAGCTGCGAGACGATCTGCGCGCCTGCATCGAAATCGCCCACCTTGTTGGCCACGTAGTCGTACACGCCGGTGCCGCCCAGCTTGGGGTTGACGAAGATGCCGGTGCCGATGGCGCCGATGATGCCGCCTACGCAGTGCACGCCGAAGGCATCGAGCGCGTCGTCATACTTGAGCCAGGCCTTGAGCTTGGTCACGGCGAAGAAGCACACCACTGCAGCCACGGCGCAGATGATCATGGCTCCCGCCGCGCCGACATAGCCTGCAGCCGGGGTGATGGCGACCAGACCGGCCACGATGCCGGAACAGATGCCCAGCAGGCTGGGCTTGCCCTTCATGATCCATTCGACCAGGGTCCAGGTGACGCCCGCCACCGCGGTGCCGAACAGGGTGTTGAAGAAGGCGAGGCCTGCTGCACCCGTGGCTTCCAGGGCGGAACCCGCGTTGAAGCCGAACCAGCCCATCCACAGCATGCCGGTGCCGATGGCGGTCATCATCAGGCTGTGCGGGGCCATGGATACCTTGCCGAGGCCCCTGCGCGGCCCGAGCATGAGTGCTGCGATCAGCGCCGCGATACCGGCATTGATGTGCACCACGGTGCCGCCCGCGAAGTCGATCGCGCCTTTCTGGAACAGGAAGCCGGCGTGGCTGGTTGCCGTTTCGCCCGCTGCTGCGCTGGTGTACGCATCGGGGCCGTCCCAATACCACACCATGTGCGCGATCGGCAGGTAGGCGAAGGTGAACCACAGGATGCTGAAGATGATCATGGCCGAGAACTTGAAGCGTTCCGCGTAGCCGCCAGAAACCAGCGCGACGGTGATCGCCGCGAAGGTCAGCTGGAACATGGCATAGACATAGTCAGGAATGTATTGCCCCTTGCTGAAGGTGGCCGCCACGGCGGTGGTGGGATCGTCGCCGGACATGAACAGCTTGTCGAGCGATCCGATGAAGGGCGCGTACCAGCTTCCCTCGTGTCCTGCGGTGAATGCCGCGCTGTAGCCGAACATCACCCACAGCACCGCCACCACGCAGAAAATCGCGAAACTTTGCATGACCGTGGACAGGGCATTCTTGTTGCGCACCATGCCCGAATAGAACAGGGCCAGGCCGGGGAGAGTCATGAACAGCACGAATGCGGTCGAGATCATCATCCACGACACGTCGCCCTTGTTGCAGTCAAAGCCCTTGTCGCCGCACTTGGGCGTGGGGGCGGCAGCAGCCGGGGCGGCGGGCGTTGCGGCGGTTGCCGCGGGCGCGGCAGAAGCCGGGGAGGCTGCGGCATCATCGGCAAACGATGGCGCCGCCAGGCTGAACAGCACCGCCAGCAGCATGAACAGCGATAACAGTTTCTTCATGTCGGTATCTCCTTACAGGGCTTCCGGGCCGGTTTCGCCGGTGCGGATGCGGATGACTTGTTCGATGTCGTGGACGAAGATCTTGCCGTCGCCGATCTTGCCGGTCTTGGCGGCCTTCTCGATGGCCTCGATCGCCTGGTCCAGCATGGAAGCGGCCACCGCCGCCTCCACCTTGACCTTGGGCAGGAAGTCCACCACGTATTCCGCGCCGCGGTACAGCTCGGTATGTCCTTTTTGCCGTCCGAAGCCCTTGACCTCGGTGACGGTGATGCCTTGCACGCCAACGGCGGACAGTGCTTCACGCACTTCGTCCAGCTTGAATGGCTTGATAATGGCAGTGACCATTTTCATTTCACTCTCCTTTAATTCAAAGTAGGGGGCGGTGAGCCGCCCCCGTGGTTATTAGAGGGTGCGCGTCAGGGACACTACGACCGTGCCCTTGCCCAGATCTTTGCCGTTAACGGTGTAGAAACCGCCCGTTTTAGCATTGGTCTTGCTGTAGGCCAGGCCAAACACATAGCCCTTCACATCCTTGGTTACGCTCAGCTTGTAGTCGGAGTAGGTTGGATCCGCTCCGGCCGCCTTCAGCGCGTCTGCGGTGGTACCCTTGTAGGTTTGCTTGCCATAGTGCGCCCCCAGCGTTACGCCGGTATCGGGAATCGCGTAACTCGCGCTGATGTCGAGATAGCCGGTGCCCTTGGCCTTGGATACGCCGAAGGTATCGCCCAGCGCGTAGGAATATTTGGCAGTCACCCACTTGTAGCCAATCAGGCCGTAAACCTCGTTGGTGTCGGCCTTGGTTACGCCCGCCACATAAGTACCGGGATAGTTATAGCGCAGGAAGCCAACATCATAAGAAAAATCGGTCGCAAAGCTATTCTTGAATCCTGCATAGGTATCCAACTCCAGGCCGGCATTGCTGGCAATGCCGCTATCGCTCAGCCAGCTGATGCTGGAACCCCAGGTACCAATGTAGAAACCGCTGCTGTGCACGAAATCGAATCCACCCTGAATAGCCGGATTGCCGCCGGTTTGCGAAATGCCGCGATACAGATAGTTGTTGGTCAGAGTGACGTTGGCAGAAACAGGCGAAGAAGCCGCATCTTCCGCAAACGCAGGCAGTGCGACAAATGTACCTAGTACAGCAGCAAGCAGGGTGGTTTTTTGCATGGTGTTTCCTTTCCTCAATAATGGATGTCAGTTTGTACGCGGGATATTGCTATCCTCGCTGCATACTTCGCAGGTTCCGTGCCAGGTCTGGATTCTTCCAATAAAACAGAGAATTATTGGCCGTGAGGAATGGGGAGATGGCAGCGCCGCCCCATTTGGGTGCGCTATTGGAAGGGCATGCACCTGAAACGCGCGTTCAGGTTTCAAAAGGGGGCAGGCGCGGTGCGGGCACGGCGCTTGGCATGCGCCATGCCAGACCGGCCGGTTGAAAAGTTAGAAGGTGCGGCTAAGCGAAAAAACCCACTTGGACCTGCCCAGGTTGTTGCCCATCGAATTGATGTAGTTGTTGCTCAGCTTGAAGGCCCTGCTGTAAGCCACGCCCAGCACAAATCCGTTCATGTCCTTGGTAAGGTACATTTTCGCATCGGAGTAAGAAGGATCCATCCCGGCTGCCTTCATGTTGCTGGCGGTCACGCCCTGGTAGGTCTGCACGCCATAGTGCGCCCCAAGTGTGAAGCCGGAGTCGGTTACGGGATAATTGACGCTGATGTCCGTGTAATGCGTGCCCTTGGAATCCGCGATGCCGAATGCATTGCTCAGGGCATAGGAATACTTTACGGAAAGCCACTGGTAACCGAGCGCGACATGGATTTCGTCGGTGTCCGCGGCCACTCCTGCAGTGTAATTTGCCGGATAGTGATAGCGCATGACGCCGAAGTCATAAGTGAAATCGGTGAAGAAGCTGTTCTTGATGCCCACATAAGGGTCCAGTTCCAGGCTGGAGCCTTTGGCTGTGCCCTGATCGGCCAGCCAGCTGATGTTTGAGCCCCAGACGCCGACATAGATTCCATTGGACGCCGCCAAGTCCACTCCGCCCTGGACTGCCGGATAGCCGTTGGTCCGGGAGAGGCCGCGAAATAAGTAATCGCTCACGATGCTGACGTTGGCCGTCAGCGGCGAGGGTGCAGCGGCATCGTCCGCCCAGGCGGGAAGCGAGAACAGGGCGCCCAATGCGAGGAACGGCAATGTAGTCTTTTGCGGCATTTTCAATTTTATCTCCAGTCCGGTACGGTGTTCCTTGCCGAGCCTTCAACCCCCGAAATTGCCCCCTGGCAATTGTTAAGGAGCCCCTATGGCACGGGCAAATTTTGCTAAACTACGCAGGACGCCATTGTAACGGAAAATCATCATGTTCAATTCCAAATTCCTGGATGAAATCTCGTCCAAGCTGAGTGAACTCGCCGCCTCCGGCCCGGCGCGCGATTTCGAGAAAAATGCCCGTGCGCTGCTGGCGCAGGGCTTCGCCAAGCTGGATCTGGTCACGCGCGAGGAATTCGACGTGCAGGCGGCACTGCTCTCCCGCGCGCAGGAGAAACTGGCACAGCTTGAAGCGCGCGTGGCCGAACTCGAAGCGCAGCGCAAGAACTAATTCCTGGCCTCCGCCAAGTGCCCCGGATAGTCAAAATGGCTAAGCCAGACAAGGCGTGCGATAAAAATCGCAGCGCAGCATATGCGACTATATGTAAGCAAGATTTTTTGAGCGCAACGCCGTATGGCGACGCAATTTTGAGTAAAACGGGGTACTTGTGAGTCTGGCGGTGTTATACAGCAGGGCCCTCTCCGGCATGGATGCCGCGCAGGTCACTGTCGAGGCGCACCTCGCCAACGGCCTGCCCAGCTTCACCATCGTGGGCCTGCCCGAGGCCGAGGTGAAGGAAAGCCGCGACCGTGTGCGCGCCGCGCTGCAGAATTGCCAGTTCGAATTCCCCGTCAAGCACATCACGGTCAATCTCGCGCCCGCCGACCTGCCCAAGGACAGCGGGCGTTTCGATTTGCCGATCGCACTCGGCATCCTTGCCGCTTCCGGGCAGATACCTGCGGAACGACTCTCCGAATACGAATTTGCCGGGGAACTTGCACTCACCGGCGAGCTGCGCCCGATACGCGGCGCGCTGGCGATGACCTATCACGCCGCGAACTGCGGGCGCGCCTTCATCCTGCCCACAGCCAATGCCGCCGAGGCGGCGCTGGTGGAGGATGCCACGGTCTACCCGGCCAAATCGCTGCTTGAGGTCGCTGCTCACCTGGCCGGGCGCGATGCGCTCGCACGTTATATTCCGGACGTGCAGCCCACGCCGCCTGATTACCCCGACATGCGCGAGGTGAAGGGCCAGGCGCAATCCAAGCGCGCGCTGGAGATCGCCGCCGCAGGCGGCCACAGCGTGCTGATGTCCGGCCCTCCGGGCACGGGAAAATCCATGCTCGCCGCGCGCTTCCCCGGCATATTGCCGCAGATGAGCGAAACCGAGGCGCTGGAGAGCGCGGCCATGCAATCGCTGGGCGGCACCTTCGACATCGGCCGCTGGAAGGCCAGGCCTTACCGCGCACCGCACCATACCGCTTCCGCCGTGGCGCTGGTGGGTGGCGGCAGCAACCCGCGCCCGGGCGAGATCACCGTTGCCATGCACGGCGTATTGTTCCTCGATGAGCTGCCCGAATTCGACCGCAGCGTGCTGGAAGTCTTGCGCGAGCCGCTGGAGAGCGGGCGCATCACCATCTCGCGCGCCGCAAGGCGCGCGGATTTCCGCGCCCAGTTCCAACTGGTCGCTGCGATGAACCCCTGCCCCTGCGGCTATCTGGGCCACTACAACGGCAAATGCCGCTGCACCCCGGACCAGGTGGCGCGCTATCGCGGCAAGATTTCAGGCCCCTTGCTGGACCGCATCGACATCCAGATAGAAGTCCCTGCCATCAACCAGGAAGACTTGCTCAGGCAGGCCGACGGCGAGACCAGCGCTGCCATCCGCACGCGGGTGGACGCCGCGCGCGAGCGTGCGCTGGCGCGCCAGGGCAAGCCCAACGCCCAGCTTTCCGTCACCGAGATCGACGAACTGTGCAAGCCGGATGGGCAAGGCGATGCGCTGCTGCGCGCGGCGATTTCGCGCTTCAATCTTTCCGCCCGCGCCTACCACCGCGTGCTCAAGGTGGCGCGCAGCATTGCCGATCTCGCGGGCAGCGAAAATATACAGCCTCCGCATATCGCCGAGGCTATTCAGTACCGGCGCATGGACAAGGCATAACGTCCCGTTTGCCCCGAGCCTGGCGATTCCCTCCCCTTGCGAGGAAGAGCGAGGAGTCTCGGTCAGTCAGATTGGGACGGCTTGTTCCTGTTGAAAGGCACGGGCACATAGTAAGCCTTGTCGTGTTTTACGTCCCGAATAATCTTCCTGGTTTCCCCGTGCCACAGGCCGGACTGGTTGTCGTCCACTTTAACGATGGTGCCTTTCGGACAAGTCCAGCGGTCTTCCGCGATCTGCCATTCGTCGCAGTCGAATTCGTAGGTATAGATATGCATAATCTTATCGCCCCGGATGTCCTCCCAGCTGCACACCAGCGTGGCACGCAATGGCATATAGGGCGAACCTTTGTATTCGTCGGTACGCGTCATGCATGATTCATCGCCCCCGTAGAACCACACTTCGCCGACAACCCGCCGCTGCGGCTTGTTGTTATAGGCCTGGTACTGGAACATCTGCCCCTTGTCGTTCAGCACGACTTCCAGGCTGTCCGCCTCGACGCCGGGGTAGGGATGCAGGCGCGTCACCAAAATGTTTCCGACGGGATCGCCCTCGTTGAACCGACCTTTCTCGCGCACCATGCTGGGATGGGCGGATTCCGCACCGCTCCAGGTGCGGACGCCTGCGCCTTGCAGCAGACCGTACTTGAACCTGCCCACCATGCGATTGATGTCGGGCAGAAGCGCGCCGTCCGCGGCGAAGACGTAATTGATCTTAAATCCGTAAGCCGTGGTGAGCATGCCGCCCTCGAACTTGCCTTTGAAT
>DATDDB010000038.1:0-28085 GCA_036524005.1 Gallionellaceae bacterium | reverse complement strand
CGACCTGACGCTGGCTTCCGATGGCTCGGGCGTGGCCAACTTCAACGTACCCCCGCTGAATGGTACCGTAGTGGACCGCACTTCCTCGGCGGGCTACAACTCACGCGCCCAGGAGATCAATGCATACGCATGGCTGTATCGCGCGCGTGCCCTGGCAAGGAATTGGGGCAGTCAGACCCTGCCGGCGTTCACGGCAAACGTGAACCTGGGCGGGCAGCAGAATGCCTATTCGGATGGCCGTTTTTACATCTGCAACGCCACCATCAGCAACAGCACCTCGTGCTCTGACGTGTACAACGCGGCCATCGATGCAACCGTTCTGGCGCACGAATACGGGCACAACATCAACGGCATTCAACATGCCGTCGGTGGCGGCAGCATGACAGGCTCGATCAACGAAGGGCTGGCCGATTTCTGGGCCGATACCATACACAATACCGACACTTTCGGAGGGTGGTGGGCGCACAACTGTCCCACCCCGGTTCAATCCGGCTTTGTACCCAGGCAAAGCGAAGCGACCGACGTTTTCCCAGAGCACCGTTATATAGGTTTCGGTAACAAGGAAGCCCATGCCGACGGCCAGATGATCAGCTGGGCCTTGTGGAATGTGCGGCGGGAGTTTCTCGAGCAGCATCCCTCGGGTGCCATTACCACGAACGTCAACTTGATGGAGGCGATGACCACGGCAGGTGTCGGGATATTCAACGGCATCTCCGACCAGCGCGTGCACGATTCCTTCGTTGACCTGGAGCGTCAGCTGGTCGCCAACAGCGGAGTCAGCTGGCTGACCATCAAGATGCTTTCCGGGTTTGCCCGGGCAGGATTATTCCTGAGCGACAAGGAGGCCATCATCGACATCGACGATGATTACCTCAACCGCAACTCGTCCACGCCCCCCACGCTCACCATCTGGACCGGCAGGGATTACACGTTCGACGCTAGCGGCAACGCGGTGACGTCCGGCACGCTGCCATACAATACCCGCTACCGGATTGAAGTGGCCAACAACGCCACCTTCACCAGCAACCTCTTCTCGAGCGGATGGCTGACCAATGTCACGGCCTCCACCGGCGGCACAGCCACCTGGCAGCTCACGCCGGCCATGTGGAATGTGCTGAAGGGAGGCAGCCGGCTGTATTACCGCGTCAGGACGACCGATGCCAGCGGCGGCAATGCCAGAATCTCGACCGACACCGGCGACGGGACGGTAGGCGGCATGTCTGTTCCCTATGCCGTCATCAACAACACCGGGGTCATCGGCTTTTGCGAACGTTACCCGCGCCTCTGCAACATCTGCAGGTTCAGGCCGAGAACGTGCTACCCGATATATGACCCCTGGTGGTGGCTCAAGTGTCCGCAGTGCAACCTGCAGATCCTGGTCAATCCGGGCGACGAGGTCACGCGCGTCAACGTGTATGACAACATAGGTCGTCCGGTCGGAACGCTCAGCCGTCTCAAAACCCCGGCGGTCGTCAATGGCGTGAGCTACACCCATGGCTTGACGGTCAAGGGCGAGGAAGGCGTTTCCTATGTGCTGAAAGCCGAGTCAGCCAAGGGCAAGGAGCTCAGCGGCCAGTTTGAGCCGGCTTATGTCATCCGCGACGTCCAGGGCCGGGTCCAGCCCAGGCTGTTCCAGCCCGGGCGGCTGCAGGTCAAGCCGCTCCAGTTCAAGCAGGTCGACCCATTGCAGCCGCAGAGCAGAGAGATCAAATAGCGCGGCTTGATTGCAGCAACTCCGGTGCCTTGAAGCCAGGCCGCACCAGGCTTCAAGCGCCGGAGCGGGCTGCGGGGTGACGCCTACCCGATGCGGTTCACGTCACGCCGCGTCCTGCGCCAGCCATTGCCGGCAGAACGCTTGCGCGCCGGTGAGCCAGTCGTGGAAATCGGCGGTGTACCCGGCGGCGTCCGCCAGGAATTCCTGCTCGCCCGCGGCCAGCGGGTTGGGCTGGCGCGCGCGGCGCGACATGCGGCGGAATACGTCTGCAATGCCTTCGATCCGAGCATAGCTGCCGAGCCAGTCTTCGCTGGCCATCAGCGCCAGCGCGTGGTGGGCGGAAGCGGGGAGGTCGTCCAGGCGCCCGCGTATCTGCGCATACACCCCGGCGCAGTATTCCGGCAGCGGCTGCTGGTGCAGGGTGCTCCAGTTCTGCGCCAGCAGATGGTCGTAAAACACATCCACCAGCACGCCGGAATAGCGCCTGCGCGAGGCAGAAACGCGCGCGCGGCTGCGCTTGAAGGCTGGGTGGGTCTCGGCGTAGTCGTCGATGGCGCGGTGCAGCGCCACCCCGCGCGCCAGGTCGGGCGGCAGCCCGCCGGGCAGGTGGCCCTTGACCCAGTCTCCGGCGACCCCGCCCACGATCAGCGCGGGCTGGTCGCCCGCCAGCAATGCATGTGCCAGGAAGTTCAACTCATCTCTCCGTAGTGACCTGGTGGTTAGAATGGCGCAGCGCGCGGATAGTTCACTGCGGCCTGCTGATGCACATTTCGGCTGACGGGGGAAATCTCAACCTGATGCGCGTAGCCGCTATTGGATGTGGCGTATGCCCATGATCGCCATGTACAGGAAGCCGTTTGCGCTCGGCACGCGGTATAGCCCCTGCGCGCCCAGCACCTGTGCCGCAATGGCCGAGACTTCCCAGCCATCCACCTCATCCGCATTCCACTTCGGCACCGTCAGGCGCGGGAAGTCCCGCTCCGCGCCAAAATCCCGCACCGCCGCGATGCGGCTGCGCACCTGGGGCAGCATGTCGAAATTCGCCCACGCCCACAGCCAGGTGCCGGAGCGGGTGGAAACGCTGCCGATGAATTCCACCTCGGCGATGACGGCGGGCACCCCGTCGTTGGAGAATATCAGCTCGGCGCTCTCCTGCTCGTAATCCCAGCGTTTGTGCTCGCCGATCCTGAATTCCTTCAGCAGCCGCTCCTGCTTGGGCTTGATTTCATCATGGCACTCGCGCACCAGCGCCCGCCAGGCATCGCGCTGCGCATCGGACACGGCATCCACGCTTTGCGCCATGCCTGATTCATAGCACTCGTGGCAGATCAGCTTGATCTCGGTGCAGCCCTCGTTGTGTTCGTTCCATTCCCCGTACTTTTGGAACTCCGCCTCGCACTGTGCACACCAGGCGTCCGGCCAGCGGTTCTCCTCGGAAGGGTGGCCGCAAAACCACTTCTGCTCCGGATTTTGCACCAGGTGCGCGCAGACATAGGCCGCGCTGGTTTTGCCGTGCTCGGCGCAGTTGATGGTATCGTCGTCGGTCATGCTTCAATGGCGCCAGCGGCGGGGCGGGCGTGCATGCCCGCCGCGGCTGGCGTTAACTCAATGTGCGCCGGTGAAGTGGAAAGATTCGATGAACTGGTCGATGTCCGGCGAGGACGCCTTGTCCTTGGGGGCGGCGGCGCCAACCTGGTACAGCCTGGTTTCGGTGAGCACCAGCTTGAGGCGCATGTGGAACCCGTTCCGGGTGATCAGGCGCAGATCGCGTCCGGGGCGGCCCTCGAAGTTGATCTTTTCTTCGGAAATCACCTTGTTCTTGCTGCTGACCATGCCGTTACGCGCGGCGTCCAGCATCTGGTCGGGGCTCAAGCTCTTGAGGCGCTGCCCGAAATCCGTGTAGCTGACCAGGAAGCCTATGCCGTCCACCTCGCTCAGGAACATGCGGGTGCCCTTGGTGGCCGCATCTTCCTTCACTTTCCCGGGCATCTGCACCGTGAAGCCGCCATCGGCCGGGGCGAGCGAGGTAACCGGGTTTTGGGCGCAGCCTGCGAGCGACAGGGCAACAACAAACGGGGCAAGCCAGGAGAGCGTTTTCAAGCTGAATATCCTTTGCTGGTTGGAATAAAACAATTCAGGGCGACTCAACGTAAACTGCGCCGGGATTATACACCGTGCCGCGCCCTCATTCACGGGGCGGGATGGTGTCGTGCGCCGGGATTCAGCCAGTGTAGCGGGCGCTCTTCAGCAGCGCGGCGACTGCAGCCGCGAATTCATCGTTGTGGCCCACCCCCATGTGGCCGCCGCTGGGATAGCCGATGAAGCGGGCGTTCGGGATGTGCGCGGCGGAGTAGCGCGCGCCTTCGTAGGTGCCGTACAGGTCATCCTCCAGGCTGCAGGCCAGCGTGGGCGCGGCGATGTTTTCCAGCGCGTAGCGCGGCAGGTCGGTGACCACCGCGGTGTCGTTGAGCAGGCCGCGCCGGCGCACGCTGATCGGGAGGACGTGCTGCATGATCAGCTCCACCCGCGCGCGCTCGGGCGGGCTGGCGCTTTGCACCAGTTGCGGCGGCGTGCCGAGGAGCGCGCGCACCGCCAGGCCGGGGGCCAGCCGCTGCATGGCCCACAACACGAAGTCCGAGCGCACCATGGTCTCCGCAAGCCATATCGCCGCTTTCGGCCTCTGCACCGGCGCCTGACCGGTGCGCGGCGCATAGGCGGCGGGAACCATCAGCACCAGCGCGGCGACGCGCTGCGGATGGCGCAGCGCAAGCTGCATGGCCGAAGGCGCTCCGGCGGATGCGCCCATAACCGCGGCGCGCGGAACGTTCAGCGCATCCAGCAGGCAGGCGTGGGCATCGGCCTGGGCCGCGGCGGAAGCATCGGCGGGAAGCGGCGTGCGCAGGTAGCCAAAGCGCGAAGGGGCGATGACGCGGAAGCCCGCCGCCACAAGCTCCGCGCCGAGGTCCAGGCCCTGGTCGAAGCCGCCGCCCGCCCCATGCACCACCAGCACCGGCGGGCCTTCGCCCGCCACCGCATACTCGATCGGGCCGCACGGCGTCTCGGCGATCTGGCTGCCTGCGGCGATGCGCAGGAACGCGCGGTCTATGTCGCGCCTGGACCTGACATAGGCCACGGCGCCTAGCGCGGCCAGCAGGATAGCGATGAGCTTAATCATGGCGGTCTCCTGGTTCGATTCATCGCAAAAGCGCAGGGCGGGCAGCGCGGCCCGTAATTCACGGAGACGGCCGCCCTACTTGCCCCTTATCACGCGCGGACGATTGCGCGGCGCCAGTGCAGCCCAGAGGGCGATCATCGGAATGGTAAAAAACCAGGCAAGCTCACCGGAGATCAGCCAGGCTGTGGCGGCGATGGCGCCGCCCACACATGCCCCGATGAAGGCATGAAACAGCCTGGAGTGCTTGCGCTGCGGAGCCTCAAAAACGATTTTCATCTGCTGCACACCCTCCCTGCGTCAGGAAATCCATCCCATCACAGGCACATCCTACCATGCAGTGAGCATAACCCGGCTCGAAAGGAACCCCGCTCAATCCCCGTCCTGCACGGCCGCAGCGTGCTTGCCCCCCTGGCCGCCCCTGGAATCAACCCTTTTGTAATGGTTTTATGAATTTGAAATACCGGTTTACCGGTATGTTTTCATTGGCAATACCCACGTAAATTTCCCTTCCAACAAGTCCAATATTCAATTTAACGATTATTTCCCACACCACAAAATGCGCTCGGTCAAGACAATTCCAGTTGTCAGCCCCGTTGTGGAAAAAACGAGCCCCATTTATCCGGATGATTGGATCACGGCAAGCGCCTATTACAGGATTGAGGCGGGAGGAGGCGCTCCCGGAGTCGAACTTGCTCTGTGGCTGGTGGCTGTGGCACTGGTCTTTACATGGTTTACTTGATGGAGGTGCCCGGTGTCATAGCTCTCATTAGCCTGGAATACGACAAGCATCATGCAATCCGTTCGAAGTTTATTTTTAAAGGAAAACATCATGGCAAAAGGTTTCGTTAAGTGGTTCAATGACGCTAAGGGCTTCGGATTCATCACCCAGGATGATGGCGGCGAAGATATATTTGCGCACTTCTCGGCCATCAAGGCCAACGGCTTCAAGACCCTGCGCGAAAACCAGCGCGTGACCTATGAAGTGGTCACCGGCCCCAAGGGCAAGCAGGCAGCGAACATCATCCCCGAGTAATTCCGGGAATCGCAGTCTCCAGGGTGGGCAACATCGCGTTGCCCGCCCTTTTATTTAAGCCGTAGTAGCTCACTTGGTCTGACAGACACTGCCAGATAGTCGGCCATTGCTGCCGGTGACCACCATCAGGTAGACTTCACTTTAGCGGACGTGGGCTGCTGGCCGAGTTGTCCCAATTGCCGACATTAGCGTATGTCCGCTTTCGTGCGCCTCGATCAGTTGCATCTGACAGCCAGTTCGGGATGTTGGGCAGAACATCTGTGAAGCCCGACAACCAGCAAACCCATGAGATGTACTGCTGACTGATAACCTTAGAGCTAAACGTGATCATATGAAAATGGATTGCCCCTACTGCCATACGCCACTGAGCAAAAGGTTGTTGCGCTCGAAGCCGGCCCCGGGAGAACGGCGTTTCTTACCCAACCGCGCAATACCCTATTGTTCAAATTGCGGCGGAGAGCTGGCTATCAATCCACATCCAATGGAAAAAATACAATTTGTTGTGGTTCTGGTTCCTATGCTTTTGCTCCAGCTACTTTCTAAATATCCGAAAAGCGTACCCTTGCTGGTGTTAAACGGGCTCTCGCTTATTGTCGCAATTGCGGTCTTGGCGTATCTTCATTTCAAACACATGCGCAACTGGCAAAGGTTTATTCGTCGTTAGCAGCTAAGCGCGGTAGGATGGGTGGAGCGTAGCGATACCCATCATTCTTCGGCGTGTCTGTTGGGTATCGCTGCGCTCCACCCAACCTACGAAAATGGCCGCTTTTGCGCAACGTGTTTACGGGTCCTCATGGCGGATATGGGTACAGAGTTGCCCTTTAGGGATGCAAATTGAACGCCACAAAGCGGCCATTCGCGGATATGATTAATGCTCGTATTGCGCCGTGCGCTGCCCGGTGTATAGTTTCGCCCATGCATATCCCCACGCCAGACAGCGGCCAGGAGACTCAGTCCGCCCCTTCCGGCCTGCGCAAAAACATCATCCGCGCCGCGCTGCGCGCAATGCCAGGCCGCCCGAGGTATTCCAACTTTGAGGGGATGCCATTTCTTTCCTACACTCCCGGCACAATCGTGCTGCTGGAGTACTGGTACGATTTCGAACAGAAGCGCTGGCGGCTGGTGCTGGACTGAACGACCCTACACACCGAGCCTCACCGGCGTCCCCCATGCAAAAACCTCCCTCCCTCTCGCGCGAACTGCTGCGTTTCACTTGGCCGGTGCTCATCGCGCAGCTGGCGCTGATGGCGAATGCGGTGATCGACACCGCGATGGCGGGGCGCTTGTCGGCGGTGGATCTGGCGGCGGTGGGCATAGGCGCGGCCATCGCGGCGACGGTGGTGATGTCGCTGATCAGCGTGCTGCTGGCGCTCACCCCCATGGTCGCGCATCTGTATGGCGCGGGGAAGCGGGACGAGATCGGGCGCGAGTTGCACCAGGCGGTGTGGATAGCCCTGGTGCTGGCAACGGTGGCGATGGTGCTGCTGGTTTTTCCCGAGCCTTTCGTGCGCCTGGCGAGCCTGCAGCCTGCGGTGGAGGAAAAGGTGCGCGCCTATCTGGCCGCATCCGCCTGGGCTGTGCCCGCCACCATCGCGCTGCGCCTGTTCTCCGGGCTTTCCACCGGCATCGGGCGTCCGCGCCCGGTGATGGCTTTCAACCTGCTGGCGCTGTGCCTGAAAATACCGCTCAATGCCATGCTCATGTATGGCTGGCTGGGCATGCCCGCGCTGGGCGGGCCGGGCGCGGCCTATGCCACGGCGATAGACCAGTGGGTGATGGCGCTCATCGCCTGGAGCTGGTGCCTGAACCATAGCGGTTATGCCGAATTCCAGTTGCGCCGCCGCTTTGCTGCGCCCGAGTGGGCCGCGATACGCGCCTTTCTCAAGCTGGGCCTGCCGATCGGGGTGACCTTCGTCGCCGACGTGACCGCCTTCACCCTGATGGCGCTGTTCATCGCGCGGCTGGGGCCGGTGGTCTCCGGCGCGCACCAGATCGCGGCCAACCTCGCGGCGACCGCCTTCATGTTCCCGCTGGCGCTGGGCAATGCCACTTCCGCCCTGGCGGGCCAGGCGCTGGGCGCTGCCGGCCGCGAACGCGCGCGGCGCATCTGCTGGCGCGGCATACGCATCGGCCTCACGGTGGGGCTGATGATCAGCCTCGCCTTCTGGCTGGGCGCGCCCTATATCGCCGCGCTCTACACCTCGGACCGCGCGGTGCAGGCCGCCGCCATCCCGCTCATCACGCTGGTCGGCTTCTACCACCTGGGCGATGCCGTGCAGGCTGTGGCGGTGAATGCGCTGCGCGGCTACAAGAAATCCGGCGTGCCCATGGTCATCTACGGCGTGCTGCTGTGGGGGCCGGGCCTGGGCGGCGGCATCGTGCTCGGCCTCACCGGCTTCATCGTCCCCGCCATGGGCGCCCCCGGATTCTGGATTGCGGCGATCGCAGCACTGTGGACCGTGGCCGCCTCGATGGCGGTTTACCTGGAGCGGGTGAGCCGGGTGACTCGGGAGCCATGACGTCAGTGATAGTACGAGTACATCACATAGCCCAGTGAGGGAACCAGCACCAACTGTGTCTCATTCTCAGTGGAAACGGTGTAATACGCTCCGGCTTTCTTCGTTTCCCTTATGATTTCGCTCTCTACTGCCGAATTGGCCACATCGCACATGGTCCAGCTTCCTTCGCTGGTCCATGAAGGAGGCAGCGGCGTGGCACTCCAGGCCTGGTAGCGTTTCAGTTCGGACCCATTGTAATGTTCGATGGGCGCTCTGGCATCAACCGCTTGCTTGAAGAATTTCAGCCCATTCTGCCTGATGTTATCCAGGGTCCTGTCCGAAACCTTGTATATGGCAACAGCGCAACCTCCCCTGAGCAGGACAAACTCCTCACCAACCGAAACCGGATAGGAAATCTCGATCTGCTCGGGAATGAATTTTGCGTACCAGAAATACAGGGTTACTTGGTAGCACAAGTACGGTGCGATCAGCAGCAGAATGAAAATTGCATAGTGGTGCTTATAGGCCAGCCAGATCAGCGCAAACAAGAACAACAGGATTATGATGACTATCCACATATCGCACCTGTTTTACCTTTTGCGTTCCAGGCAGCGCTCGCTCAGGACGCGCACCTCGCCGTAGCCTTCCAGGGCCAGCGCCCAGCTGCCGCGTGCTTCCGGTTCGAGGCGGCGGATGATGCCGAGATGGTCGCTTGCGGCGTCCATTGGCAGGGTGGAGAAAAACGCCTCCACCTCGCGGAAATTCGCTATCGAGCCGAAGCGGACCACCGCATCCTGCAGGATGGTGGCGTTGTGCGCCGGGTCGAGGCGGATGAAAAGCACCAGCTCCGGGCGCGGGCCGATCGCCACGCGTTCCAGATGCGCATCGTGATAGTTGTTGGATAAACGCTGGGTATTCATCGGGTTCTCCATGTACGGGAGATTGCATGATGCGCGTGCCGTGTGTGGAGACGATGGCGCAGTGTGTGGCGAATGTGTGGCGGCATGCGGCGCGGCGCTGGCCTGCGCTCAATGCGTCACGCGCGTCTTGCCGCCCGAGCCGAGGATGCGCACGCGCTCGCCGGGCTTGAATTGCTCGTCCGCGCCCTGGGTCACCGCGATGACGCGGCCGCTGTCGAGCTTGACCGTGATCTCGTAGCCCTTCTGGCGCGTGATGCCTTCCTCTGCCGCGGCGCCGGTGACGCCGCCCGCGACCGCGCCCAGGATGGAGCCGACGATGGAGCCCTTGCCGCTGCCGACATTGCTGCCCGCGACGCTGCCCACCATGCCGCCGGATACGGCGCCCACGCCGCTCTTGGTGCCCTCGATCTTCACTTCGCGCACGCTTTCGACCACGCCGAGCTGCACCTCCTGCGCAACACCGGTCTCGCCGCGCTGATAGGAGCTCTCGGAAAGGCTGGAGGCGCAGCCGCTGAGGGCAGCCGCCAGCAATGCGATATACGGAATGCTGGATGTGAGCTTCATGATGATCTCCGTTATCTATGCCGCATGCGCTAGGGGGAAAAGATTAGCTCTCCCATCAGGTAGCGGAAGGAGGAATTCGGCCCCTGAAAATTGGCCGACTTTCCGTAGCCCAGGCGCGCCCGGAAATATATGCGCTCGGCCAGCGGGCTGGTGGCGCCCGCCTCAAGCAGCTGGGTGGTCGTGGGCTGGCCATTGACGCTCTGCCGTCCGAGGCCGGCAGCGCCATCCAGCACCCAGCCGGAAACGCGCCGGCGCATGCCCAGCGCGAGCATGGCCTCATCGTAACTGGCAGGGTTGAAGTAGTTGAAGGCCACGTTGGTGTTGCTGTCGTGAAAGCGGCGGTAGCGCAGCTGGGCGGTGATGCCCTGTTCCGGAACCAGGTCGTACAGCAGCTTCAGGCGCAGGAGCAGGCGGCTGTTGGTGTCGGAGAAAAACATGTCCCCGCCCATGGCGACCAAGGTCAGCCGCTCCAGCAATTTATGTTCCACGCTGAGCGCGGGCAGCGTGTAATACACGTTGTTTATGATCGCGTTCTGCGTTTCAACCCGGTCGCGCATGAGCAGCAGTTCGAGCCGGGTGTCATCCGTCACCCCGAAGCCATACTGGCTGTTGGTGGTGAGCAGGCCGAAATTGTTTTCCTGGTTGTAGCCCAGGCTGAGGTTGTAGCCCAGCGCCGTGCGCGGATTGATCTCGCGCGTGACCAGCCTGGCCTCGTTTCCCCAGGAGCTCCAGTTGCCCTGGGAATAATGGTTCTTCTGGTATTCCACCCCGGTATAGCGGTCGCCGTGTTCATAGCGCGGATAGAAGCCGGCGCCCAATTTGTAGGCGCTGAAGCCTTCGCTGTCACGGTAGCCATAAAACTCGGGGAAGCCGATGGCCTGTTTCCAGACAGTCGCCTCCTCGGCCAGCAGCGCGCCCGGCAGCATGGCCATCAGGCAGCCCAGGCAGAGGAATACCCGGCTCATTTGGTTCCCCATGTCTTGCGGTGGCCGAATATTTCCGACGCATAGCCCCATACGCACGCCGGCTGGAGTATCAGGCCATAGGCCAGCATGTAAAAGAACAATCCGCCGCGGTTGGTGCGTACCTGCAGGCCCTCGTCGCGAAACATTTTTACGTTGGCATTGAACATGACGCGGTTGAGCAGCACCGACACGGGCAGCAGCGCCAGGGTCATGGGCCCCACGATCCAGAACTTTCCGAAGCAGGCCAGCGCCAGACCCGGGATGAATCCGACGCTGTAGGAGAGGTCTATCATGGGGAACATGGAATTCCACCACACATACATGGTGCTCAACCTGGGCTGGCGCAGTATGCCGGGGTTGGCCTTGAACGCTTCTATCATGCCGCGCGACCAGCGCCGCCGCTGGTAGACGAATTTCTTCAGGGTGTCCGGGCAATTGGTGAAGGCGCAGGCATTTTCGGCATGGCCGATGCGGAAACCTGCCCTGAGTATCTTCCAGGACAGCACGATGTCCTCGCCCAGCGCATCGGGCCAGCCGCCCAGGTTGGCCACGGTGGCGCGGTCGTACAGGGAGAAGGCGCCCTGGGCGACCAGCGTGCCCTGGAACAGCGATTGCGCGCGCTTGATCGCTGCAATGCCGAGAAAATAGTCCCACTCCTGCGCCCGGGTGATCCAGTTCGTCCTGGAATTGCGGATCAGGATCTCGCCCGCCACGGCGCGCGTATTGGGCGGATCGGACAAATAGCGCTCGACGATATTGCGGATGGCATCGATCTTCAGGTAGCTGTCGGCATCGATGGTGATCAGAATCTCCGTGGTGCAGGCGCTCAGGCCCCGGTTCAGGGCGGCCGATTTCCCGCCGTTGTCCAGGATGTTGATCAACTCGATCTCCATTCCGCGCGCCTGCAATTCCCTGATGCGCTCGGCCGTAGCATCGCGCGATCCGTCATTGACCACCAGCACCTTCAGCATGCCCGGGTAATCCTGCTTGAAGATGCTGGTCATGGTGTCCGCAATGGCCGCGGCCTCGTTGAATGCAGGAACCAGGACGGTGACCGGCGGGTATTGGCTGATGCTGGCTGCCCTGGGGCGGCGGTCGAACAGGATGGACGACAGCAGGAACGCATTCATGAACCCCGGGATGATGGCGATGAACGCGATCAGGAACCCGGCCAGCAGCCAGCCTATCTTGTCCGACAAATCGCGAAACCAGGGAATGGACAGCCACAGCGAAACCGCCATCCAAATCAAGGCCAGCGCAAACACAATTGCGAACTTGGTCTTGACTGGAATATAGATAGACATCGCTCTCAAGCCGATAGGGCCGCCCGTGAGGAAGCAATATGGCCCGACTATAAATGGGCCGAAGACCAGACTGAATACCCCGTCTACTGTATTTCCGGATGGGGTGAATCGGGCAGGCAGGCGCACCCGCCCTAGCGGCACGCGGGGCTGCAGGCGGCGGGCAAGTTGTTTTCGTCGCTCAGCGGTGGGGGAGGGGTGCTGCAGAAATTGCTGGGCGGGCTGGCGAAGGAATTGCCGTCCTGGCGCATCCAGCGGATGGCTTCCGCCCTTTCGGCCGGCGCCAGGCAGCCGATGCCCACGTTGATGTCGCCGCTGACCCAGTGCTTCTCCAGCCAGTACTGGATGCCGTAGGGCGAGATGCGCGCGCTTTCCTCGTAGCCCGGGTCACAGGCGCCATGCTTGTTGTTCGCCTCCTGCGCCGGGCAGCAGCGCACATGGCCGATGCCATCGCCATGCCGCCGCTCGTGCGCGATGAGCGAAACCAGGTGGGCAATCCCGTTGGGGCCGGCCCATTTCTTCAGCCCTTCGCGTTCGGCATCGCTGCGCGCGCGCAGCACGATGTAGTTTGCGTCATCGTCCTCGGCGGCGTGGCCCTGGCCGGTCCAGTAATCGAATGTCGCCTTGCTGGAGATGTCGAATCCGCCCACGTTGGCGCGCAGCCAGTCGTACAGCGAAAGCGGCGTCCAGGGCAGATGGCCATGCCGCCCGTGATCCATGTAGTAGAGGGCGCGCAGCGCCTGCAGCAGCGCCAGCTCGTCGCTCCAGGCGGAAACCGGCATGCTGGATACCGGCGCGCTGCATTTCAGACGGGCCGGGTCCAGCAGCACGCCGTTTTTGCGTATCTTGAAATCGCGGACGAGGGTGGCGAATGCCGGGTCGGCGGTGGGGCATTGCTCGAAGAATTGCGCGTTGTCGCAGATGTCGGCGCGCGCGGGATGCGCCAACTGCATGGCGATCAGGACGATCCACAGGCTGCGCCTTGCTTTTGCCATGAGACACTCCCGCGCGTTCGGTCTCCTGCGCCAGCAGCCTGACGGAATCGCAGGCTGCTGGCTTGCGGCCGGGCTATTGCTGTCCCTAGGGCGCGACCTTTTTCGCTTCCGCCTTGAGGTCCAGCTTCTTGTGTTCGACCCGGATGGACGCGATGAGTTTCTTCACCATGTCGTTATCTTCCGCGCCGACCGGCGAGATGGAGAACACGAACACGCCGTTGCTTCCCGCCACGCCTATCATGTAGGCGGTGAGGCCGGGGCCATCCGCCTGCGGCAGGACGATTTCCGTCACCAGCAGATCGCTGCGCCCGCCCGCGAGATCTTCGCGGTTTTTGCTATTCAGCGTGCCCGCATTCTTGCGCCAGTAATTCAGCTCCCATTCGCGGTGCGCTTCCAGCATGTTTTTGGCGGCGCCGAAATTTTTCTTGTCGGCGAAGGTGAGCATCATCCCGAGGCCGGGCTTGAGCATCACGTGGAAGGCATCCTGCGGCTGCGCATCCAAGCTGACCGTGTAGGCGACGAATTCCGCGCCGTGCGGCCAGAAGCCTCTCCAGCTGTCGTCCAGGCGGATATAGGCCGCGCCGGTGGCGGCGGGCTGGACGGCGGGCGGGGCCGCGCGGGCTCCGGCGGAAATCAGGCAGGCGGCAGCCAGGAGGACGAAAAGCAGTTTGCGCAGCATAGTGTTCCTTAATAAATTCCGGGAATTGAAGAATCGTTGGCGGGCATGCTACCGGAATCGGGTGCGGGCGTACAGTCGGCGAGCTTTGCTACAATGGCGCGATTCATACCACTGGAAGCCCGCCTTGCTGTTTTTCCTGCTGAGAACCGCCTTGCCCATCCTGCTGCCGAGCGCGGTCGCCTGGGCCGAGCGCACGGCCGCCGCATCCTGCGTCAGCGGCCGCCCGCTGAGCGCAGGCGAATTGGCGCTGGCGCGCGAGGTGGGCGTGCATCAGCCCGAGCGCATCCGCCTGCTGATCGTGGATGAAATGCCGCGCCCGCAGCACCTCCTGCTGCGCGCGGCGGCCAGAGCCGCCGGCTTCCTGGGCAGGGGAACCACCGGGCTCACCCTGGGCCACGCCGTGCTGGTGCTGCGCGGCCACGCCACCGTGCGCCTGTATTCGCACGAATTCCGCCATGTGCGCCAATACGAGCAAGCCGGTTCGATTGCCGCCTTCCTGCGCGAGTATTTCCACCAGGTGCTGGCGCACGGCTACTGGCGCGCCCCGCTGGAAGTGGATGCGCGCAGGCACGAGATCGTGCGCTGAGGTCGCGCGGCTCGACGCCTGTCAGCACTCGCCCAGCCGCCAGTCGCGCCTGCGGTCGTGGCGCTCGTCCGAGCGCGCGGCCACGCAGGCATCGCAGCGCCCGCAGCGGCAGGGAGCCTCATCCTCCGCCTTTTGCGCGCCGCCGATGTCCAGCGCCGCATCGGCCACGAAATGCGCGGCCTCGTTCAGGTTGGCAGCCTGCATGCCGCTGTGCTGCTTTTCCAGGGCAAACAGGCGCGCGGAAAGATGCACCGCGACCTTGCCGCATTGCTCCAGGTTGGCGCCTTCGATGAAGCGCATCACGGCCTGCAGCGGCGTAACGAGCAATGACGGCTCGGCAAGGTTGGACTGACCGCGCCCTGGCTGCGCGAATTGGCGCTGCAGGCGCGCCTGCTGCTCAAACAGATTGATACCGCTCATGGCCGCTCCGTATCAGGGGATGAGCTATTATGCATATATGCATATGCGTCCGGTAGGGGTGGGATAGTTCCGGAAAGGGGCGGGGGAATGACATATCCGCCCCATGCAATCGAGATTCCATTAAAATACGGCGGTTACAGGTAATCGCGCACTTTCCGCACCGACCATGTTCAAGACCGCACCGCAGCCGCCGCTTCCTTCCAACCAGAAGTTTGGCTGGCTATTTGCGCTGGTGTGCGCCGTGGGCGCCGCCTATGCCTATGCGAAAGGCTATCCGCTGCGGGTGGCGGTGCTGGCAGTTTTCGCCGCGGCATTCGCCGGGGTCACCGTCCTGGCGCCGGGGCTGCTGGCCCCGCTGAACCGGATCTGGTACCGCTTCGGCCTGCTGCTGGGAAAAATAGTGAGTCCGGTCGTGCTGGGCGCCATCTTTTTCCTGGTGATCACCCCGGTTTCGCTGGTCACGCGCCTGTTCGGGCGCGATCCGCTCAGGCTGAAGCCACGCCAGGCGGCCAGTTACTGGATCGACAGAACTCCTCCCGGGCCGGCGGCGGAGTCGTTCAAAAATCAGTTTTAGGGTTTGAAATATGAGCTTCCTGAAAGAGCTGTGGGCATTTTTGCGCGTCAGAAAAAAACTCTGGCTGGCGCCGATCATCATCGTGATGGTGCTGCTGGGCGCCTTGCTGGTGATTGCGCAAGGGTCGGTCATCGCGCCGTTCATCTACACGCTGTTCTGACATAGCGCATGCGCATACTCGGCATTTCGGCCTATTACCACGACGCTGCGGCATGCCTGGTGGTAGATGGCGAGATCGTTGCCGCCGCGCAGGAAGAGCGCTTCACCCGCATCAAACACGACCCCGGCTTCCCCGCCAACGCCATCGGCTACTGCCTGGCGCAGGCGAAGATCGCGCCCGCCGAGGTGGATTATGTGGTGTTTTACGACAAGCCGTTCCTCAAGTTCGAGCGCCTGCTCGAAACCTATTTTGCGTTTGCCCCCAGGGGGTTTGCCAGCTTTGCCACGGCGCTGCCGGTCTGGCTGAAGGACAAGCTGTTTCAAAAGACGGTCATAGCCGGTGCGCTGAACGACTTGTGGGGCAAGGACACGGACTGGGCCGCGCGCCTGCTTTTTTCCGAGCACCACTACAGCCATGCCGCCTCGGCCTTCTTTCCCTCGCCTTTTGAGCAAGCCGCGGTGCTGACCATGGATGGCGTCGGCGAATGGGCGACCACCTCCCTGGCCGTGGGCAGCGGCAACCAGCTGGCGGTGCACAAGGAGATTCAGTTCCCGCATTCGCTGGGACTGCTCTATTCGGCCGTCACCTACTACACCGGCTTCAAGGTCAACTCCGGCGAATACAAGGTGATGGGGCTGGCTCCGTATGGCGAGCCCAGATACGCCGGGCTCATCAAGGACCACCTCATCGACATCAAGGAGGATGGCTCGTTTGCGCTGGACATGAGCTATTTCGATTACTGCACCGGGCTTAAGATGACCAGCCCGAAGTTCGACCAGCTCTTCGGCGGCCCGGCGCGCCAGCCCGAAACCAGGCTGGCCCAGCGCGACATGGATCTGGCGGCATCCGTCCAGGCAGTGACGGAAGAGGTGGTGCTCAAGCTTGCCCGGGGCGTGGCCAAAAGCACGGGGCAGAAGAACCTGTGCCTCGCGGGCGGCGTGGCGCTGAACTGCGTGGCCAATGGCAAGCTGCTGCGCGAAAACATATTCGAGCGCATTTGGGTGCAGCCGGCCGCGGGCGATGCGGGCGGCGCAATCGGGGCGGCGCTGGGCGCCTATCACGTCATGCTTGGCCAGCCGCGCCAGGTCGCGGCGGGGCAGGACGGCATGAAGGGCGCTTACCTGGGGCCTGCCTTTGGGGCGGACGAAATCGCGCAGCGCCTGACGCGCTGCGGCGCGGTCTACACCAGCCATGCAGAAGACGAAGTCATCGAGCAGACCGCGCGCGCCCTGGCCGAGGGCAAGGCGGTCGGGTGGATGAACGGGCGCATGGAGTTCGGGCCGCGCTCGCTGGGCGCCAGGAGCATACTGGCCGACCCGCGCTCGCCTGCGATGCAGAAATTGCTGAACCTGAAAGTCAAGTTCCGCGAGTCCTTCAGGCCATTCGCCCCCAGCGTGCTGCGCGAGGATGTCGCGGAATGGTTCGAGCTGGACGCCGACAGCCCCTACATGCTGCTGGTGGCCGACGTGGCGCGCGGCAAGCGCAGGCAGATGAGCGCGGAGGAGCAGGCGCTGTTCGGGATAGACAAGCTCAATGTGGCGCGCTCGGAGATACCCGCGGTCACGCACGTGGATTACTCGGCGCGCGTGCAGACCGTGCACGAGCAGACCAATCCGCTCTACTACCGGCTGATCAGGCGTTTCAAGGAGCTGACCGGCTGCCCGGTGCTGGTGAACACCTCGTTCAATGTGCGGGGCGAGCCCATCGTCTGCACGCCCGAGGACGCCTTCCGCTGCTTCATGGGAACCGGGCTCGATGTCCTGGTGGTGGGCAATGCGCTGCTGCATAAATCCGCGCAATCCGCGGCGCTGGCGGCTGACTACAAGGTCGAATATGAACTGGATTGATACGAGGCATAAAAACATCCTGCTCGCCGCCCTGGGGGCGGGCATATTGTTGCTGTGCGCCGCCTTCTGGCTGCGCCATGTCGGCGCGCTCCTCGCCGCCTGCGGCATATTCCTGGCAATCGCCGCGGCGCTGGTTCGGAGAATCCGGCCCTATGCCATCTTTGGCGCCTCGCTCCTGGTTTCACTGGCCATCGCGGAAGTTGCCGTGCCGGTGTTTCAAAAGGGCGCCAAGCCGCAGGCCATGATGGACCCGGCCTCGGACTACGGGAAAGGGGCGTACGGGAAAATTTCCGACCTGGGCTGGCAGGGCAAGGAAGGGGCTTACACCAGCCGCAAAATTTCCAGCACGGGCGAGACGATCTACGATGTGGTGTACACCATCGGCCAGGACGGCTTCAGGGTCACCCCCGCAAGTGCTGCCGGCAAGCAGAGAATCAATTTCTTCGGCTGCTCCTTCACCTTTGGCGAGGGACTGAACGATAACGAGACGCTCCCTTACTTCGTCAATCAGCGCATAAAAAACATCTCGGTCAAGAATTTCGGGTTCCACGGATTCGGCGCGCACCAGGCGCTTGCCATCTTGCAGAGCGACCGGGATACCACGGGCGCCATCAATTTTTTCCTGACCGCGCCGTGGCACGCGCCGCGCAGCTCATGCAAGC
This sequence comes from Gallionellaceae bacterium, assembly GCA_036524005.1. Taxonomy (GTDB): domain Bacteria; phylum Pseudomonadota; class Gammaproteobacteria; order Burkholderiales; family Gallionellaceae; genus DATDDB01. The sequence goes on along the minus strand of DATDDB010000038.1, from coordinate 9,992 downwards.
CGGAATATACCGCCGGTTCGCCGCGCTACCGCCTGTCGGGCGGGGAGGCAATCCGGGACGGCCAGTGCGGCCAGCACACCGGGAACGCACTGCTGAACCGGATTCTGGCGGGTTCCAGGCTGTATGCCCTGGCATCGAATATACAAAGGGACAGCGTCAGGGACGCCGATTTCGAACTGTATCTGGCATTGGTGAAAAAAATGGCGGAAATATCCCGCGCCAGAAACCAGAAATTCGTCGTCGGGTTCATCAAGGCAGACCCGGAGTTTTTCAGGGAAAGCCATTACTCGAATGAAATAATCTACCTGAAGCTCAAGGGCATGGCCGATGAGGTGGTGGATCTGACCCTGGCGCAAGACAGCAAGGACCTGGAGCGCAAATACTACATCCACCCGCTGGACAAGCATCCCAGCGGGCTTGCGAACAGCGAACGGGCGGTATTGCTGAGCGGCGCATTCGGGAAATATCTGCATTGAGCAAACGCCGTGCTTGAATCCGCCCGCTGCGGCGGCAAGCATGGGGCGGGCAAAATTTGGTAATATCGCGGGGTTTTTGCATCTGGCAGTCTTTTCCAATCTAATGTTCGAGGGGGAAATATGGCAGCAGTGAAGTGGGGAGTGGCGGTGGCGGCAATGTTGCTGCTGGCAGGGTGCGGCGACCCGATCTTGACGCCGAAGAGCATGCGCGACTACGCGAAGGAGCACGATAACGGCTGGGTCAAGATCGAGACCTATGTGGTCAACCGCCCGTATGCCGCGGTGACGCAAAGCCTGCAGCGCAAGAGCAACGAATGCCTGAACAAGACCTTCGGGGTGACCATCTCGCGCAAGTGCGGATTCGTGGGCACCTGCGAGAGCGACGGCGGCACCAACAGGTACATCCCGGTCGCCAACATCGGCGCGGCCAAGTCCGAGTTCTACACCAAATTCTGGAGCAGCGGCGGAACCGACCACAAGGACCCGGGCGACCGCACGCTGCTGTACCTGGCGGATGTCACGCCCAAGGGCAACGGCACCCAGATCAAGATGTACTACTTCGATTTCGACCGCTACCAGTGGACGCGCGATTCGATCAAGGGCTGGGCCAGCGGCGAGGACATCGGCTGCCCCTTGCTCAGCGGCAGTTACTGATACGTACCTGAACGGATAAGGGGGACAACATGCATCTCAACAGACTTGCGCTGCTCGCTGCGGCGCTGCTGGCCCTGGGCGGCTGCGCCCATGTGGACAAGGCGTATGAAAGCACCACGGACAAGAATTTCCACATTCATGCCGACGTGGACAACAGCGACAGCAACCGGGCGTTCATCTATGTGTACGACATAAACGCCGAGTGCAAGCGCGACTATCTGGGCGCCATCGAGCTGGAGGAAAACCAGCACGACGTGGAATACGGCCTGCCGGTGGGCAAGAAGCTGGTGCTGGAAATCGAGTTCGTCATGGCCGGCGGCAACACGGTGGTGCGCGACTCGCGCCAGTATCCGCTCCAGACGCGCTCCGGGCAGGATTATTATGCCGACGTGCGCTACAAGAGCCGCATGTTCAAGGCCAGCATGGCCGAAGGCCGCGGCGCAAACCGCCACGCGCTGGAGCATGCCACGCACAAGGGCTGCGGGGTGTTCTAAACCCCGGCCGGGGAGGGCGGGCAACATCCGGTGTTGCCCGCCATTCAGCAGGCCCGCATCGCCTCGCCTATGGCGCACACGAGAAAGGCAAGAATGAAACGCATCGCCCGGGTCGCGCTTGTTCTGCTGGCCGCAAGCCAGAATGCCTATGCGGGCAGCGATCCCTACCTGACGGTTGCGGTGGGCGACAGCCGGGAAAGAATCATCTCCCTGTTCGGCCCGCCCGCAAACCCGGAGCGCGATTTGCCGCGCCGCCGCAAGGAACAGATCGCCACCACCCTGAACAAGCTCGACAACAACGGTGCGGAGTCTTACTCCATCTGGAAGCGCGAAGGGGAGATGGTCTACGTCATCGGCTTCAACAAACACGGCAAGGTCGCGTTCAAGCACCGTTTTTTCTTTGTGAAAGGGACCTAGCCGGACAGGCAACGGCCCGGCATGCCGGGCAACAAGGAGCTTGAACATGGAAGACTATTTCGGACCAAGGTATGTGGACAAGCGCGACATCCCCGGCTGGGTGCGCGAGACCTGGGCTTTGTTCCGGCGCCGGGCGCTGGCGTTCCTCGGGCTGGCCGCGGCATTCTATTTCCTGGCCCATGCCGCGCGCACGCTGGGGGCGTTTGCGCTGCCTTTTTCGCTGCTGCTGTGCCAGATCGCCCTGTTTGCCGGCATCGTCATCGCCGAAGCGGCGGACACCTCGCGCAAGGGTCTGCTCAAGCCGACCTACGCGATGATCCGCAATGTGCTGTGGATGCAGCTCCTGCTCGCGCTGGTCTATGTCGTGCTGTTCATCATCATGGTGCTCATCGGCGCGGCGGTCGAGAGCAAGATCGGCCATCTCGGCGCCACGCATGCCCACCTGTTTCCCTGGATCAAATGGCTGTGGCCCGGCCTGATCGCCTCCATGTGCCTGTATTCCGGCGTGACCATCCTCACCCTGTGGCTGCTCGCGCCCCTGCTGGCCCTGCATGAGCTGGGGCTGCGCGCCTCGATGGCGCTGGCCAGGCGGGGCGAGAAAATGAATGTGGAAGCGTTCTTCTACGCCTCCTACCTGCCCTATTTCTGCTACGGCCTGCTGCTGATCTTCCTGGACGACGTCGCCTTTATCATCGGCGCCGTGCTGCTGCCGTTATTTGCGCCGTACCAGTATGTCGTGTACCGCCACATCTTCCTGGGGCGCAAGCAGAACAAGCCGCTCGCCAAAACCGCGACCGCAGCGGCGCTGAGCGCGCATTCGGCCTGAGCGCTCAACGCAGGCAATAAAAAAGCCGCGCGGGCGGTCTGCCACGCGCGGCTTTCGGGGCGCTGCGGTTTACTTCTTGCCCTTGGCCAGGCCGGCGATGAATTTCGCCATGGTGTCCACGTCCGCATCGGTGGCCCTGGAGCCCAGGCCGCGTGCCGGCATCTGGCCCAGATTCCAGCCGAACTTGCCGCCGGACTTGATGCTGGCGGAGATTTTCTGCACCGCGTCCTTGTCGCCCTTGTATTTTTTGGAAACGTCCATGAACGCGGGGCCGACCTTCTTGACCTTCACGTCGTGGCAAGCGGCGCATTTTTCCTTGCCCACGGCGGGCATTTCCACGGCCAGCGCAAAAGTCGAGGCCGCCAGGCCCAATGCCGCCATGATGCTGATGAGTATAGATTTCATGATCTGCTCCTGATTTGTGTAGGGGGAATTTGCCGTGAGCGGAAAAACCTTTCCGCACGGCTGCCCGGGGAGGGGCTGGGTGCTGCTGAATTAGTATATTAGCAACTACTGATACGCTAGTCAACCCGTCAGGGTGCCAGAGCCGCGACGGCTTCCTGGTGGCCTTTTTTCTGGGCGATTTCCAGCGCCGTCGCGCCATTTTGGGTCTTGAGGTTGCGGTTTGCGCCGCGCTTGAGCAAGAGCTTCACCATCGCGGCATCGCCCTTGTCGGCCGCCATGATCAGGGCCGTGGCGTTTTCCAGGCCCTGTTCGTCTATGCGCGCGCCGCGATCCAGCAACAGGCTCACGGTTTCAGTCTTGCCGCCCAGCACGCCGCCCATCAGCACCGTCACCCCGCCGGGGGATTTCGCGTTCACATCCGCGCCCTTGTCCAGCAGCAGCTTGACCGAGGCGGGCGCGCCCTTCATGGCGACCACCATCAGCAGCGTGATGCCGTTGGGCGCACGGGCGTTGGGGTTCGCGCCCTTGTCCAGCAGGAGCTTGAGGATTTCCGGTGAGGTGTCCGACGACGCGACGATGACAAGCGGCACGCGCTGCGCGGTGAGATTGGGATTGGCTCCGTGCGCCAGCATCAGCTTGACGAATTCGGGATGCTTGTCGCGGGCGGCCACCAGCAGCGCGGTGACGCCCTCGGCGTTCTGGGTGTCGACCTTCGCCCCGTGCTTGAGCAGCAGCCTGGCTACATCCACCTGGCCGCGCACGGCCGCGAGCATCAGGGGGGTGCGTCCTTCCGGCCCTTGCTGGTTGACATCCGCGCCGTTGCGGATCATCTCGGCCACATGTTTGGCATCGGTGCCGGCCCGCAGCGCGGTATAGAGATCGGGCTTGTCCGCTGCCAGCGCGTAGCCTGTTGCCGCCAGCAGCAGGAATGACAGCAGCAATCCGTTCCGCTTCCTCATGTATGCCTTTCGCATGAATGTATTTCCGGACATAAATATACCACCGGATGGCAGGTTGCTGACGGTCTGCCCGGCGGTGTTTAGAGTTTAGAGGTATGCGGAGCGGAGCAGCGCTGGCCCTGCCTCACCACACGACCTGGTTGGCGATGGCGTAAGTCCGGCACACCTTGCGCTTGTTCGACTCGATGGCGCGCTTGATCGCGACTTCCACCTCGGCATAAGAGGCCCCGGTAAAAAAGGAGTGCCGCCCGTCCTTGCACAGCACGAAGGCGCGGGGGCCGGTTTCCCGGAGAAACTTGCGGTAGGCATCGCGGCCGTAATCGTCGAGATAGGGCACGGCTGCCACATCATCCAGCTGCGCAACGGGGGGCATCTCCGCGGGCCCGCCCTCGGGCGCGGCGACGGGCAGGGCTATCGAGCTTGTCCCGGCGGGAGGCGGCTTGTCGGTGTAGTGCACCTCGCCTGCGGCATCGGTCCACTTGTAGGTTGCGGCAAAGGCATTTGCCGCAACCAGCGATGCCAACAGCAGGAATAAGGTCTTCACTTCGCTCACCACACGACCGCGTTGTTGATGGCGTAAGGCCTGCAGCCGGTGCCCTGATGCGTTTCCTTGTAGCGCTGCAGCGAGCGCTTCAGGCCATCCTCGGTTTCCGCGTACAGCGTGGCGAATGAACCGTCCGGGCAGAGCGCGAAGGCGCGCGGCGCGGGATGCTTGAGAAAATCGCGGTAGACCTGGCGCCCGCCGTCCCTGAGATAGGGCACGGCATGGGCATCCTCCAGCGGCGAGGGGCTGCCCTCGGATGGCCCGCCCTGCCTGCCCTCGCTGGTGCCGCCTTCGGCCGAGGTGGTGGGCAGGGTTTTCACGGTGACGCCCTCGGGCGGCGGCTTGTCGCTGTAATGCACGTTGCCCTGGGCATCGGTCCACTTGTAGTTCGCGGCAAAGGCGTTGGCCGCCGTGAGCAGTGCCAGCAGCAGCAGGGATTTGTTCATCATGCGGATCCCGTTAATCCGATGCCCGGCTTACCTGGCGGGTGCGGGTTGACTGGCCGCGGATGGGCTGGCCAAGCCGGGAAAGGCCCCCTGCTGCACCGAGGGCGCGGGGATGGCCGCGCTGTCGGCCGGCTCGCGGATGTCGTCCACGAAATACTCGGTCTCGCCGAAGCAGGAGGAGGGGATGAACTTGTGCTGGCGGTAGTGCAGCACCACGCGTTTGCCCGAAGCGGCATTGATGCGCGCCGCCATCGCCTCGTCGCGCACGGTGAACTCGAATTTTTCCGGAATGGCGCCCGGCATGGTGACCAGCGCGATCTCCCCTTCCCAGGTTTTGCACACCCAGCCCTTGTTCGAGAGCTTTTGGATATAGCCGGTGCGCTCGCCCTCGGAATAGGCCCAGTGCAGGGTGATCCACACCCAGCCCGCGGCGAGCAGGCACAGCAGGATGACGAAGATCAGGAGATAGCGCAGGACTTTGCTGGCGGGGCTGGCGGCGTTCATGGATGATCCTTGTGGAATGGAAAGGTTGGGCGCGCATATCGTGGCGCATGTCGCGCCGAATATCAAGCCCGGTCAGCTGTTCAGTCGCGAAAAGGCAACCAGCAGCTCATCGTACTTGAGGTGGGTATAGATGTCGCCGTCGCGCATCGCTATATTCAGCTCGCGCAGCGGCCTGCGGTGCGGCTGGGCGATCACGGTGGGCTCGTAGGCCTCTCCCTGCAGCACCAGGTCGAGGATTTCGCCGTTCCTCTTCAGGCGGCGCAGGGTGAAATGGCGGCACGGAAAAACGCGCTTGCGGCGGGAGCTGGCCGCGTCGGCGTGGGGCACATACTGGTAAAGATGCTGGCCGCACAGGCACAGGATGCCGCGATCGCCCAGCTCCAGAAAGAAGGTCGCGCATCCGGTATCGAGGTCTTCAAAATACAGCGCGCGTTCGCTGTGATAGGCCTCGTCGGAAAGCAGGCCGCGGGCATCGAGCTCCTTCAGGTAATCGGCATGGCTTTGCCCCTTCAGCCTGCGCAGCAGGCCCTTGTTGAACAGCGGCACCGAGGAGAACATCAGGGCGAAAAACAGCACCGCCCCAAGCGCAAACGGCCCTTCCGGAAACAGCAGGAAATACACCCACATCCCGGCACACAGGTAGGCGAGTGCGGCAACGAGTCTCATGGCGGCATGGTCCCCTTGTAATCGCGGGCGCTGGAAGCGCGCCTCTTTTGATCAGTTATTGCCTGCATTATATGCCTGATGCCGGGGACCACGACAACTACCTGGAAGAGGCGATGCAGGAAGACCTGTGTCAGCCCGGGGCGGAACCTCCCTGTGTCCGTCAATTCACCAATATCGGCACGTAATTGAATCCGCCCGGTATGAAGAGGGAGCCGGGATAGGCATTGGAAACCGCGATGGGCGGCAGGGTGAGGCCGACGATCAAAATGCGGTTTCCCGGGGTGAGGAGGGATGCCGGGATCACGAGGGATGTCGCGCTGGATGAGGCCGCCGCGAAGTAGGCCGGGCTGCCGATAGGAAAGCTGGCGTTCAAAACCCCAACCAGGTAAGCCGCACCTGCGAGCGGCGCGCCGGCAGTCCAGGTGACGGTATTCGCATTGGCGAATGACCAAGTGGCACCCGATGCGGGGGCGGTGATGGTCGGATAGGTGGTGGGCTGCATGCCGGAGGCGCTATACACCTGGCCATTCACGCTCACCACCAGGGTAACCGGATCGCCGGGATTGACCAGAACCGTGCCTTCGAACTCGTTGTTGGTGGGCGCGCCGTTGAAGAACAATGGCGCTCCATTGATCGTCACCGTGGCGTTGGTGAGCGCTGCGCCGGTGGTGCTGTCCACCACGGCAACCAGGGCATTGGGGAAATTGCCCGGGGCCGCTCCGGCAGGAAAGCCGAACAACAGGGCTGCAATGACGGGCGGGTTGGGCGCCGCTGGCGGGCTGCTGGAACTTCCGCCGCCGCCGCCGCAGTAGGCGAGCAGCAAGGCAAGCGGTGCGATCAGCCAGAGACTGATTCCGAAGAATCGGGGATGCGGGACAGGGAGCTTCATGATGAATCCCTTCTGCCAGCCTGCAATGCGCGGCCGCTTAGGACGTGAAGCCTGGGGCAGCTGGTGTTTTCAAGTTACTCCCAAGGCATTGCAGAGTCAATAAGCAGGATACCTGCCGGGACGCCGTCCCCAATCGCTATGGGCCGGGCGGGGCGGCGCGCAGGCCGGGCTGCAGCAGGCGCAGCGCGATATAGCCAAGCAGCAGGCCGAAGCCGTAAACCAGCGTCACGCTGATGGCCTGCGGGGCGGAAACCGGATCGGTCAACAGCTCTGCGATGTCGGAAAACAGCAGTTTCGGATTGGTGAAGGCATCCCAGCTGTTCCAGCGCAGAAAGCGCCCCAGGTAGATGCCGAAGCCGGACAGCAGCAGCGCGGCCGCCGCCACCCCCCAGCCCAGTCGCGCGGAGAACCTGCGGGCGATGACCGCCTGAACGTCCGCCAGCGAAGTGTAGCCCAGCAGCAGGCCGGTGCCGGCGCACGACGCCAGCATGGCCAGGTCATACCACAGCGGAATGTAGGAGTGCGGAGCCAGGTGCACCAGGTCGGTGATGACATAGGGCGCATTCGGCAGGAACACCAGCCAGATGGCGAACCAGAAGACCTGCAGCAGCGCGTGTGCATGCTGCTCTGCGGCCCTTGCGAAAAGCCAGGCCGCGACAGCCGGAATCGCCGCGAGCAGCAGGTTCCACCCCAGGAAGGCAAACGCGTACGACTGGGTGATGACAATGCGGCCGTAAACCAGCGCGCCACACCAGACGAACAAGGCGCCGAAAACCACGACCCTCCTGACGAACTCACTGCGCATCGCTGACTCGCTTCCTGTTACTCTTTACCATGAACGGGCTCCTGGTGATGAATTGGGCAGTTCGCATGGTGCGCGCCAAATGTGTGGGGACGATGGCGCCGTGTGTGGCGTATGTGTAGCACTGCTGCGTATGAATTTTGAATCAAATGCGGGTGGTGCGGCAAGTGATGCCGGGGCCGCCCCGGCCGTGGGCTTCCGTGCGCCCTGCCGGACAGCAATCGCTGCGGACGCCCACCGTGCCAGCGAAAAGACCGGCATTGACGCATCCCCCGCCGGGGCAGCACAATGCGTGCGCGGCGGATTGCCGCGACGCGCAATTTATTCGGCATGATGTCACGGGGTTATGCGCGCTGCATCGAAAAGAGCACGGTGGTTTTTGGATCAATCGAGGCTGACCCCATCGAATTTTTGATTCCATCGAATTATTCATCAATGGAGCAAACAGCATGGACGAAGTGAAGGTGCAGAGCCTGATGGCGCCAACGTGGATCGAGCGTTCGCGGGCGGATGACCAGTTTTTTTTCAGTCTGGGTGAGCAGCATGACGACCTGAATCCTTGTGCGGAGGACATACTGCAGGCGATCGGAGAAGCGCAGCCTTCGCCCGCTGAATTCCTGTCCGCGCTGGTGGCCTTCTGGGCGGAGGTGTCGCTGCAGCAGCATAATTACTCGATGAGCCAGTTCGGGAGCAGGAAGAGGGCGGAAATCGACGCGGGCCTTGCCGCGCGCCTGGCCAGCGCGCATGCGAACAAGTTTTCCATGACGCCTGCGAAGCCGCCGGTGTCGGAGAGCGTGATGCGCGGCTGGGGAGCGTGGAAGCTGGTGGCGGGCCTGGGGCGCTTCGTGCCGCTGGTCGAGCCCCAGTTGCTGGCCTGCCTTGAACATCCCGTATCCACCGTGCAGGACGCCGCGGCGCGCGCCTTTGGCACGGCGGATACGATCAGTGACGAGGTGTTCCGGCAGTACTTGGCCTTCGCGGACCGCTGCGGCGGCAGCGGTTTTGTGTGGGTGCGCACGGGGACTCTCGCCAAGCACATGACCGACGCGCGCATCGCCAGGTTGCTCGACGGGCTGGTGCCCGGAGCACCCGAGGCGGTGCTGCAATCGCGCCTCGGCATCATCGAGGGTCTGCAGGGTACACCGGCGCAGACCGCCTGCCGCTACCTGCTCGACCACCTCGGCGATGCGTGGGCGGACGCGCAGCTGTCCAAAGTGATATATACCCTGGTGCGCCTGGGCCAGACGCTGGGCATGCCGGAGGAGGCGGTGCCCAGAATGGAGGCGCTTGCCGGACATGCCAACGACGATGTGCGCACCGAGGCGGTGTGGTTCCTGGCCAACCATTCGCCGCGGGCGCACCAGGCGCTGTTGCTGGAAAAAATGGACGATCCCTATCCGCGCGTGCTGGACGCCATATGCAATGGCTTTGCACGCCACGACGATGTGCCGCCCGATCTGCTGCGCCGTGCGGCTGCGCGCACGCTGGGAAATTACGAAGGGCATGACGGCGAGCCGCACTATAGCGCCGTGACGATGGTGACAGCCTCGCCCGCCCATGCCAGAACCGCGCTGCCGGAAATCATCGCCTGGTGGGAGCATGCATCTGCCTCGGCCTGGCTGGATCAGACCCAGATCAGGCATGCGCTGGACATCGCTGAACGGCTGGGCGCGGAAGCCGCCGCGCTCAAGCCCGGGCTGGAACGGGCGCTGGCCTGGCTTACCAAGCCGGACGAGGACGAGGAGGAGCTGCCCGAAATCGGCGAACCGGGCGCGATACCCGTCATCCAGCAGAAACTGGAAGAGGGCATGCGCGAGGCTGGCAACCCGCCGGTGGTGGTGGAGGCCGCGAGCGAGTTCTACGGCGGCCTGCTCAACTACATTGCAGACAATACGCAGGACTGGCAAAAG
>DATDDB010000037.1:0-20281 GCA_036524005.1 Gallionellaceae bacterium | reverse complement strand
GCGCGCAAGCAGGCTGAAAAATCAGGCAGCCGGAAATTCCAGGGCAAAAGTGGTGTATTCGCCTTCCACCGATTCACAGCGGATGCTGCCGCCGAAGGCTTCCATCACGCGCTTGCAAAACGTGAGCCCCATTCCCGCTCCGCCTGAAGAGCGCTTGGTGCTGAAAAACGGGGCGAAGATGTGGGGAAGCGCCTGGCGCGGGATGCCGGGGCCGGTGTCGGTAACGCGCAGGATGTTGTGCCCGCCTGTATTTTCGGCGGAGATGCGGATGTCGCCTTTGCCTGCGGCCTTGAGTTCGTAGAGGGCGTTTTTCAGCAGGTTGAACAGCACCAGCACCAGCAGGGTGTCGGAACCCTGAAATTGGAAGTTGTCCGAAATCTCCACGCGGATCTTCTCTTTTTCGCCGGCCTCAAAGGGGTAGCGTTCCATCGCTTCGGCGATGCAGGCGGCAATGAAATAGCGCTCAAATGCCAGGGTATCCGGGTGCTCCATCGAGCTGGATGCCAGCATCATGTCGATGATAATGTTCGACTTGTGCACCTCGTCGGCAATGCGTCCCGAAACATCGGACAATATTTCCATGTGCATCGGGCCGATGCGGGGTTCCATCAGTTTGTGGTCGACTGCCAGCTGGTAACCTTCCAGCAGGGTGGGCAGGTGACGGGAAATGCCGGCGGCCTGATTGCGGATGGTGGCCAGCGGCGTACGGATTTCATGTGCGAGCGTGCCGGCCAGCGCCATGGGGTTGAACAGGTCGTACTTGACGATTGCAATCGTGAGGAAGCCAAGTGCGATCGCGACAAAGACCACACCCGGAGGGTAGAACTCGTAGCCGTAGTTGCACAAGTAGTCAACGGCGGCAAAAAGGTAAACCAGGAGCCCGGTCAAACACAGGCGCAGCCTGGTTTGCATGTAGTCCAAAGCTGATTTTTGCGCCAAGTAGGTGATGAACAGCCCGCGGCTTACCACGACTACGGTCTGCATAATATGAAGAGGATGCAGCAACCCGGCCTTGGGGTAATAGCCCCAGAAATAATGGTAGTAACCTGAGATGAAAAGATCAGAAAAGACCAGGAAAACCGCCAGCACTGCGGCGAACGCATAGGAGGCGTAAACGTAGGTGCGTTCCTTCGTGTAACCGGTGATTTCGGTGAGGAAATGGTACAGGCAGGTGGGCAGGAACAGGATGAAGAAATAGCCGAGCTTGATCAGTATGAGGGCTGATGCCGGGCTTTCCGCCTGAAACAGCACGGCCCAGGTGCCCTGCCAGAAGAAAGTGGTAAAGCACAGCAGAAAAAAGGTCCCGGTGATGAGGTTGATGCCGCGGCTGGCCAGCGCATAGAAGCCATAGCATAAAAACAGCACAGAGATGGCGGCTGGCAGGAGGGAATACATGGGACACCTTCAAAAATAACTCGCGCATTATTCTACGCGTTTTTCGTGCATGTGAAAGCCAGTCCGCATATTATGCCGGATGCATATTCATATGCATAATGAATAAGTTAGGGCGGGTGTCCGGGCCTGTTGCAGGGCTGTGATTTCGGGCATGCATGACGCATGTATCATCCTGGCGCATTGGGGCCAGGCTCCGGATGCATTACAATTACGGTCTGGCTTCCAACGCACTCACATGACCCGGATCAAGATTTGCGGCATCACGCGCATCGAGGATGCGCTCGCCGCCGCGCACGGCGGCGCGGACGCGATCGGCCTGGTGTTCCATGAGAAGAGCCCGCGCTATGTGACGGTGCAGCAGGCGGCGCGGCTGGCCGGGGCGCTGCCGCCTTTCGTCACGGTGGTCGGGCTGTTCGTCGATGTCAGCGCGGATTACGTGCATGCGGTGCTGGAAGAGGTGCCGCTGGACCTGCTGCAATTCCACGGCGAGGAAACCCCGGAATTCTGTGCCAGCTTCAGCCGTCCCTATATCAAGGCAATCCGGGTGAAGGCGGGCGTGGATTTGGTACAATGCGCGTCCCGCTATGCCGGCGCGCAGGGTTTGCTGCTCGATGCCTGGGTGAAAGGCATCCCCGGCGGCACCGGCCATACGTTCGACTGGGAGCTGATCCCGCGTGACCTGGCGCTGCCGGTGATACTTTCCGGCGGCCTGAACCCGGGCAATGTGGCGGAAGGCATACGCGCGGTGCGGCCCTACGCGGTGGATGTGTCCAGCGGGGTGGAAGCGCAAAAAGGAATCAAGGACGCGGCGAAAATCGCGGCGTTCATCAGAGAGGTTAAGGACATTGACTTACAGTTATCCAGATAAGAGCGGCCACTTTGGCCCTTACGGCGGCATCTACGTGGCCGAGACCCTGATGGGCGCGCTGGAGGAATTGCGCGCGGCCTATGAGAAATACCGCAACGACCCGGAATTCATCGCCGAATTCGAGCACGACCTCAAGCACTATGTGGGCCGCCCCAGCCCGATTTACCACGCCCAGCGGCTGTCCAAACACCTGGGCGGCGCGCAGATATACCTGAAGCGCGAAGACCTCAATCACACTGGCGCGCACAAGGTGAACAATACCATCGGCCAGGCGCTGCTCGCCAAGCGCATGGGCAAGAAGCGAGTGATCGCCGAGACCGGCGCCGGCCAGCACGGCGTGGCCACCGCCACCGTTGCGGCACGGCTGGGCATGGAATGCGTGGTGTACATGGGCGCCGAGGACGTGCAGCGCCAGTCGCCCAACGTGTTCCGCATGAAGCTGCTGGGCGCGACCGTGGTGCCGGTGGAAAGCGGCTCCAAAACGCTGAAGGACGCGATGAACGAGGCGATGCGCGACTGGGTGACCAACGTCGAGCGCACCTTCTACATCATCGGCACGGTGGCCGGGCCGCATCCCTATCCCATGCTGGTGCGCGATTTCAACTCGGTGGTGAGCAAGGAGGCCGTGGTGCAGATGCCGGAGGTCGCCGGGCGCCAGCCCGATGCCATCATCGCCTGCGTGGGCGGCGGCTCCAACGCGATGGGCGTGTTCTACCACTACCTCGACATACCCAATGTGAAGCTCATCGGCGTGGAGGCGGGCGGGCATGGCGTGGCCAGCGGCTCGCACGCCGCGCCGCTCACTGCCAATGCCAAGGTCGGCGTGCTGCACGGCAACAAGACCTACCTGATGCAGGACGAGAATGGCCAGATCATCGAGACACACTCGATTTCCGCCGGCCTCGATTATCCCGGCGTCGGCCCCGAACACAGCTGGCTCAAGGACAGCGGGCGCGCGCAGTATGTGGCGATCAAAGACGACGAGGCGCTGGCCGCGTTCAACAGCCTGTGCCGCTACGAAGGCATCATCCCCGCGCTGGAATCCAGCCACGCGCTGGCGCACGCCATCAAGCTTGCGCCCACCATGGGCAAGGACAAGATTCTGCTGGTGAACCTTTCCGGGCGTGGCGACAAGGACATCAATACGGTCGCCAGACTCCAGGGAATTACGCTATGAGCCGCATACAAGCCACATTCGAGAAGCTCAAGCTGAACAAGCAGAAGGCGCTGATCCCCTTCATCACCGCAGGCGATCCCAATCCGGCATTGACCGTGCCGCTGATGCATGCGCTGGTGGAGGCGGGGGCGGACGTGATCGAACTGGGCGTGCCGTTCTCCGACCCGATGGCGGACGGCCCCACTATCCAGCGCGCTTCCGAGCGCGCGCTCAAGCATAATGTCAGCCTGCGCGACGTGCTCGGCATGGCTGCCGAATTCCGCAAGCAGGATAGCGCAACCCCGGTGGTGCTGATGGGCTACGGCAATCCGATCGAGGCCATGGGCTGGGAAGCCTTCGCGAAACATTGCGCCGAGTCTGGCGTGGATGGCGTGCTGACCGTGGATTTCCCGCCGGAGGAAAGCCACGAGGCCTTCGGCCATTTGCAGCGCCACGGCATCGACCCCATCTTCCTGCTGGCGCCGACCACCACCGATGAGCGCATCGAGAAGGTGGCGAAGCAGGCGCGCGGCTATGTCTACTATGTCTCGCTCAAGGGCGTGACCGGTGCCGGCCACCTGGATCTGGGCCAGATCGAGCACAGGATTCCGCAGCTGAGGAAGCACATCAGCCTGCCGATCGGCGTGGGCTTCGGCATACGCGATGCCGCCACGGCGCGCGCCGTTTCGCGCTTGTGCGACGGCGTGGTGGTGGGCAGCCGCATCGTGCAGGAGATCGAAGACTCCGCGCGGAAAGATTCAAATGGGCAACAAGTCGTCGCCAATGTATCGCGCCTGGTGAAGGAATTACGCCAGGCCATCAATCAGGAATGAGGAGAAAAACATGAGCTGGTTCCAGAAAATATCCCCCCCCAGGATCAAGCGGCGCGAAAATGTCGACGACAAGAAGAACGTGCCGGAAGGACTGTGGCAGAAATGCCCGGCCTGCCAGGAAGTGCTGTATTACGAGGAGCTGGAAAAAAACCACAGTGTCTGCCCCAAGTGCGCCTTCCATAACCGCATCACCGCGCGCCGGCGCCTGGTCTTGCTGCTGGATGAGGATGGCAGCTTTGAAATCGGCGCGGAAGTGCGCCCGGTGGATACGCTGAAATTCCAGGACAGCCGAAAATACAGCGAGCGTATCACCACCTCGCAGCAGGAAACCGGCGAGGAAGACGCGCTGGTAGTGATGCAGGGCAGCGTGCACGGCATGCCGCTGGTGGCGGCGGCCTTCGAATTCAGCTTCATGGGCGGCTCCATGGGCTCGGTGGTGGGCGAGCGCTTCGTGCGCGGCGTGCAGATCGCCACCGAACAGAACATGCCGTTCGTGTGCTTCGCCGCCAGCGGCGGCGCGCGCATGCAGGAAGGCCTGTTGTCGCTGATGCAGATGGCCAAGACCTGCGCCGCGCTCACCCAGCTGAGCCAGTCGCGCCTGCCCTTCATCTCCGTGCTGACCGATCCCACCATGGGCGGCGTCTCCGCCAGCTTCGCCTTCATGGGCGACATCGTGATCGCCGAGCCGGGCGCGCTGATCGGCTTTGCCGGCGCGCGTGTGATCCAGCAGACCGTGCGCGAAACCCTGCCCGACGGCTTTCAGCGCGCCGAATTCCTGCTGGATAAGGGGGCGATAGACATGATCGTGGACCGCCGCGAAATGCGCGACCAGCTGGCCACCGTGCTTTCCCTGCTGATGCACAAGAAGGCGCCGCTCAAGGCCGCATAGCGGCATAAATCTGCTGCGCGAACCGACATCGGGGTTGCGCGGTGCTCGGCATCCTCATGTACTTCAATGTACACTCCGGTGCCTGTGCTCCGGGCGCCCCCGATGTCGGCCCGCTCGCTACGATTTCTGCCGCTATGCTGTGAAGTACCTAGACTCGCCCAGGATTTCCCGATAGAATTACTCGGTCATTTGGTTGGCCGCCGGCAGTGCGCGCCGACTTTTCCATCAAACCAAGGAGAAAAATTATGGAACACACCCTGCCACCCCTGCCGTACGCGAAAAACGCCCTCGTCCCGCACATGTCCGAGGAGACCTTCGAGTACCACTACGGCAAACACCATCAGGCTTATGTTACCAACCTGAACAACCTGATCAAGGGCACCGAATTCGAAAACGCCAAGCTGGAAGACATCATCAAAAAATCCTCCGGCGGCATCTACAACAACTCCGCCCAGGTGTGGAACCACACCTTCTTCTGGAACTGCATGAAGCCCAATGGCGGCGGCGCGCCCAGCGGCGCGCTGGCTGATGCGATCAACAAGAAATGGGGCAGCTTCGACGACTTCAAGAAAGCCTTCCAGACTTCCGCCGTGGGCAACTTCGGCTCCGGCTGGACCTGGCTGGTGAAGAAGGCGGATGGCTCGGTGGACATCGTCAACATGGGCGCGGCCGGCACGCCGCTGACCACTGGCGATCGCGCCCTGCTGTGCGTGGACGTGTGGGAGCACGCCTACTACATCGACTACCGCAACCTGCGCCCCAAGTTCGTCGAGACCTTCCTCAACCACCTGGTGAACTGGGACTTCGTGGCGAAGAATTTCGCTTAAAGCCGCAATCCGCTACCGGTAAAAAAGCCCCGCCAGGGAAACCGGCGGGGCTTTTGATTTATATCCATGCTTTTCAGGCAGCCGTGCATTGCACGCACGGCGGGGCATCCGCTAGGCGCGCAAAACATGCGCAGTGCATGAAAATGGCGTTTACATGTATGATGCATCATGCCTTTGATTCAGTTCCTCCAGAAAATATCGCTGTTCCGGCTCTGGCTTTTTACCATCATTGCTTCGATGGCAATGACAGGCGCCATCGTGGTTGGTATGGAGGCATTCCTGACGGGGGCAGTCACCTACGATCATCTCCTGACCGGTTTTGTGGCCTCCATGGTCGTCTCGGGCATCGTCGTGGCCTTCCTCACCCTGATGCTCGCCCAACTGAAACGCGATGCCGAGCTGCAGCAGAGCTTGCTCGACCGGCTGGGCAAGAGCGAAGAGCGGGTCAGGGGAGCCATGCAGGCCGCGCATTACGCATTATGGGAGTTTGATCTCGCCGCCAACCGGGCGCGCTTCTCCAAGGAATGGTCGCGCTTCCTGGGCGGCCCCGAGGAGCCGACCGAGATCACCCTCGCTGAGTTGGCGGAGCGGGCGCCCCCGGAGGAGCGGGAAATGGTGCGGGCCGCGCTGGTGGAGGCGCTGAAGGGGAAGGATGGGCACACCTATACGGTCGAGCACCGCATCCGGAAAAATGACGGCAGTTATGCCTGGATTTCCAGCGAGGGGCAGGTGGTGGAGCGGGACAGGAACGGGCGTGCGCTGCGCATGACCGGCATCAGCCGCGACATCACCGAGCGCAGGGAAGCCGAGATGGAATTCAGGACCATCGTGCAGGCGGCCGGGGACGGTTTCTGGATGTTCTCCATTCCGGACGGGCGCATCCTCGAAGTCAACCCGGCCTATTGCGCCATGTCCGGCTACAGCCGGGAAGAGCTGCTGACTCTGAGTGTTTTCGACATCGTGGAAAAATTCGACCGGGGGCAGATCGAAGGCAACATCGAGGCGATACGCAGCGGCAGGCCGCTGCGCGTCGAATCCCGCCACCGGCGCAAGGACGGCAGCCTGTTTGACGTGGAGGTCAGCTCGCGCTACATGGATGTCCGCGGCGGGGTGATCATCACCTTCATCCGCGACATCACCCAGCGCAAGCAGGTGGAGCGCGAAGTGCGCATCGCCTCCGCCGCTTTCGAATCGCAGGAAGGCATGCTGATCACCGATGCCGACGCCGTGATCCAGCGGGTGAACAATGCGTTCACCGAGATCACCGGCTACACGGCTGAAGAAGTCGTGGGCAAGAATCCCAGGCTGCTCAGTTCGGGCAGGCAGGACAAGAATTTCTACGCCGCAATGTGGCGCACCCTGGAAAAGGCTGGCGCATGGAGCGGCGAGATATGGAACCGGCGCAAGAACGGGGAGCTCTACCCCGAGCATCTCACCATCACCGCGGTCAAGGACGCGGACGGTAAGGTGGTCAATTACGTCGCATCCCTGGCCGACATCACCCTGCGCAAAAAATCCGAGGCCGAGATCCAGCGGCTGGCCTATTACGACCACCTCACCAACCTTCCCAACCGCCGGCTGCTCATGGAAAGGCTGCAGCAGGCGCTGGTGTCCTGCGCGCGCAGGAATTTCGGGGGGGCGCTGCTGTTCATCGACCTGGACAACTTCAAGAGCCTGAATGACACCCTGGGGCATGACATCGGTGACCTCCTGCTGCAGCAGGTCGCCGCGCGCCTGACCTCCTGCATACGCGAGGGCGACAGCGTGGCCCGCCTGGGCGGCGACGAGTTCGTGGTGCTGCTGTCGGAATTGAGCGCGGTTCCGCTCAAGGCTTCCGAGCAGGTCAAGATCGTCGGCGAGAAGATGATCGCCAGCCTGTCCGAAAGTTACCGGCTGGCTGCGCATGAATATGTCTGCACCGCCTCGCTCGGCGCCACGCTGTTTTTCGGGCGCGAGCAGGAACCGGAAGCCATGTTGCGCCAGGCCGACATTGCCATGTACCAGGCCAAGCATGCCGGCCGCAACACGCTGCGCTTCTTCGACCAGCACATGCAGGAGTCGGTCAATTCGCGCGCGGCCCTGGAAGTCGAATTGCGCAAGGCAATGGAACGGAATCAGTTCAAGCTGTACTACCAGGTGCAGGTCAACGCCAAGGGCAGGCCGGAAGGCGTGGAAGTGCTGCTGCGCTGGATGCATCCCGAGTTGGGGGCGGTGCCGCCGGAGCAATTCATTCCACTGGCCGAGGAAACCGGAATGATCATCCAGATCGGCGCATGGGTGCTGGATACCGCCTGTGCCCAGATCAGGCAGTGGCAGGGCAGCAAGCCATTCTCCGATCTGGTGGTGGCGGTGAACATCAGCGCAGAACAGTTCTACCGGCCGGATTTCGTCGAGCGTGTGCTGGCTTCGATCCGCACGCACAACATCAACCCGCTGCTGCTCAAGCTGGAGCTGACCGAAAGCCTGGCCATGGAGGACATCAATGCGGCGATCGGGAAAATGGAGGTGCTGAAAGAGGCCGGGGTGAGTTTCTCGCTGGACGATTTCGGGACAGGCTATTCCTCCTTGTCCTACCTGAAGCGCCTGCCGCTGGACCAGATCAAGATAGACCAGTCCTTCGTGCGCAACATCACCAACGATAATGCGGACAAGGTGATGGTGATGGCCATCACTGGCCTGGGCATGAATTTCGAGTTGAACATCCTTGCCGAAGGCGTGGAAACGGAAGCACAATTCAAGCTGCTGCACCGTTGCGGCTGCGAAACCTTCCAGGGCTACCTGTTCAGCAGGCCGCTGCCGGTCGAGCAGTTCGAGCAATGGGTGCTGGAGCGCCAGGGGGAGTAGGTTCCTGCAGCGCTACGGTTCAGGCGCTTCTGCCTAACGGTTCTGGCTGCCCCGATGAGTTGCAGACAGAAATACCGAGGGTTCGCATAGCCAGCACTGCCCAATTCCAAACAAGAGATGGGCAACGCTGCGCTTTTTTGCCCGCCTCCTGACTAGCAGCGTTATTCCCTGCATTCCGGGCACTCTATGCCACAAAGGTCGCAGATCAGGTTATTCATGTCGTAAAGGGTGGCCCCGCCAATATCAGGTTCGTGCTATGAGGGAAATTGAACCGCAGGAGGTTAAGACGATGCTGACGAACATCGCCGGAAGCATCGAGGAACAAGACCGTGAGGATGTGAAGGAAACACTGCGCGGTTTGATAGACCGCATCGTGTTTGACACAAGACCTTGACTGTTTCACTGCAAAATCCAGTCAAAGATCGGGATTTGGTGGCGTCCCCAACGAGATTCGAACTCGTGTTATCGCCGTGAAAGGGCGGTGTCCTAGGCCTCTAGACGATGGGGACGTGGTGCTGCAACTTTTTGGTGGAGGTAAGCGGGATCGAACCGCTGACCTCTTGCATGCCATGCAAGCGCTCTCCCAGCTGAGCTATACCCCCAAAAAGAGGGCGCATTATAGTGACCCGGCCGGGCCTTGTAAAGCGAATCGGCATAAAAAGCCAAATAAATTGCACGCCGCTCACCTTTCATTCCCTGCGGACGCAAGGGGAAATTGCCCCTGCCGCCATGTACAAGTAAAATAGCGTTCCTTTAACGCATTGGTAGCAACCTTAATAATTATGGCCGGCAAGCCCCCAAAGACCCCCAGTTTCGAGGCGGCGCTGGCCGAACTGGAACAAGTGGTGACGGAGATGGAAACGGGCAAGCTGTCCCTGGAACAATCCCTCGCCGCCTACCAGCGCGGCGCCGAGCTGCTGCAGCAGTGCCGCAGCCGCCTGGACGATGCCCAGCAAAAAGTGCGCGTGCTGGAAAACGGCATGCTCAGGGATTTCTCCCCCGGTTCGGCGGGCGCTGGCGATGCCTGATTTCCAGAGCTGGGCCAGTGCCCATCAGCATCGCTTCGAGGACGTGCTGCGCCGCCTGCTGCCCGCGGCGGATGTCGCACCGCAGCGCCTGCACCAGGCCATGCGCTACAGCGTGCTGGAAGGCGGCAAGCGCGTGCGCCCGCTGCTGGCCTTTGCCGCGGGCGAGCTGACTCATGCGGATAACGAGCGCGTGAACATCGCCGCCGCCGCCGTCGAGCTGATCCACGCCTATTCGCTGGTGCACGACGACATGCCCTGCATGGACGATGATGTGCTGCGCCGCGGCAAGCCTACCTGCCACGTGGAATACGACGAGGCCACCGCACTGCTGGTGGGCGATGCCCTGCAAAGCCTGGCATTCCAGCTGCTTGCCATGCACCGCCTGAACGACGATGCTGCGCGCCAGCTGGAAATGGTCAGGCTGCTGGCCGTGGCCAGCGGCTCGCGCGGCATGGCGGGCGGGCAGGCCATCGACCTGGACAGCGTGGGCAAGCAGCTGGCTCTGCCGGAGCTGGAGCAGATGCACATCCACAAGACCGGCGCGCTGATCCGTGCCGCCATCCTGCTGGGCGCGCAGTGCGGCCAGGCCGATGCTGCGCAACTGGCCGCGCTCGAGCGCTATGCGCACTGCGTGGGCCTGGCGTTCCAGGTGGTGGACGACGTGCTGGACAGCGAGGCCGACACCGCCACCCTGGGCAAGACCGCAGGCAAGGACGCCGACAACGACAAGCCGACCTATGTCACCCTGCTGGGGGTGCGCGAGGCGAAGCAGATGGCGGCCGACCTGCACCGCGATGCGCTGGAGGCGTTGCGCCCGTTCGGAGCCGCTGCGCGGAGATTGCAGGAACTGGCCGATTTCATCGTGCTCAGGAAATATTGATACAAAAGGCCCTGCAAGCATTCCGCCAAGACAGGGCATTAAGGGAATATGACGATGTACCCGCTGCTGAACACCATTAACCTGCCCGACGATCTGCGCAAGCTCGATCGCAAACAGCTGCCGCAACTGGCGGAGGAGCTGCGCGCCTTCCTGATCGAGTCGGTGAGCAAGACCGGCGGCCACCTGTCGTCCAACCTCGGCACAGTGGAGCTGACCATCGCGCTGCATTACGTGTTCAACACGCCGCATGACCGGCTGGTGTGGGATGTGGGCCACCAGACCTATGGCCACAAGGTACTCACCGGGCGGCGCGAGGCGATGAAGGGGCTGCGCACGATGGGCGGCATTTCCGGTTTCCCCAAGCGCGAGGAGAGCCCGTACGATGCCTTTGGCACCGCGCATTCCAGCACCTCGATTTCCGCCGCGCTGGGCATGGCCGTTGCGGCGCAGGCTGAGGGCAGCGACCGCCGCGCCATCGCCATCATCGGCGACGGCGCGATGACCGGCGGCATGGCGTTCGAGGCGCTGAACAACGCCGGCGTGCTGGACGCCAACCTGCTGGTGATCCTCAACGACAACGACATGTCGATCTCGCATCCGGTGGGCGCGCTCAACAATTACCTGGCCAAGCTGATGTCGGGGCGTTTCTATGCGGCGATGCGGCGCGGCAGCGAGAAAGTGCTCAAGGGCATGCCGCCGGTGCTGGAATTCGCCAAGCGCGCCGAGGAGCACATGAAGGGCATGGTCACGCCCGGCACGCTGTTCGAGGAGTTCGGTTTCAACTATATCGGGCCCATCGACGGCCACGACACGGATGTGCTGGTGGACACCCTGAAGAACATCCGCCAGCTCGAAGGGCCGCAGTTCCTGCACGTGGTCACGCAGAAGGGCAAGGGCTATGCGCATGCCGAAGAGGACAGTGTGCTGTACCACGGCGTGGGCAAGTTCGACCCGGAAAACGGCATCGAGCCGCAGGCGGCAGGCCATCCGACCTACACCTCGATTTTCGGCGACTGGCTGTGCCACATGGCGGAACAGGACAGCCGCCTGATCGGCATCACCCCCGCGATGTGCGAAGGCTCCGGCATGGTGGAGTTTTCGCAAAAATTTCCCAACCGCTACTTCGACGTGGGCATAGCCGAGCAGCACGCGCTCACTTTTGCCGCGGGCGCAGCCTGCGATGGGCTGAAGCCGGTGGTGGCGATCTACTCCACCTTCCTGCAGCGCGCCTACGACCAGCTGATCCACGACATCGCCATCCAGAACCTGCCGGTGATGCTGGCGATAGACCGCGGCGGCCTGGTGGGCGCGGACGGCGCCACCCATGCGGGCAGCTTCGACCTGAGCTACCTGCGCTGCATCCCCAACATGACGGTGATGGCGCCCGCCGACGAGGACGAATGCCGCAAGATGTTCTCCACTGCCTACCAGGTGAAAGGGCCGAGCGCGGTGCGCTATCCGCGCGGCACCGGCCCGGGCGTGGCAGTCCAGCCTGGCCTTGAACCCCTGCCGGTGGGCAAGGGCGAGCTGCGCCGCACGGGCCGGAAAGTTGCCATCCTTTCCTTCGGCGCGCTGCTGGCGCCAGCGCTCCAGGCCGCGGAGCGGCTCGATGCGAGCGTGGCCAACATGCGCTTCATCAAGCCGCTGGACGAGGAACTGGTCCTGCAGCTGGCGCGCGAACACGCACTGCTGGTCACGCTGGAGGAAAACACCATCCAGGGCGGCGCGGGCAGCGCGGTGGCCGAATGCCTGAGCCGGCATGGGGTGAACGTGCCGCTGCTGCACCTGGGCCTGCCGGACCGCTTCATCGAGCAGGGCGAACACGGCCAGCTGCTCAAGCTGTGCGGGCTGGATGCGGAGGGCATTGCCGCATCCATACGCCGGGCTATACCCGAGTAATAATATAGGCTATTATGGTGCTGTTCTCCCTGCCGGGAGTTGCGTGATTTTCAGGAAAAACCAGCCATGACACCCAAACAAATCGCCGCCATCCCGGACGTGCAGAACTACGCCGACACGCGCCACCTCGCCATCAACAAGGTGGGCATCAAGGGCATCCGCCATCCCGTGGTGGTGCGCGACAAGAGCGTGGGGGTGCAGCACACCATCGCCATGTTCAACATGTACGTGTACCTGCCGCACGATTTCAAGGGCACGCACATGTCGCGCTTCGTGGAGATCCTCAACCAGCACGGACGCGAAATCTCGGTGGAATCCTTCGAGAGCATCCTGCGCGAGATGGTGCAGAAGCTGGAGGCGAAATCGGGCCATATCGAAATGACCTTCCCCTATTTCGTCAACAAGACTGCGCCGATCTCCGGCGTGCAGAGCCTGCTGGATTACGAAGTCACCTTCATCGGCGAGGTCAACAACGGCGATTACCGCTTCACCATGCGCGTGCAGGTTCCGGTCACCAGCCTGTGCCCATGCTCCAAGAACATCTCCGAGCGCGGTGCGCACAACCAGCGCTCGCATGTCACCATCACCGTGCGCATGCGCAAATCGGTGTGGATAGAAGAGGTGGTGCGCTTTGCCGAGGAACAGGCCTCGTGCGAACTGTTCGGCCTGCTCAAGCGACCGGACGAAAAATTCGTCACCGAGCGCGCGTACGACAATCCCAAGTTCGTCGAGGACATGGTGCGCGATGTCGCCTCGGCACTGAACGCGGACGACCGCATCGAGGCGTATATCGTCGAGTCGGAAAATTTTGAATCAATACATAACCATTCTGCCTACGCACTCATCGAACGAGATAAGTCGAAGAGCTAGGCGGGACGCTTAGCAATTCAATATTTCGGTGGAGGCTCACATTGGCCGCAAGGCCAATGTTATGCCGGAGCCAAAATTTTGAGTCCATCCATATTGGCTCCGGCCGCTTGGCTGCCGCCAAGCTTAACTTGCAGGGCAAGTTAGCCTGCGCCGCAACAAGCCGCTTTGCGGCTTGTTGTCACTCCGCCTACGACAAAACCAAAGAAGGGTAAAGAAAGGCAATACCACGGTTCGCAAAGCGTGTGCTACGCTTGTCCTTACGCACTGATCCCTTACCGGATGAACCATGAAACCCGTTGCCATCTTCCGCCACTTCCCAACTGAGGGCCCGGGTTTTCTGGCCGACTTTCTCGACGAACAATCCATACCCTGGCGCCTCGTCCGCGTGGACGCGGGCGATTCCGTGCCCGATGAGGCCTGCGATTATTCCGGCCTGGTGTTCATGGGCGGGCCGATGAGCGTGAACGACGACCTGTCCTGGATTCCACTGGAACTGGAGCTGATCGGGGAAGCAGTGGGGCAGGATATTCCCGTGCTGGGCCATTGCCTGGGAGGGCAGCTCATGGCCCGTGCGCTGGGCGCCTCGGTGGTGCGCAACCATTACAAGGAAATCGGCTGGGGCCGCGTAACGGTCGAGGACAACGACACGGCACGTTCCTGGTTCGGCAGCGTGGGCACATTCGATGCCTTCCACTGGCACGGGGAGACATTCAATCTGCCGGTCGGCGCCGCGCATTTGCTGTCCAGCCCGCATTGCGCCAACCAGGCCTTTGCGGTGGGCAAGCACCTGGCGCTGCAATGCCACATCGAAATTACCACACCCATGATCAACACCTGGTGCGAACACGGCGCGGGTGAAATCCGGGACAGCGCCAGCAGCCCCGCAGTGCAGAGCGCCGATGCGATCATGGCGCAGGTGGCGGAAAAGCTGCCGCCGCTCCACGAGGTGGCGCGGCGCCTGTATGGGCGCTGGGTTTCCGGGCTGGTGCGCTGAAATTCCTCTCCCTCCTGGTCTCATCCACCTCGCTGCAACGCTCGACGCACCACAATACATGCGCCCTGCATAAGTATTTACACTTATGCCTTACTATATAAATAGTTAAGTGCATCTGCGTAAATATACTTAGGCCGTCAGGCATATTTACCGCATGGTATTTCGCCACGTAGAATCAACAACATCGCAATTCGTGGTCAGGTGTGGCAATGATCAGCCGAGCGCAAACCGGGAATTCCCTATCACTTGCCGACATGGGACACATGGCGGATGCCGCCTTGCCCCGCTTCCAGCTCGATTACCAATCCTTTCGCGACCTGCACAAGATACTTTGCCTCAAACCCCAGGCGCGCGGGGCGAAATCGCGTTTCGCCTGCTACCTCGCCCTGTATTTCCCGGAAGTGGCGGATCTCATCGATGAAAGTGATTTCAGCATCCTGCACCTGGAAGTGGGCGTGCTGAAATTGGCCAGCCGCGACGCCATCGCCAAAGGCGACTGGGATGCGCTATCCCGCCATTTTGCCTTTGTCATGGCGCTGCTAAACAACGGCGGCGGCGAGTTGCGCGATGCGCTCAGCGTATCCTACCTGGGCGAACTGTTTTACGGCGAATCCACCGGCAATTTTGCCGTGGCGCGCTGTCTCCTGCCGCAGCCACTCGACAGCGCGCTTGAGGGACTCGAACGACACTACGGAGACCGCGTGCTCTGAGGCGCGGAAATTTTCCTGAAAAGGGGGGCAAAATGCAGTGGTTGCCGGAGTACGACCTGGGCATTCCCGTCATAGACGAGCAGCACAGGCGCATCGTTGATTACATCAACGACCTGGAAAGGGCGAACGAGCTGGGAAACAGCGGCTATATCACGTTTGTCCTGCAGGGGCTGGTGGACTACACCCTCACCCATTTCCAGTTCGAGGAAGGGCTGCAGGAAAGGGTGGGCTATCGCTACGCCAAAGCGCACAAGCACGCCCATGCCATATTCATCAAGAGGATTGCCAGCTTCCGCGAGCGCCACAAGGGCGGCGAGGATGTCACCAAAGAACTGCTGTTCATGCTGCAAACCTGGCTGGCCAACCATATCAAGGGCGACGACCGCGATTACGGCGAACTGGTGCGGAAAAACATGGCCGTCAGCACCAAATGGGCGGACCGGGACGTGCACGACGGTGCCGGGCAGCGCACGTAAGACTCAACACGAAACCGGGTGCTTTGACAAGCGACGCTTGTCCGATCGGGATTTGTCGCGCATGATGATGCCGGACAAACTGATCCGGAGCCGCCATGCCTGCCTGGGACCCTAAACTTTACCTGCAATTCGGCGACGAGCGCACGCAACCGGCGATAGACCTGGTTACGCGCGTGAACCTCGCCCACCCTGCGCAGATCATAGACATCGGCTGCGGGCCGGGGAACAGCACCGCCATCCTGCGCCAGCGCTGGCCGGATGCGCGGGTGACCGGGCTGGACAGTTCGCCGGAGATGATAAGCGCAGCCAGGCTAAGCCAGCCTGAGCAGGAATGGGTGCTGGCCGACGCGGCCTCATGGCAGGCAAGCACAGGCTCGGTGTTTGACCTGGTGTTTTCCAATGCCGTGCTGCAGTGGATACCCGATCACGCACGGCTGATTCCGGGGCTGCTCGGGCGGGTCAAGCCCTCCGGCGCGCTGGCCTTCCAGATGCCGGCGCGCGCCTATTCCATCATTCACCAGCTGGTGCTGGAAGTGGCCGCCGAGCCGGAGTGGTCGCATAGGATGAATGATGCCCGGGAGGGCTTCACCCTGGAACGCCCGGGATTCTATTACGACCTGCTGGCAGGGCTTGCCGCCAGGCTCGACATCTGGGAGACCGAGTACTGCCACGTGATGCAGGACCACGAGGCGATCATGCAGTGGGTGCGCGGCACATCAGTGCGCCCCTTCCTGGAGGCGCTCGGCACGGAAGCCGAGCGGCAGCGCTTTGTCGCGCAGCTCAGGGCGCGCGTGGCGCAGGCCTATCCGCCGCAGCGGGACGGCAAGGTGCTGTTTCCGTTCCGGCGCCTGTTTGTGATCGCCTATCGCTGAGCACAACTCTCCCTAAGCAATTCACCCCATTGCTTTGCGGTGCCCGTTCGGGCAGGCTGGATTTTCAATTATTCCCGCATCGCCAAGGAGAACAACATGGGAATGCTGAGAGAGTTCAAGGAATTCGCCATGCGCGGCAACGTAATGGACATGGCCGCGGGCATCATCATCGGCAGCGCCTTCGGCCAGATCGTCAGCTCGCTGGTCAAGGACGTGTTCATGCCGCCCATCGGCTGGATCCTGGGCAACGTGGATTTTTCCAACCTGTCCATCACGCTGCTGGCCAAGAGCGCCACCGCGGAGGCGGTGACCATCCGCTATGGCGCGTTCATCAACACGGTGGTGGATTTCATCATCGTGGCCTTCGTGGTGTTCATGGTGGTCAAGCAGATGAACCGCATGAAGCGCAAGCTGGAGGCGCCGCCCCCCGCGCCCGATACGCGCGAATGCCCCAAGTGCTATTCGGTCATTCCGCTCAAGGCCACGCGCTGCCCGCATTGCACCTCCGAGCTGGGTTCGGCATAGCCCCGCACGGCATACTCACTCCGGCTGACGCCCCGGTTCGCTCTCGATCGTGATCAGCGTGATCTCGGGCGGGGCGAACAGGCGGATCGGCGGCCCCCAGGTGCCCGTGCCGCGGTTGATGTAGAGCAGGCGGCCGTTGTCCAGGCGCACCAGCCCGGCGCGCACGCCATAAAACAGCCTGGAGAAAAAGCCGAACGGGAATATCTGCCCGCCGTGCAGGTGGCCGGACAGCTGCAGGTCGAAAGGGATGTCGTCATCCACCAGCGGCTGGTGCTTGAGCAGGATGATGTAGCTGCTGTCCTGCGCGGCCTTGAGCGCGGCGCGCGATTCGGCGCTTATACTGCGCGCCTGCTCGCCCAGGCTGTGGTCGTCCAGTCCCGCCACGATGACGCCGCCGACGTTTGCGGTCTCGCCGCGCAGCACGGTGAAGTGCGCGTTTTCGAAAAAACGCAGCGAGTTATCCAGCCCAACGAAATATTCATGGTTGCCGAGGATGGCGTAGGCCCCCCTGGGCGGGCTCAGCATGCGGAAATGCCCGGTGAGCGCATGCAGCGCCTCGCTCCTGCCGTCCACGATGTCGCCGGTGGCGAGGATTGCGTCGGGGTTGATTTCGCGCAATTTGGCCGTGACGCGGTCCATGAATTTTTTGCCCAGCATCGCTCCCAGGTGCATGTCGGAAACCTGCGCGAAGGTGATGCGCCCCGCCGCCAGCTTGGGTGTCATGATGTGCAGGTGCTCGACCTTGATGAGGTTGGCCTCGATAAAACCGTAGCCGGTCAGGGCGAGCGCGGGCAGGCCGGTCCAGGAAAGCTCGGTCCGGGCGCTCAACGGCCAATCGAACCCGGAAAGGTTGACCAGCACATGGGCCAGGTCGAAGACCAGCGCCAGGCAGCAGAACAGGAACAGCAGGCCCATCCAGACGAACGCCACCCAGGACAGCACCGATTCCGCGCGATGCCAGTGGCGGTGGCGCAGGAAACGGGTGGTCAGGGGGGCAAACACCATCGCGATGCCCCACAGCCAGAGCGCAATGGCAGGGATGCCCGGCAAGGACAGCCCGATCTTGCCCAGGGCGTAGAGATTCATGCTGCCATAAACCAGCAGCACCAAGGTGATGAATACCGCTATGCGCAGGAAACGGGTGGTCATGCGCGCTCCCGGAAAAACCTACAGCGTCGCCTTCACGCTGGGGCGCTCGCTCATGCGCGCGCACCACGCGCCAAGGTTGGGGTGGGCGCCGCGCCAGTCGCGGCCTGGCTGGCGCAGGTCAAGGTAGAGCAGGGCGCTCACCAGAGCGAGGTCGGCCAGCGAGAGGGCATTGCCCTCGCACCACTCGCGGCTGCCCAGTTCTTTCGCGGCGAAGGCCAGCGCGTGGGTGATCGCGTTGTTGTGGCGCTGGGTGATTTCCGCGTCCTGTTTTTCGGCGGGGCGCAGGCTCTCGGTGCGCACCACCACGGCAGAATCGATGATGCCGTCCGCCAGCGCCTCCCAGCGCTTTACCTTCATGCGCGCCAGGGCGTCGTTGCGCGGGATCAGGATGGGCGTGTCGTTCAGCGTATCGGCGTATTCCGCGATCACCGGCGAATCGAACACGCAGGTCTCGTCGTCCAGGACCAGCGCGGGGATGCGCGCCAGCGGGTTCACGCGCGCCGACAGGCTGCCCGGCTCGCGCGGCGGGTCGTTCAGGAATTGGTGCGGGATGTTCTTTTCCAGCATCACGAGGCGCACCTTGCGCGCATAGGGACTGGTGGCGCTGCCGAGCAGTTTCATGACTTACTCCTGAGATGAAAGATGGCTGATTTTACCTCACGCGCGCAGAATTTCCCGCGTGGGAGGCGATAGTCCGGTAAAATTCGACTGCGTTGCGCGCAGGGTTTTGCGCGCAGCATTATTGCAGAGTCGGAAAAATGAAAATTCACGAGTATCAGGGCAAGGAAATCCTGCGCGAATTCGGCGTGCCCACCCCGCGCGGCAAGGCGTGCTTCAGCGTTGAGGACGCGGTGGAAGCCGCGCGCGCGCTTGGCGGCAGCGTGTGGGTGGTGAAGGCGCAGATCCATGCGGGCGGGCGCGGCAAGGGCGGCGGGGTGAAGGTGGCGAAGTCGCTGGACGAAGTGCGCGCCGCAGCGCAAGCCATTCTGGGCATGCAGCTCAAGACACACCAGACCGGCCCGGAAGGCCAGAAGGTGCGCCGCTTGCTGATCGAGGAAGGCGCTGCCATCGCCAAGGAATTCTATCTCGGCATGGTGATCGACCGCGCCAGGCAGCGCGTTGCGCTGCTCGCCAGCAGCGAGGGCGGCATGGAGATCGAGGAAGTGGCGGCACACACGCCGGAGAAGATCCACAAGGTGTGGGTGGACCCCGGCACCGGGCTGAAGGATGTGGAAATGGACACGGTGGCGCGCGCGATTGGTGTGCCTGATGCGGCGTTCGATCAGGCGCGCACCGTTTTGAATGGCCTGTACCGCGCCTTCGTGGAGAAGGATGCCATGCTGGCCGAGATCAATCCCTTAGTATTGACGGCGGACAACCGCCTCATCGCGCTGGACGCGAAATTCAACTTCGACAGCAATGCGCTGTACCGCCACCCCGAGATCGTGGCCTATCGCGACCTGGACGAGGAAGACCCGGCGGAAATCGAGGCGTCGAAGTTCGAGCTCAGCTACATCTCGCTCGACGGCGACATCGGCTGCCTGGTGAATGGCGCGGGGCTGGCGATGGCGACGATGGACATCATCAAGCTCTATGGCGGCAGCCCGGCGAACTTTCTCGACGTGGGCGGCGGCGCCAGCAAGGAAAAGGTCACCGAGGCATTTAAATTGATGCTGAAGAACCCCAAGCTGCGCGCCATCCTGGTCAACATCTTCGGCGGCATCATGAAGTGCGATGTCATCGCCGAGGGCGTGGTGGCCGCGGCGCGCGAAGTGCACCTCACCGTGCCGCTGGTGGTGCGCCTGGAGGGCACCAATGTCGACCTGGGCAAGAAGATCCTGGCCGAATCCGGCCTGCCCATCATTTCCGGCAACGACATGGCGGATGCGGCCCAAAAAGTTGTTCAGGCCGCTAGGGGTAAATAATCATGTCCATACTGATAGACAAGAACACAAGAGTGATGACCCAGGGCATGACCGGCAAGGTCGGCCAGTTCCACACCGTGGCCTGCAAGGCCTATGCCAACGGGGCCAATTGCTTCGTCGCAGGCGTCAACCCGAAAAAGG
>DATDDB010000036.1:0-2256 GCA_036524005.1 Gallionellaceae bacterium | reverse complement strand
CGCGTGCCCGTTTGCAACCTGCTGTATCTGGGGAGCCAGGCCGAATTCGGCGAGCACGAGTTCGCCGCTGTGAATACCGATGCCGACGCCGAACTTCTCCAGCCCCTGTTCCGGAAAGGCCTGCCGTATCCAGAACCGCGTCTGGTAGGCAATCATCGCGATGGCCAGCGCGCAACGCAGCGCCCGGCGAGCATGCCCGTCTTCGCCCGCCACTTTGGCAAACGTCACCACCATGCTGTGATTGCTGATCGAAGTCAGCACACCATGCTGCTGTTCGACCTGGACACAGACCTTTTCATAGTAGTCGCGCATCAGATCGGTCAGGCTGGACGCGGAAAGACGCTCGGTCAGATGAATGAAGTCGCGGATGATCACACTCACCACCGTCGCCTCGATCGGATTGTCTCTTTTCAACTCAGTTGCCATTCCAGTTCCCGTTGCCATACAGTCCTTCAAAGCATGCCTTTTTCCGCAAACGACAGACAGCCCGCGCCCGCCACAATGAAATGATCCAATACCCGCACATCGACCAGTTGCAGCGAGCTCTTTAGCGCATCCGTCAGCAAACGGTCCGACTCGCTGGGCTCGGCCACTCCCGAAGGATGGTTGTGCGCAAAGATCACCGCTGCCGCATTGTGGTGCAGCGCCCGCTTCACCACCTCGCGCGGATACACGCTGGTCTGCGTCAGCGTGCCGTGAAACAGTTCCTCGCTGGCGATCACGCGATGCTGCGCATCGAGAAAGATCGCCATGAACACCTCCTGCATGCGGCCGCGCAGCAGCAGGCGCAGGTAATCGCGCACCGAATGCGGCGAATTGAGTGCGCTGCCTGTTTCCAGCTCCTCGTGCAGCGCGCGCCGCGCCATTTCCAGCACCGCCTGCAGCTGCACATACTTGGCCTGCCCCATGCCGTGAAGGGCGCAGAATTCCTTTTCGCCGGCGGCGAATAGCTGCGTCAGGCTGCCGAAATGCGCAACCAGTTCGCGCGCCAGATCCACCGCGCTTTTGCCCACTACCCCGGTGCGCAGGAAAATCGCCAGCAGTTCGGCATCGGAAAGAGAAGACGCGCCGCGCTGGAGCAGTTTCTCGCGCGGTCGCTCGCCCTCGGGCCAGTCGGTAATCGCCATAACAACCCCCATTGTTAAGTTGCCTGGCATTATGGAACAAGCCCGGGCAAAACGCATTACCCAGGGTTGGCCATGGCCTGAGCCGCTGCAATCCGGCTCTTCATGGCAGCTGATTCGGTCCCGCCATCCCGTCTTCCTTAAACCTGATTTAAGCAGTACCATGCAGGCCGATGAAGAAGCTTCTCAAAAAGATACTGGCGGAAGTTGCAGCCGGCCTCGGGCAAGCCTTGGTCCTGGCTTCGAGCCGCTCGTATGTCCTGCCGTCACCGCAGGCTTTTCGCAAGGATGCCGCGGCTCTGCGGCACGATGCAAAGAGCATAGGCGATGATCTAAACGAACAATTCAGGCAATAGAACCGCATGACAGCACGGCAACCCACAGCCAAGAAGAGCGGCGCCAGAAGCAGCAGCGCCAAGAAGCCCGCCTCCAGTTCCCGCGCCACGAGCAGCGCCGCCAAGCCTGCGCGGCGCAGCAGGGGCGCGCCCGCGTTGCCGGAACAAGGCGCCGACATGCCGCTTCTTCCCGTGGACCAGTTGGAGCGTCTGCATGCCATCAAGCCGGATGCGGTTGACTGGGTCATCCGGCAAACCCAGATTGAAGCGGAGCATCGGCGGGAGGAAACCGCGCGCGTGAATGGCTTCATCCTGCTGGAACGCCTGCTCGGGCAGTTTCTTGCGCTGCTCATCGGGGCGGCCGGCATCCTGGGCGGCTCCTGGGTTGCGGTCAATGGCCAGCCCATGGCCGGCGCGGCAATAGCGGTTTCCGCGATCGCCGGGCTGACGGTTGTGTATCTGGCCGCAAAGAAATCGCGCTAATAATCCCCCCGCTTTCTTGTAAGATGCAGGGCATGGAACAAAACGGGAAAAATCGCATCGTGCTCGGCCTGACCGGCGGCATTGCCGCCTACAAGGCGGCTGAACTGGCGCGCCTGCTGGTGAAGCAGGGCTTCGAGGTGCAAGTGGCGATGACGGAGGCGGCATGCCATTTCATCACGCCTGCCACGATGCAGGCGCTCACCGGGCGGCCGGTGCTGGTGAGCCAGTGGGATGCGGATGCCCATGGCATGGTGCACATCAACACTAGCCGGGCGGCAGATGCCATTGTCATTGCCACGGCTACCGTCGATTTC